>JBILBZ010000008.1:0-27006 GCA_044353425.1 Ilumatobacteraceae bacterium | reverse complement strand
CAACACGGTCTGCATCGGTTCCCTTAATGCCGTCGGAATAGTCATTCGCGTAGTTCACCCCCACTTGGAGAGCAAGGCTGACCAAAAGCGCGAGCGAGACTCGCCACCACACAGGAGAATCCGCAGAAGCACAGGCCGCACCCACCATGACCGGTACGACGGCAGCGGGCAAGGTGCGGGGCCGAGAACCCACAACCCACTTCTTCCAACCAAGTTCTGCAGCAGGCGTCGCGTTGTTCATTCGTCAAGTGTCGCACCTCCCATAGGCTGAAAGCGTGAACGAACTCATCTGCCTTGATATGCCGTGTGGCCCGCAGATGATCGACCGCATTCGTCGTGCCTGGGACGAAGGGGACGCCATATTTCCCCTCGACCAACGACTGCCCGCGCCAGCAAGAACAATGGTGATGGAAGCTGTCATGCCAACGAAAGTGGCGACTCTTCAAAGTGAAACAAACATTCAAGGAACCTTCGTAGAGAGCGGCGATGCGGTGGTGGTTGCAACCAGTGGCACTACCGGCCGACCCAAAGCGGTTGTCCTCACTCTTGATGCCGTCGTAGCCAGTGCACAGGCAACAAGCCGACGTCTCGGCGTCACAGGCTCAGACAAATGGTTGGCATGTCTACCCCCATCTCATGTTGGTGGGCTCAGTGTGATCCTGCGATCCATCGTGACCGACACTCCGGTCATTGCAGTTCCTTCTTTCAGCGCGGAGGCGTATGACGCAGCCGCGCGTGAAGGAGCAACTCTTGTCTCCCTTGTAAGCACTGCCCTACAGCGCGTCGACAGCACCAAATTTCGCACCATTGTTCTTGGCGGTGCACGCCCACCACAAGATCGTCCAACCAATACCGTCACCACATACGGCATGACAGAGACTGGCAGTGGAGTCGTCTACGACGGAACACCACTAGAGAACGTGGAGATTGACATTCGCGAATCAATCATCTACGTCAAAGCCCCCATGCTGATGCGCGCCTACCGAGACGAGGAATCACCATTGACTAACGATGGCTGGCTTCGCACAGGAGACATCGGCACTTTTGAGAACGGTCGTCTCGCTGTTGAAGGTCGCGAAGGCGATCTGATCATCACGGGTGGAGAAAATGTCTGGCCTGAAGATGTTGAAGCGGCCATTCGCACATCGCCCATGGTCAACGATGTCTGTGTCGCTGGAATACCTGATCACGAATGGGGTCAACTCGTCACCGCGTGGATTGTTGCCAACGAACAGAATCCATCGCTCGAAGACATTCGCTCACACGTGAAGGAAACTTTGCCAGCGCATTGCGCTCCACGCCGGATTGAGATCGTCACAGAGATTCCGCGCACAGCACTTGGAAAACCAAAGCGAACAGATCTCATTCGCAGCCTGAACTAGTCAGTCGCAACAATCGGAGAGACACGGACGCTGGTGATTCGTCGTCCCTCAATCTCTTCAGCGGCAAGCTTCCATCCGTCGACTTCTATGGACTCCCCCACTGCGGGAACATGTTCAAGAACGCCGAACATATATCCGCCCACCGTGTCGAACTCTTCATCATTCAGGGAAATCTTGAATGCATCATTGAAGTCAGAGATGGACATTCCTGCATCTACAAGAGACACACCATTCGGAAGCTGACGTATGGAGTCATCTTCCTCATCATGTTCATCAACAATCTCTCCCACCAATTCCTCAAGACAGTCTTCAAGAGTCACGAGGCCAGCGATGCTCCCGTACTCATCGGCCACGATTGCCATGTGGAAATGTTCCTTCTGCATTTCGCGCATCAGTTTCGCTACAGGCTTTGACTCAGGAATCACAATTGCTGGCCGCACCAATGAGTCAATGGATTCAGCACCCCCACCTGCACGACTGCGAATCATCAGATCTTTAATGTACGCAACTCCCAGCACGTCCTCGTTGCCTTCTTCGTCCTCATGCATCACTGGCAATCGACTCACGCCGTGTTCGAAGGCTTCATCGAGCGCAGCGTCAACAGTTGTACCCATATCGAGCAAAACAAAGTCAGGTCGAGGCTGCATGATCTCGCGCACAACAGTGTCACCAAATTCAATGATGGATTCAATCAGTTCACGCTCTTCGTGCTCAATAATTTCTTCTTCAGCAGCAGCTTCAATGATGCCGAGAAACTCTTGTTCGCGGACAAAAGGTCCCTGCTCCAAACCTTTGCCTTTCACGACAATATTTGTCAGACCAATCAAGGCTTGTGATGCCATACGCAATGGCCAGAACCTTGCAAGTCCGGAGATAAGACGTGCTGTTGATAGCGCGGCTCGGTCGGAGTGAATGACTGCGTATGTCTTCGGTACAGCCTCAGCAAACACAAAGAAGACAACGACGTTCAGAAGCACACCGGTAACTACACCCGCGGCACCAAAAAGACGACCTGCAACAACACCGGTCAATGTTGCTTGCACTGTCTGGCAGATATTGACCGAGAGAAGAAGTGGATTGACCCATTTCTCCGGATTCTTAACAAGCGAAAGAAGCGAAGCGCCACCTTTGGCACCCGAGTCAGCAAGTGCCTGAGCCTTCGGCTTCGTCATACGAGACAAGCCCATCTCAGCAACGGAAAACACCATCAGTACGACAAGCAACACCAGAATCCCGACGATGATCCACCAATCAATCGTTGTTGGAGCTTGAGCAATCATTCGTTGTGTCCTTGTTGAAATCCATCAGGAACGATGCCGTTCCAGTGGTGCTTGGTCAGAATGGCCAATTCGGCTGCGCGCATCACCGCGAGGTTCTTGTCGTTATCATGATCAAACCCGAGTATGTGCAGAATGCCATGAACAACGAGCAACGCAATCTCGTCGTCAAGAGTGCCCGCGTGCGTAGGGGCTTGCTTCTCAGCGACAACTGGACACACCAAAACATCACCCAGCAATGTGGGCATATCGTCATGATCAGGATGCGGTCGGGCTGGACCACGCGTTAACGCGCCGGGACCCTGGGTTTCCGCGACTTCCACTCCATCGAGCGGGAATGCCAGTACATCTGTCGGACCAGTTTTTCCCATGTGTTCGGAGTTGAGGTCACTGATTGTTTCTTCGTCAATAAAGAACAGCGAAAGTTCACAGGCTCCTCGGATGCCCTGGGAAGTCAGTGCATCAATCGCGAGGCGACGCCATCGCTCAAGGTCTATTGGAATTGAATCCTGCTCGTCCGAGCAAAACACTTCGGGAACACCATCGCCCCCTGCTCGTTTTGGAGCGTCAACTTTGGGTCGTGAATCAGGCACGCGAAGAACCTCGACGTGGACGGGGTCCATCGGAAGAAGAAGTGAACTTTTCATACGCAGCCACGATGTCAGCAACAATACGGTGTCTCACCACGTCAGAGCCGTCAAGACGCACAAACTCTAGAGAATCTATTTCTCCAAGTTTCTTTTCGAGGCCAACGAGACCGCTACGGCCATCGGGAACGTCTATCTGAGAAATATCGCCTGTAACGACAACTTTCGAACCGAAACCGATGCGGGTAAGAAACATCTTCATCTGTTCTGGCGTCGTGTTCTGCGCCTCGTCCAAAATGATGAAGGAGTTATTGAGTGTTCGTCCTCGCATGAAGGCAAGCGGTGCGACTTCAATTGTTTGACGCTCGATAAGTTTCTGAGCGGCCTCAGCATCAACCATGTCGTACAAAGCGTCGTACAACGGACGGAGATATGGATCGATTTTTGCCATGAGGTCACCAGGCAGGAAACCCAATCGCTCTCCCGCCTCTACTGCAGGGCGGGTCAAGATGATTCTTTGCACTTGTCGAGCATGCAATGCCTGAACGGCCATGGCGACAGCCAACCAACTCTTTCCCGTTCCAGCTGGGCCGATACCAAAAGTGATGGTGTTGTTTCGAATGGCGTCCACATACCGCTTCTGTCCAGCAGTCTTTGGTCGCACCATGCGACCGCGCGAGCCCTTCAGGATGTCATCGGTCAAAATGGTGCTCGGACGCTGCTCGGCGCGAACCATCACAATGCTGCGATCCATGACTGATTGATCGAGTTTCTCGCCACGCTGGAGAAGCAGCACCATCTCTTCAAACAGCTTGCCCACTTGATGAGCTCGGGGACCCACACAGTTGATTTCGTTTCCCCGCACCACAACAGCAACATCGGGGAATGCCTCTTCCACTCTGCGCAACAACTCGTCGCGTTGGCCGAGTAGTTCGGGCATCAGATGTGAGCCAGGGACTACGACCGAGATTGTTGGCGCAACGGTTGTCATTTGTAATCAGCCTACTGAAATGCCCAACAGAGCACGGATTCCACCGCCTGCGGTCATGGTCGTAGTACCTTCATAAGCGTTCGTATTGGGCGTTCGCACTATGCCGAAATGAGGTTCTCGTGGCGCGTAGGGCACTTTCAGGCTCATCGTGGGTCATTGCAGCCGTCGGAATAGCTGTGGCCTGTCTGCACGGAGTCTCTAGCGGTTCCACCGACTCCCCTTTTGCCATTGCCGCTATTTCCCTGGCCGCAGTGTGCCTGGTGGGCGGATGGATCATTCACCGCCCACCCGTCAGCGTTACGGCAACATCACTGTTGTCCATCTTCTTCTTGGTGACAGCACTTTCCGCTTCACTTGGCGAGTTAAGTGCATCCACCGTGGAATCCTTAGTTCTCGCATCCCAACTTATTCTCGTTGCCGGACTCGTTGTCTTTGTTCGCAATCGTCTTGGACAACGAGCCTCAAGCGTTCTTCCCGACGGACTCATCGTCGGTCTTGGAGCATGGGTGCTGATTTGGGTTGTCCTGGTTCAACCTGCAATTCAAGAATCAACAAGCTCGTCGCTCACCATTCTTCGAGCATCCACCTTGGGCGCAGCCATGGTGGTGTTGTTCCTCCTCGCGACCCTGTTGTTTTCTGACTCTGCACCATCGCCATCTGTCGGGTTCTTGGGACTCGCTGTGTTCGTGGGGCTCACAGGCATTGTTTTACGGGCGATGTCCTTTCGTCAGGACTTTTCGATTACGTCGACGACGTACACAACACCCTTCCTGATCACCTGCGGTTTCGCAGCTGCTGGTTTTCTTCATCCCACCATTCGGCACATCTACACCTCAGGGACAAGCAGAACTTCCCCACCATTAATGACACGGCTAGTCACCACTACTGCGTCGCTCATTGTCCCTGTTGTTCTTCTCGCGATCACCGACCCGTTCGATACACAAGATCGAGTTGTAAGAACAGTGTCAGTGTCAGTTCTAGCAATCGTCGTCATGGTCCGGGTCATTCAATCTGTACGGGCAAATGCTCGCACCCAAGATCACCTCATGAAAAGTGCTCTCACCGATTCACTCACTGGTCTTCCTAATCGCATTCTGATGCTTGAGCACATCGAGACCGCGGTACAACAAGCATGGCGAACATCGCGACAACCCACAATCCTTTTCATTGACGTTGACCGATTCAAGAACATCAATGACTCTCTCGGGCATTCAATTGGCGACAATGTGCTCACACTCGTTGCATCACGATTGATCGCTGCTGTTCCGTCTCATGCATCTGTCGCACGTATCGCAGGTGATGAATTTGTCATCCTTGATGCAACAACGGAAAGCCCAACTCAATCTGTGCTTCTCGCCGAGTCCGTACTTGATGCTTTCAGAGAACCCGTGAATACTCCAGAAGGTGACATGTTTGTAACGGCAAGTATTGGCGTTGCGTATTCACCCAAAGGCGTTGACCTCTCAGCTGATGACCTTATGCGACATGCCGACACAGCCATGTACCGCGCAAAGGCTGCAGGGCGTAACTGCATCGCACTCTTTGACGATTCGATGCTTGAGAAAGTAACGAAAAGGCTTGATGTTGAGACCGCCCTCTACCGAGCACTTGAACGAAATGAATTGCATCTTGTTCATCAACCGATTATCGACATTGATTTGGGAATTGTCGTGGGCTTTGAAGCACTCATGCGCTGGAACCGTGGTGATGGCGACATTGTGCCTCCAACAGAGTTCATCCCCATCGCCGAAGAAACCGGCACCATCGTTCCTCTTGGCTCGTGGGCTTTGAACGATGCTCTGAAACAACTGCGCCATTGGATCGATGCAGAGATTGTGTCACCCAGCACAACGATGAGTGTCAATGTGTCTCCACGCCAGTTGCACGATCCTCAATTCGTGTCAATTGTGAGCGATGCTCTCACAGCATCAGGAGTTCCAGCCGAGCAGTTATGGCTAGAGGTAACCGAGTCAGTCATGATTACCGAAGCGACTCAAGCTTTGTCAGCGCTTCGGCGATTGAACTCTTTAGGAGTCCGCATCGCAATTGACGATTTTGGAACTGGCTACAGCTCACTTTCATTGTTGCAGAAGTTTCCGATTCAATGCGTCAAGATTGACCGAGCCTTTGTTCAGGACATCACCACGGACGAAGGCACACGCAATCTTGTTCGCACGATTATCGCAATGGCTGACTCACTTGGGGCAGACATAGTCGCCGAAGGCATTGAAAACAAAGACCAACTGAGCGCACTTGCATCATTGCGATGCCACAAGGCTCAGGGCTATTTCATCAGCCGTCCAATTGCAGTAGAAGATGTTCCATCTGTTGTCCATCAATTACAAGATATTGATGCATGGAGAGCTAGAACTTCTATCTAAGTGGTCTAACGAGGCAATCCGACTTTGGTAATCACGCCATCAGACGAACGAACGAATAACTCAATGGAGTGATCTCCTGGCGTCAACAGCGTGTAGTCAAGAACCGCGGTGTACGACACAGTGTCCCGTGCGCCCGACAGCTCACCGATTACACCAGCCGCGACTCCGTCAATTGCAACGATTCCTTCAGTACCAACGTCAACGGGCACGGAGAGACGAATCGTCCCGGTTACAAGAGACGGAACTCTTGCTCCCCTTTGAACAACGACATTCTTGAAACTGCGTTTTTGATTCACCGTCCAAGTTGTCACTTCACTATTGATGACGTTTGAAGAGATTGGACGACCGATTAGCTCGGCGGACGACCCAATAGCGGCCACCCGACGGATAGGTCCATCATTGCTCACCATCTCTGAGTAGTAAGAAAGCCGGTCACGGACTTCTTCGAAACCGCCGGACAGCACCGTTGTCTCACCTGTTGCCGAGACAACCTCTCTCACACGATTTGTTGGGCATGATTGCGCAACGGATTTGCCACCAAAGGCCCATGAGGTTGTTGTTCCCGTTGTCTCAACAATCGTTGGCAACAAATCAAGATTCGACATCGCACAATCGCTGACGATTCCCGCGGCCTGCTTCGGATACTTAATAAAGGTCGGAATTCGGTAGATGTCACTGACAGTTTCCGTCTCAGTGAAATCAGTGTGGCGCTGCGGAAGAGTAGGAACAAAAGAGATTCCGTGATCTGCCGTGACAACGAGCATGGTGTTATCCCACTTACCACTCTCTTTCAGTTTCGCCATCACGTTGACGATCAGCTGGTCAGCGGCTGCTACTTGGTACAGAAAAGTCTGATACGTATCTCGAACACCATCTTCACTTTCAGGGTTCGATGTCGAGATTGAAGGCGACAGCGGAGCAATTCGATTATCCGGAGTAATGCGCCATGGAGCATGCGGGACAAGTGCATGAACTACTTGCACACGTTGCTGATCATCATCAACGTAAGCCTGCGTGCCATTGAGGACCGCATCAACTTGCGACAGGGCACCCACATCGAACTGCTCTTTGAACTTGTTAGCAACAGCGCCAAAACCACCCCACGTACCCTCAATAGACGGGACGTAGCGGCGAAGGGCGGGCGGCAATACACGTTGACCATATACATAGGTGGCATCACGCATGAAGCGTTTAAATCGTTCATACTCAAAGATTGCGTTGACTTCTTTTGGCCCCCGACAAATACTCTTCGGACACAAACTTGTCACTGGCTCAATGCCACCAACCGAAGTTTTCCCTGCATACAGAGTGAAGATGTTCTTTGGGTATTGGGAGAGAAAGGGGCCACCCTCTTGTTGCGGAACGGCTGATGCCATAACAGCAGGGACAGCCTGATGAGTGAAGTTCGATTCGGCCACATTGTTGCGATACCACGTTGATTCACTTGCTAGTGCTGCAAACCCCGGATATCGCTCAGCATTGATTGTTCCGTCAGCCGACAACAGCGAATACAAAGGGAATTCATCGAAGACGATTTGCAATACAGACACATTCCGGTTTCCAATGACTGCATCCGAAGATGGTCCGTCTGATTGAAAAAGAATGGGCTGCAACTGAATAGCTGCGCTCGCAGTGACAGCCACAGCCAATACAGCCAACCATCGCGACCATTCTCGGATTGCCTTTCTTTTGTCATAGGCGATGGGCAGTACCGCAGCAAATACAAAGCCCAATCCGAAGGCACCCACATTGCCCTCGACCTTGATCCATCGAGCAACCGCGATTCCTAACAGAAAAGCAAAACCCGCAATCATCCACAAGCGACATGATTCATTCACTTTGGGACCGAAGAAACGACTCAGACGATCTAGCCCTGTTGCCAGCGCAGCCGGAAGCAGGACAATGATGAGGACAAATAGTGCAACCTCGAACGATGACAGCTTTGCCGCGGAGAAAACTGTCGGATTCTTTCCATACAGGTCGAGAACCGGCTGAGCGATTGCCATTGTTGATAATGACAAATAAGTGAGGAAGTGTCTGCGCATCACCCTTTTACCTTGCCACAATGGAACAGTGAATTCCCTTATGCCTCGCTCAATTCATAGGTGGCTGTTCACGTTCATCACTGTCTTCGTACTCGTGGGGATCGCCATCGTCCCTGTCGCCACGGCGCGAACGCCTGCTATCGGCCCAAATGGACAAGGAACAGTTCTCGTTGTTGGAGACAGTTTGACATTCGGCGCCAACTACTTTGGCAAACTTGGTGAACGGGCCCAGGGCACCAAAATCTGGACGAAGGTAGTCCTTGACGCCAAGAACGGCAGAAAAGCGACAGTAGGTGCACGGGTCATTGCGGACAAGCTCACGAGTTCTACAACAGCCATCGTCGTAGCCCTAGGTACGAACGACATGATCTCAAAGTCTCAACCCTGGTATCCGAGTTACGCAATTGACACCGTGATGGAACAAGCAGGTGGCCTTCCTGTTCTGTGGGTCAATCTTGAATTCTCACCCACTGGTCGTGCCGACTGGAGATCACGTGGTGTTCGTTTCAATCGCGCGCTGCAACAAGCCACAACTCGCTATCCAAATCTGACAGTTGCAGATTGGAACAAGTTCTTTACTCCGAGAGGCCAAAGTCGCTTTGTTGCAGACGGTATTCATCTCTCTGTCACTGGCTACAAGACTCGAACCACTTATTTCATTAATCAGATGAAGATCTTTGGCCAACGAATTGTTGAAGCAAGCACGACTACTTCATCGAGCATCCCAACGACAATGCCAACAGACACGACGACGGTCCCTGATTCTTCGTCCAGCTCTTCGTCGTCCTCGAGTAGTTCCACATCCTCGACTAGCTCTACATCCACAACGTCCACGCCCTAAACAAAGCCGACGACTACCTTGGTCGCCATGCTTGCTGTCACTGCTTCACAAGGCGTCATCACCGTCATTGAAAAAGACATTCCGGAAGGACCCGGTGAACTCATCGAGGTCACTTCGTCTGGTATCTGCGGAAGTGATCTCCACATGATTGAAGCGGGCCTATCTGGGGTTGTTCTTGGACATGAATTCGGTGGGATGACATCCAACGGCCAACTAGTTGCCGTTCGACCAACTGGTGAATGCGGCACCTGCACACAATGCATCACCGGCTATTCACAGACATGTTCCATGGCTGGCAGATCTCTTCACGGAATGTCGAGAGACGGTGGACTTGCAGAGTTTGTTCATGTCGACGCCAATCAGATTTTTCTCATACCCGCCGGAGTAGATCCGGCTGCAGTCGGACTCGTCGAACCTCTTGCAGTTGTCGTTCATGGCATCAACCGATCGAACATCGAGAAAGGAAGTCGAGCAGTAGTCATCGGTGCAGGCTCCATCGGACTCATCGCTGCAGCTGTTCTTGTCGATCGCGGTATTACCGTCGACATCGTTACGAGACATCCACATCAATCAGTCGCCGCGGAGAAGATCGGTGCTCATCCCATTTCGGAACCCGGCAGCAACTACGACGTGTCCTTCGATGCCGTGTGCTCCCAGCAAGCCTTTGATGCCTGTGTGCAGGCCACCCGCCCATGTGGCACTCTGCTCGAATTCGGCATGTTCTGGAGCCCAGTCACCTTGAACAACGCCCTCATGATGAAGGAGATCACGGTTGTTCCTTCCATCTTCTACGGCCACAACCATGAACACCATGATTTCCTTGAAGCCATAGAAATCCTGAGCCGACTCCCACACCTTGTGAATGCAGTCGTGACGCATCGATTCCCACTCCGCGACGCAGCTGAAGCCTTTCGCGTAGCGAATGACCGCAAGTCGGGTGCGATCAAGGTGCACCTTTTCAGATCGCTGTAGACAGTCAGGTGAAAGATATTCACCTTCTCGGCTCACAACAGTTGCCGAAGACAACCTATTCCTGACCAAGTTGCCTATGTCGTGCGACACACCCCCTGCTATCGTGTCCTTAGTCACACCACGGTGGTGTGCTTATTTGGGGGTAACTCAATGACACAACGTCAGACCACACGGTCACGCGTGATGCGTCGCGTAGGGGCCGCAATCGCGGCAACTATTGCGGTGTCCACCGTGGCTTCGACAGGAAGCAACGCTGCTTCCACGTCGGCCGCAAGAGCCGGAGGCGAAATCAAAGTCGGAATTTTCGACACGTTCCCCGGTTTCTGCAACAACAACAACCCAGCGAACTCATCTTTGATGGCAACTCGCGCAATCTTCGAAGGCCTCGTTGAAAAGACCCGCGGAAACGATTTCGTTGGACTTCTCGCCGAGAGCTGGGTCGCTTCCACCGACTTCAAAGAGTGGACTTTCAAGTTGCGTGAAGGCATCACCTACCACAACGGCCAGGTTTTCAATGCTGACTCAGTAGTTGCAAACATGAACGTGAACTCTGGTCGCCGTGCAGCACAAGGAATTGGTGTTGGTACGAACATTACGTTCGGCGCCAACATTGCCAACTTCGCCAAGGTCAGTGACTACTCAGTGAAGTTCACCCTTCACCGTTCACAGAACGACTTCCCTGGAACGTTGTACGCATCAGGTCGCCTCTTCATGCGTGCTGATGCTCAGCTCGTTTCTGGTGGAGCGACTGGAACATGTTCAACAAACCCAATTGGAACAGGACCTTTCAAGGTTCAGTCTTGGAACTCCAACGACCTCGTAGCCGTCAAGAATGACAACTACTGGCGCAAGGACCCAAGGAACCCAAGTGCAAAGTTGCCTTACCTCGACAAGATCACTTTCACAAACGTGAAGGAAGGCTCACAGCGTGCAGCGTCAGTGCGACGTGGAGCACTCGATGCCGCGATGTTTACATCCTTCGCGGAAGGAACCTTCATCAAGGACCTTCGTCAACGCAAGAGCAAAGTGACCGAGTACAAGTCACCTAACGAGTACTACCCATCACTCTGGTTGAACCAGGGCAAGGCCGGATCTCCACTGGCAAACAAGAACGCTCGTCTCGCAGTGATTAACTGCATCGACCGAGTGAACTATGTCAGGGTTCGCGCCAAGGGCGAGACCGTAGTGGCAAAGTCTCTTGTTGGTCCATCAAGCGTGATGTACACCACCCGTGGCTTCGGTAAGTTCAGCGTGAAGAAGGCAAAGGCATATGTTGCGGCTTACAAGGCCGAAACAGGTGCAACAGCTCTCACACTGAGCATGCCTGCAGACACTTCAAGTGCCTCACAGGCAAACGCAAAGTTCCTGATTAGCCAGTGGGCTAAGTGCGGAATCACTGTCAATATGGTGGTGGAAGAAACTGCGTTGATTATTTCAAAATCATTCAACCCAACAGTTCCATTCGCACAGCAAAATGCGTATGACCTTCTTCCTCTGCTCTTGTTTGAAGGAACCGACGTGGCTTTCAACTTGCCATTCGTTGCAACAAACATGTTCCCTGCAGGAAGCACGAACCCAGTAGCTGGATCATTCCGAGGCATTCTTGGTGGCTTGCTCAACTTGAACAAGCACTCCGATGCAAACGTGGACACACTGTTCTTCGGTGGTCAGGCAGCTACAACTAAGGCTTCTGCGAAGGCTAAGTACCAGGAAGGCACTGCATACCTGCAGACAAATGGCTACATGACTTCAATCCAGCACGGCTACTACACCCTCTTCACAACGAAGAAGATTGGTGGAGTGGGAACGCTTCAGATTGAACGAGGCAAGACACAACGTCTCGTCACCAACTGGGGAATTGACTGGACCGGCGTTTACAAGAAGCGGTAAGCACTAGGTAGTCAACTTCATCAGTGAAGTTAACCCGAAAGGGGCGGTGTCCAAGTTGGGTACCGCCCCTTTCGCTGTATTAGATTAAGACAAGCACCGAGGGGGTACTTGCTATGAATATTTTGCGGCAATTGTTGCGACGCTTGATTCCCATGTTTTCAATCGTCGTGATCGCAACATTCTTGCTTTCATTACTGATGCGATTACTTCCAGGCGATCCTGCAGCAATCATGGTTCCGAATGGAACGATCGAAGATCAATTAGCAATCGCTAAAGAAACCGGACTTGATCGTGGATTGTTTGGGTACTACTGGAAGTGGTTCTCCGATGTATTCACCGGTGATTTTGGTAAGTATTACCTCAACGGTGGTTCCAGAGATTTGGGAACAGTCATTGCCGACACCTTGCCTGTCACACTGCTCCTCATCATCTATGCACAAATTGTTGCTCTTGTATTCGCAATACCTCTTGGCCTCCTCTCTGCTTACAAAGAAGGCAAGCGCTTCGATCGCATCACGAGCACAATTCTTTTCACAACTGTCTCATTCCCAAGCTTCGCTCTTGCTCTCATCTTCTCGCTGGTCTTCGCAGTCAAGCTCGCATGGGTTGATCCCATCGGATACATAAGCCCTGGCGAAGATTTTGGGAAGCATCTCTCGTTGATGATTCTGCCCGTCATGAGTCTTGCGTTCGGTTTAGCTTCCGGTTACACCCGATTGTTACGCACAGACGTGATTGCAACATTGAAGGACGATTACGTCACAATGGCAGCGTCTAAGGGCATCTCAAATAACCGCGTTCTGTGGCGTCACGTCTTTCGTCCATCAAGCACAACGTTGCTCACTTCTGCAGCATTGAACATGGGTGGACTC
Organism: Ilumatobacteraceae bacterium; assembly: GCA_044353425.1. Lineage (GTDB taxonomy): Bacteria > Actinomycetota > Acidimicrobiia > Acidimicrobiales > Ilumatobacteraceae > UBA2093. The sequence goes on along the minus strand of JBILBZ010000008.1, from coordinate 13,768 downwards.
ATCGGCGGCACGATCGTGATTGAAACAATCTTCGTTATCCCCGGTATCGGATATGAAATCTTCTACTCCATTGGTGCACGCCAAGTTGTCGCGATGCAGACACTTATCGCACTGATCTCGATCGGCTACGTGTTCTTCAACACAATGGTCGACCTTCTTACACAAATTACTGACCCACGAACAAGGGAACGCCGTGCCTGAGATAGCAACGAACACGAGTGAGCAAGCACCCACAGAGACTCCGATCGAAGAGGTTGTGAAAGTCAAGAAGCAACGTAAGACCATTGGTTTCTATGCAGCAAGTGCATGGATCGCAATAGTTCTTTTCCTTGCGTTCTTCGGATGGACACTCCCCACACCACAGTGGGACGAAGCGTCCTATGAGAATCTTGGTGTTCCACCATTCCATCCCAGCCACATCCTTGGAACAACCAACGATGGCTACGACATGATGGCCTCAATTGTTAACGGTGCGAAAATATCGATCATCGTTTCCCTTGTAGCCGTATTGATTGGTGGAGGCATCGGAAGCTTTATTGGCATCACTGCCGCGTACTTCCGCGGAAAGTACGACTTTGCCGTCACCATGATTTTCAACATCATGTTGTCGATCCCCAACCTCGTGTTGTCATTGGCTCTGTTGTCCGTTCTTGCCTATTCAGATGAGAACAATCCAGCATCAATGACAAGACGTGTCGTCGTCTTGATCATTTCACTCATCATCGTGATCATTCCGATCCTTGGACGAATTGCACGCGGTTCTGCTCTTCAATGGGGTAGCCGCGAGTTTGTCCTCGCTTCGAAGTCAATGGGCTCGAAGAACTTCTTCATTATCCGCAAGCACATTCTTCCAAACGTGGCCCCTGCCATCTTGGCTATCGGATTCTTGGCTGTTGGCTCGGTCATCATCGTGGAAGGCTCTCTGGCTCTTCTCGGCATCGGAATCCCAGGAGGCGCTTCATGGGGTTCAATGCTGGCTAATGGACGCGGCAACATTGAGTACTCACCTCATGAGGTGTACGTTCCGGCGCTCTGCATTGCATTCACCGTGATCTCATTCAACTGGTTCGGCGATTACGTCCGAATCAAACTCGATAAGAGGGAGTCAAAGATATGAGCAGCTTTAATACTGTTGCTGAACGTCCGCTGCCGTTTGCACAAGATGCCGAGCCCGGCATTTACCTCGCAGATCCATCACGTCGTCTTAAAGCATTTCTTCTAGAAGAGGCTGTTTATGTTGTTCTCTATGTGGTTATTGCGTTTTTTGCTGGCTCCAGCATCTCTTTAGCAATCACCTCATTCCTGTGGCTGACACTGCAGTTTTTTGCCGCAGCAACGCGTTCTGGTACCTCTTTCGGTAAGAAGCGGATGAAGATGCGCGTCGTCGATGCAAAGACATACATGCCCTTGGGCATTGGTGCAATGATCTTGCGCCGCGGAATTCTGGCAACATTGATCGGACACGCCGGACTTGCTGCTGCAGTGGCAGCTCCGACACTCATACTTAATGCAGTCGGACTCGACAATACCCTTCTTAAGATTGCCCTAACAGCCATCGTTGTCTATCGATATGCGTCAATCCCAATGCGCAACGATCGCAATCGAAATGTGTGGGATATGGTCTCTGGCACACAAGTGATTTTCGACAAGTTCGACACAATGACGAATCCAATTGTCGAATCGAAGCTATCTCTCGAGTCAGACCTTCTCACGATCGAAGGCCTCAACGTGTCTTTCGCAACGCCTCGCGGCAACCTCAAGGCAGTTCGTGACGTGACAATCAGACTTCCAAAGGGCGAGAGCCTCGGAGTTGTTGGTGAGTCAGGTTCAGGAAAGACTGTTCTTTCGCGTGCGACGATGGGGCTACTTCCCTCTACCGCTACAAGGACCGGAGATATCAAATACCGCGGTGAGTTGATCTCCGAGCTGTCTCCTGCAGAAGTGCGCAATCTTTGGGGAACCGGTATGGCCATGATCTTCCAAGATCCGATGACTGCACTCAACCCTGTTCGTCGAATTGGTGACCAGCTGACAGAGAGCTTGACTGAGCGCATCGGCATGGATAAGCGGGCAGCGACAGAGCGTGCCATTGCCCTCCTCAAGCGTGTACGAATTCCAGATCCAGAAGGCATGCTGAAGAAATTCCCGTATCAGCTTTCGGGCGGCATGCGTCAACGCATCATGATTGCCATCGCTGTCTCTTGCAACCCTGAAATGTTGTTTGCAGATGAGCCAACGACAGCACTTGACGTGACGGTACAGGCACAGGTGCTTGAGCTTTTGACTGAACTTCGTAAAGAGTTTGATATGTCAATGATCTTGGTTACTCACGACCTGGGTGTTGTTGCAGGCCATACAGACCACATTGCTGTGATGTACGCAGGCGACATGGTGGAATACGCACCGACGCGTTCGCTCTTCGCAAACATGAAGATGCCGTACACCGAAGCGCTCCTCAAGTCGATTCCTCGTCTTGAAACCCCTACAGGAACTCGTTTGCCCGTTGTTGAGGGTCGCCTACCCGACCCCACCAAGGACGAACCAGGTTGTGCTTTCGCCAACCGTTGCGAATACGTACAGGACAAGTGCCGTGCAGAAAAGCCACCATTGAAGGATGATGGCGACAACCACTTCTATCGTTGTTGGTTCCCACTCGGAGGAGGCAAGTAATGGCTGGTAGCGGAAAGGCCCACATGCGGCCCGAAGGCGATGTCGTTCTCGAGGTCAATGACCTTGTCGTTGAGTTCAAACTCGGCAAGAACCAAATCGTCAAGGCTGTATCTGGAATCAGCTTCGATCTCATTCGCGGCGAGACTCTCGCTGTTGTGGGCGAATCTGGTTGCGGAAAGTCCACACTTGGCAAGGCAATTCTTCAGCTTCCAAAACCCACTGGTGGATCAGTGAACTTCCTCTCGAAGGAACTCACCACGATGGGCAAGAAGGAACTTCGAGACATGCGTCCTGCGATGCAGATGATCTTTCAAGATCCCGTCAGTTCTCTCGACCCACGTCTCCCTGTGAGTGAGGTCATCGCTGAACCATTGCGTGTTTGGAAGCGTGGCAACGAAGTAGAGATCAGTGCAAAGATCGATGAGCTTCTTCTTGCTGCAAACCTCGACCCAGCAGTTGTTCGTGATCGACGTTCATATGAGTTCTCCGGTGGACAGTGCCAACGCATCAGCATCGCCAGATCTCTCGCTCTCGACCCCACAATGATCATCTGTGACGAACCAGTATCGGCACTTGACGTCAGTGTGCAAGCCCAGATTCTGAACTTGCTGCAAGACATGAAAGACCGCTACGGGTTGACATTGATTTTCATCTCTCACGACCTCGCGGTTGTTAAGGCTGTCAGCACTCGCGTGATGGTGATGTATCTCGGCAAGGTATGTGAAGTTGCTCCTCCCGATGAGCTCTACCAAAACACCAAGCATCACTACACAAAGGCCCTTGTCGGTTCAGTACCGATCCCTGACCCAGATCGCCCCATCTCAGGCAATCTGATCCAGGGCGAGCCACCATCACCGCTCAATCCTCCTTCTGGCTGCCGGTTCCGTACGCGTTGCCCGCAGGCCTCCGACTTGTGTGCTCAAGAAGAGCCACAGTTACGTGAAGTTGCAGTGGGTCACTTCGTGGCCTGCCATCACCCAGTCAGCGAGTAATTCATCGTTGGCTGGTCAACAGTCATTTCCATTCGGAGGAGAACTTCTCTCTGGCGACGGGTCAGCACTACTCATCCCTGAGTTCCTCTCGGAAGAACAATCAGACTTTGCTCTATCCGAGTTGGTTCACACCAACTTATGGGAGCAGCAGTCACTCTTAATGTTCGGCAAGATTGTTGATGAACCTCGACTGTCGACATGGCACTCCGACGGACAGACCTATACGTATTCAGGCCGAATGCGAAGCGCACAACCATGGACTCCCCTTTTGAACAGCATCCGCATGCAGTGCGAGGCGAGGACACAACAATCCTTCAATGGAGTCCTCGTCAATTTCTACAGAGACGGCAACGATCATCTCGGGTGGCACTCTGACGATGAACTCATTAACGGCTCAGAACCCCTGATTGCTTCTATCTCGCTCGGAACGGAGCGTCGTTTTGACATGCGACACCGTGAGACTGGCGAAGTTGTCTCTACACCGCTGAGCCACGGTTCACTCCTCGTCATGTCTGGCCTCAGTCAACGCTGTTGGGAACACAGAGTTCCCAAGATGCCTCGGGTCTCAGGCGCGAGGATCAATCTCACTTTCCGCCGCCTCCTAGAAGAGGCTTAAGTTCACTCATACTGAGACTATTGTCACATTATGAGTGAAATGATTGTTCCTACTTCCCTGTCTGACCTCACCCCGGAATGGTTGTCACAGGCCCTGAGTTCATCGGGATCCCTCACTAGCGGCTCAGTCACTTCCGTCAATGCACAAGTCATCGGAGAAGGCGTTGGCATGGTTGGTCAACTTGCCCGACTGACCATCGAATACTCCAACGATGCAACAGTTTTGCCAACGCACATGATTGCAAAGCTCCCTTCTCCATACGAGGCAAACCGTGCCCAGATGCAGATGTTCCGCTACTACACACGAGAAGCCCTCTTTTACAGGGAAGTCGCGCCGCAGTCAGGCGTACGCACGCCTCAGTGCTACTGGAGTGCAATCGATTTCGAGAACAATCTGTCCGCACTTCTTCTAGAAGATCTTGGACACCTTGAAGTCTCAGACCAAATAGCAGGAATGACTCCCGAGCACGCAGAACGAGCAATCAGAGCAATCGCAGTAATGCACGCAAAGTGGTGGGCATCCCCAGAACTCGAAGCAATTGAATGGATGGACTACGGCAATGGTCCTGTCACAATGCAGGCAGTGCCCCTCTTTGATTACGCATGGCCTATCTTTCTTGCAAATGGATTCGAAAAACTCCTTAGCACCGAACAGATCGCTCTCGGTGAAGCAGTGAAGAACCACTTTGGACAGTTGCTTCAGGACTTTGGTGGAGACCCTCGCACTATATGTCACACAGATTTTCGTTCAGAGAACATGTTCTTCGGCCCAGAGGGATCAAGAGATGATGTCGTCATTCTCGATTGGCAACTCACCACTCGTTCCGGAGGTCCATACGACATCGCATACCTCTTGGCCCAGTCATTAACTACAGAAGATCGCCGTCTACATGAAGACAGGCTTCTCGAGACCTACTACCAATGCCTCGTCGAAGGTGGCGTTGATATCACGTACGAGGAGATTCGTGATGCGTATCGCATCGCACTCATGGTGTGTCTGATTATTCCCATCAGTGTCGGTGGAATGCTCGATATGGCGAATGAACGTGGCCGACACCTCGCCGAAACAATCACTGAACGCACATTCGCAGCAGCAATTGACATGGAATGCCACGCACTTCTCATCGAACGCTATGGCAGCTGAGTCAATTCACTTGACGCTCGAAGCCCTCCCAATAGGGCGCCCGAAGAATGAATTTCTGCAGTTTCCCTGTTGCAGTGCGGGCAAGTTCATTCCGGAACTCAATGACTTTGGGGCATTTGTAAGCAGCCAGTTTGATTCGCACATACGCAATCAGATCAGCTTCGGTCAATGGCGAACCAGGCACCTTCACTACAAGTGCCAGAACTTTCTCTCCCCATTTTTCGTCTGGGATACCGATGACAGCGACCTCGGCTACGTCAGGATGGGAGAACACTGCATCTTCTACCTCGATCGACGAAACATTTTCTCCACCAGAGACAATGACATCTTTTTTACGATCAGCGATGGTGAGGTAATGGTTCTCACCTAGATAACCACCATCCCCTGTATGGAACCAGCCGTCAACGATGGCCTTCGACGTTTCTTCGGGCTGATTCCAGTATCCACTCATCACCGTATTGCCACGAGCAAGAACCTCGCCGTGAGCATCAATCTCAACCTCAACACCAAGAGCCGGAGACCCAGCCGCTCCCAACTTCGAAGCCCTCTCAGAGCTCGACAACGCGAGCCACTCCTTACGTGAACGGTTCATCGTCAAGAGAGGTGAAGTTTCAGTTAGTCCATAAATCTGAACAAACTCCCATCCGAGTTCCGTTTCAATGCGTTCGATTGTTTTTGTCGGAGGTGGGGCGCCTGCAACGACCATTCGGACTTCACCTCGTCGAGTCGATGCGTTCGATTCACTGGCAGCGTCAAGAATCATGTTTGCAACTGCTGGGGCACCACACAGCATTGTCACGCCGTAACTGTTGATTCGACGAAGAATCTCCTCGCCATCAACTTTTCGCAAGATGACATGAGTTCCACCCATCGATGTCACTGCGTACACCATCCCCCAGCCGTTCACATGAAACTGCGGAAGAGTGTGAAGGTACACATCACTCTCATTGACATTCATCTGCCAGCCAAAGACTGCAGAGTTCACCCACAGACTGCGATGCGTTAATTGCACACCCTTCGGACGCGCCGTGGTACCACTTGTGTAGTTGATAGTGGCCGTGGCATCTTCATCCGGTATCCACGCGATCGGCTGAGTATCGAACCGATACAGAACAGCGTCTGACTCCGCCCCGATGATGAACTTGTGTTTTACATGAACCTCCGACAACGCATCTTCAAGTTCAGGGTCGATAATGAGCACTTCAGCGCCGCAGTGCTCAATGATGTATTTCACTTCTTCTGCGACAAGGCGGAAGTTAATGGGAACCAACACACGCCCGAAACCACTCACCCCAAAGAATGATGTCAACAATCGAGCCGAGTTCTGAGAAACCATTGCAACACGTGCACCCTGTGGAACACCAAGTGCGTCAAGACCAGCGGCCTGCGCGCGCGCCCTGCGAGCCATCTCGGCATAAGTGATCGAACCCCACGACTCACCTGGTTGATCAGGCTCATCAATAATGGCTATACGGTCGCCGTACACCTGCTCGGCACGACGGAGATGGTCAACGATGGTCAGAGCTACCTTCATGGCTCTACCGTAGGCGCTCTCATCGTTTTCAGCGAGCCCGGAAATCAAAAGGGACGGTGACCCGACAGGCCACCGTCCCTTTCACAGAACTATCTCTCGTCAGGCTTTAGCCCTTCCAGATACCAGTCCATTCGAAACCCTTGGTTTCAACAATGTCTGCCAACTGACCACCAGGCATCTTCAATGTGCCAATCCCGCGCAGCTTGGCCTTCTTACTGACATATACCTGGAAGCCACCGTGTACCGCAGGAATTGCCATGCCGGTCTCCTGAATGTACTTCGTTGCTGCCTGCCACTTCTTCTTGGCAAGTTTTGGATTCGTCTCTGCCTGTGCGGCATAGATCAAATCATCAACTCTCGTATCACTGTGATTACCAAGAGCAATCACCGTGTTGAAGAAGCGACCAGTTGGAGTCGCTGCAATTGGGTTTGTGGTGTTTGCCGGGAACGCCTTGGTGACCATGAAAGGAATCACGTACGCAGGGGTGGAACCTTCCGCGGGTGTGCCTTGTGCAAAGTCAAAGTCATTTCCGCCACCCTTGTAAATCTTCGAAACCAACAGTGCTGATTCTCCAATGAATGGAGCGTTAAACAGAATGCCCGCTTTCTCCATCGACTTCTGAATGAACTTCGTGTTGTTCTGAGACTGAGTGCTGGTGTCGGCGTACAACGTAATCTTCATCGGAGCTGCTGTTCCAAGATCTGTATTGCACTTTGCAAGGTATGCCCGAGCCAACTTCAAGCTGTACTTGGGTGCTCCCTTTGTTGTGAACATCGGGTTTGACCTTCCAACGATGGAGCCAGAGAAATCACCATTGCCCTTCAGACGTACTCTGTTGTAGCTCTTCCAGTCAATGGAGTGAGCTGCAGCCAAGCGGCAGTTCTGGAACTTGAATGGAGATCCAGCCTTGTTCTGGTTTGGAACCCACTGTCCCCAAGCTGTTTGGGTTGACTTGTAACCGGTCACCAAGGATTTACGGCGTGCCAAGTCATTGGTGAAAGTTGCGTCACCTTGAACAAAGAAGCCGGCATCAGCAGTGCCACGTCGCACGGACGCCGCGCGCTGTGATGCTTCCTTCACGACAACAAATTCAATCTTGTCGAGATACGGCAACTGACGACCCTTACTGTCCTTACGCCAGTAGTTCGGGTTACGAACAACGACTTGCTCATCTTGCGTAAATGACTCAAGCATGAATGGACCAGTTCCGATTGGCCGAGTCGCACATGTCGAAGGGCTAGCAATCTGTGCCGGTGCACGCATGACATAGCGACCAGCGCGATACATGAGACCCAAGAAATCATTATCTGCACGCTCAAGCCCCACTCGAACAGTCAAGTTGTCAACAACATCAACTGTCAGAATGTTGGCGTTCACTCCGATACCTGTCGATGAGAATCCAGCTGTTGCACCGCGGCCGATGTCCAAGTTCTGCTTTACGGAAGCGGCGTTGAATTCCTCACCGTTTGAGTACTTGATACCTGGGCGAAGTTTGATCGTCCATGTCTTGTTGTCGGGGGAAGTACCCGACTCTGCCAGATAGCCAACGTACTTACCTGTACGAGTGCGCTCAAAGAGGCTCTCGTAAATCGAGCGAGACGCACCCAATGGTCCACCTGGAAGTGCCTGCTGGAAACAATGTCCAGCAATGGATCCATCAATCAGCATTGTGACAGTGCCACCGTACTTCGGCGCTCCGGCCTCAGGTTTGGGCGCAGCCTGCGAACCAGAGGCCGCAATTGTTGAGCCGATGAGAGCAACACTTAACGCTGCCCCCAAGCGCTTCGTCATTCGTGAACGAATGACCTTTCCCTGTGATTTCATTCAAATACCCCCATGAATGGTTCACACATATTTGTGTGACTACAGTCACTTTAGACCGAGGAACACGGTGTATTTCAAGCGGGCGAGCAGGATTTCTGTCCCGAGACATTTGCACTACACAATTAGTTCATTACTCGAATAGGAGACACTCAATGCCTTCTGATCTGCGTCCACTAGGTTTTCCCAAGATCACCAAATTGGAGTAATTCATGAGCCAGACCCCACGACCAGTTGCCGTAGTGAATGACGGCAGTTTCTATGTTGGCCCCCCACTTGCGCGTGCTCTGGCTACATCGGGTTATGACCTCGTGATTGGAGACCCTGCAGACGGTCTTTTGCACGATCTGGAGTCTCTTGGCGCCTCTGTTGTTTCCGTCTCACAGGTTCGTGACCTCACCCGGCCAGAAAATGCCGAGAAATTGGCACAAGCTGCGATCGACACTTTTGGTCGACTTGACTCTGCGGTGATGTTTTCTGGCTTGATCGTTACAGGCTCGATTCTCAAGTCCAGCCGAGAAGACCTCGACAAGGTGTACAACGGCTGCGTCGTAGCTCCATATGAGTTTCTTAAAGCAATTTTGCCACCAATGGTGACCCAGAGATCAGGTCAAGTGCTTCTCATCACCAGTGCCTCTGCCGCACGACCCACGCCAGGGGCTCCGTTGTACTCGTCTATGCGGTCTGCTGCGACGACGCTTGCAAAGAACTCAGCGATGGAGATGGCAAAGAACAACGTTCAGGTCAATGCCGTCGGAACAAATTTCATGGATTTCCCTGAGTTCCGCCGTGCAACTGGTGCCGATGATCCGGAAACGCGAAAGAAGATTGAATCGCAAGTTCCGCTCAACCGACTTGGAGGGGTGGACGAGTTTGCTCATTTCTGCATGCCGTATCTAGACGGCAAGAGCACTTTTGCGACGGGTCAGTTTGTGTCATTCTCCGGCGGATGGTCCTGACCGAAGTTATCTAGGACAGCTCCACGGAAGCTTTCCAGTCACGACGAGCTCTCGTCACGATGTCAGCGTCACCCATTGCCGGAATATTGACAGTGCTAGAAACTGCAATTTTCATGGCAACAAGTTTGTGATGTTCTCGCACGTGCTGCTCAAAACGATCTGCAGCATTTGCCTTGCCAGTGCCGTGACCCAACAACACAACTGTCGACGCGTTCTCGAGAATATCTGCGATTTCGTGGAAGTAATCAATTTCACCAATCTCACTGGCGTGTCCGTGATGAGCTTGGGCCTGTCGAACGTGCACATGATTAGGCTCTTTGCGGGTCAATCGACACACAGGATGCTGCGAGTCATCGTTCAACAACCACACTCGCGTTTCATCATGCGTAATGGCAACTATCACTGCTCGATTACGAATCTGTTCAATTTCAACATCGTTCATGAGTGTGAAACTACGACGCCAAAGTGCTGACAATTGTCCCGACTAAAAGGTCGGTAGTAATTCTGCCAACCATTCGTCTTGAGAATATTTACGGTGACACCCAAAAGCTTAATTGAGCTACGTCAGGAGACCATCGTGAAATCAACACTCAGAACAACACGGTTACGAAATCTGATGACAGGACTTGTCACAGCGTCACTAGCTATCTCATGTGGAGCTGCCACAACTGTAAGTGCAACAACCACAAAGGTTCCACAAGCGACGTACGGTGGCGAGATCAAAGTCGGCATCTTTGACACACTCCCCGGTTTCTGCGTGGGCAACAATCCAGCAAACTCCGCTCTTATGGCCAGTCGCAGCATTTACGAAACCCTTTTCGAAAAGACTCGTTCAGGTGCAATGGTCGGGCTGCTGGCCCGTTACGCCACCCCATCTGCCGACCGCAAGACTTGGACGGTGACTCTGCGACAAGGAGTGGTATTCCACGACGGTAGTCAATTTGATGCAGCCGCAGTCGTTGCAAACTTCAACGCAATCACCGGCAGAACAGCATTGGGTGCGTATGCAGCGGGAGGTCTCGCTGGGCTTTCGTCAAAGTCGTATACGGTCGGCACCGGAACTGCTTTCACAGCAAACATCAAAGCCTTCTCGGTCAAGTCCGAATTCGTCGTGGAATTCCAACTTGATAGACCGCAATACGACTTCAGATCCACCTTGTATGCATCGGGTCGTTTCTTCATGCGATCACCTTCCCAACTCGCAGATGGCAACACTTGTGCCCTGAACCCAATTGGCACCGGACCATTCAAGATCTCTTCGTGGACGATGGACGAGATGATCGTTACTCGTAACAGCGACTACTGGCGACGCGATCCGAGGACAAACGCTCGGCTTCCGTACCTCGACAAAATCACGTTTACCAATGTCAAAGAATCATCACAAAGAGCAGCTGCAGTTCGACGCGGAATCTACGACGCGGCGCTCTTCTCGGCCGCAACTGATGCAACGTTCATCAGAGACCTTCGTCTCCGCCGTAGTGCAGTCAGCGAATACAGATCTGCAAGGGAGTACTACCCCTCACTCTGGCTTAATCAAGGCAAAACAGGTTCACCATTCAAGTTTCTCTCAGCACGCAAAGCAGTTTTATCCTGCCTTGACCGAACAAACTTTGTCAAAGTACGAACTCGCAATGAAACCGGCGTTGCAAAATCAATAGTCGGACCAAACAGCGCAATGTATTCGACGAAATACTTTCCAAAGTTCAGTATCACCACTGCGAAGAGGTTTGTTCGGGAATACATCGCTGAAAGTGGCCAGTCTGGTCTCACATTTACCTTTCCCGCAGATACAAGTACCACCTCACAAGCGAATGCGCGCTTCCTCAAGGCAACATGGGCCAAGTGCAACATTGCTGCAAATATCGTGATTGAGGAAACTGCAAACATCATCGCAAAGGCATTCAATGCTTCAGCTCAACTATCAGCAGGTCAGCACTACAACGCTTATGATGCAATTTTCATCACGTTGCTCGAAGGATCAGATGCCTCATTCAATATTCCTTTCCTAGTGACGAATGCGTACTCGGCTGAGAGCACAAACCCAGCGAAAGCACTCTTCAAGACTTCGCTTGGTCCCGTCCTCGGCCTCAACCATCACAACGACACAACACTTGACCAACTTCTGTACGACGGACAAGCAAAACCAAATGTCGCATCAGCAAAAGCTCGCTTTCGTGCTGGCACCGCGTACATACAGAAGAACGCGATCATGGGAGCACTCAACAACTTTTCCTATTCGCTCTTCACTACAAAGAAACTCGCTGGTATCGGAATGCTGACGTTGCCCAATGGAAAATCTCAACGCATAGTGAGCAATTGGGGAATCGATTGGACAGGCGTTTACAAGAAGCGATAGCTAGGAATAGAGATCGCGAAGATCTTTCTTCAGGACTTTGCCCGCAGCATTTCGTGGAAGCTCTTCAGAATGCCAAAAGACTTTGCTCGGCACTTTGAAAGCGGCGAGACGTGAACTCAGATGGCGAAGAACATCCTCGGCACTCTCAGGTCCGTGGCCATCTGCGGCCACGATGACAGCTGCCACTTCTTCTCCCAATTTTTCATGGGGAATTCCTATGACAGCACAATCCTTGACCGCTTGTGCCTCGAAAAGAACTGTCTCCACCTCTACGCAGTAAACATTCTCTCCGCCTCGCAGAACCATGTCTTTGATGCGATCAACTACATAGATAAATCCTTCGGGGTCGATGAGTCCAGCATCACCTGTGTGGAACCATCCATTAGTAAACGCCTTTGCAGATTCTTCGGGCTTGTTCCAATAACCACGTACGTTGTTGGGCCCATACACCCAGATTTCTCCGATGGAACCTTGAGGAACGTCAGTGCCGTCTTCACCCACAATCCGAATGTCTGTGCCTACATATGGCAACCCAACACTGTCCTTCTTCGCGAAGTACGCAGCGCCGCTGTTACCGATAATCGCCGCCGTGGTCTCCGTGAGCCCGTATCCATTTGCTGCGCCAACCTTGCCAGCAAAATCCTTCTCAATACGTGCGACTGAGTCCGGCGCTACTGGGGCACCACCCTGCGAAATGGCCGTCAAACTCGAGAGGTCGTACTTGTCGCGGTCTGGGTGTTCCAACATCGAACGTACAACCGTAGGAACACCGCCAAAGGAAGCGACTTTGTATTTCTCAATAAGCCTCATCGCATCGACTGGATCCCACTTGAACTGCGAAACGATTGCACCACCGTTATTCGTATGTGATGTCATTCCGCAAAGTCCAGCAATATGGAAGTACGGGAAGGTCGTGAATGCAATTGCTTGTGGTTTCGGTGCATCAGTCGGCGATGGCGTGATGCCTGCCATCTTTCCCCCAAGCGCAACTGCGAAAAGACCATTCCAAATGTTCGTGATGTAGTTGCGGTTACTTCCCGCTGCACCCTTTGGAAATCCGGTTGTTCCCGAGGTGTACAAAATGGTGGCGTCATCGTCAGTGTCAATAACAACATCTGGCAAAACCGCAGTGGTGGTACTCACGATGTCAGCCCATGCATAAGTGCCAGCGCGGGTATCACCACGAACTACTAAAACGGAATGCACACCAGTAGCCGAGAGCATTTCATCGGACAGCCTGTCCAGGCGTTCTCCATCGACAATTGCCGCAGTAGCACCCGAGTCCGTGAATGCGTACCGCAACTCCTCAGCAATCCACCATGCATTCAGACTGACAGTCACCGCACCAATGCATTGAATTGCCCAATGCGCCATTGCCCATTCTGGATAATTTCGCATTCCAACAGCTACGCGATCACCTTTTTTGACTCCACGATTGACCAACCACGCGGCAACAGCTGTGACCTGCCGATGTGCATCGCCATACGTCGTAGTGACATCGTCATAATGAAAGTAGGGCGTCTCACCGCGCTGTGCTGCTGCTAACCAAACGTCTCGTAAAGACACGGGCGCATTCTTGAAGACTCGAACCGGATTTCCGTGAACGTTTACGGTCTCCAATTCGAAGGCATTGCCAACGGAGGCGAGTTCTGCAATGGCTTCAGCACGAGACAACA
>JBILBZ010000054.1:0-9629 GCA_044353425.1 Ilumatobacteraceae bacterium | reverse complement strand
CGTAATCCGTTGAAAGATCGCGGGTACCCCTCGATCGGGTGTTGGCCATGTACCAAGCCAGTGGCCCCCGGCGAAGACAAGAGAGCTGGCCGATGGGCTGGCGAAGCAAAAACCGAATGCGGACTACACGTCTGAACTGAAGATTTGAAAAAGGAGAATCATGAGCATCGTTACATCCCAAGAAGAGAATGCAATCTTGCAGAGCCGTTCACACTTAGATCGGCTTGAAGCAGAAGCAATCACCATCATCCGCGAAGTAGTCGCCGGGTGTGAAACGCCCGTACTTTTGTTCTCGGGTGGCAAAGACTCCGCAGTGTTGCTGTGGTTGGCGATCAAGGCATTTACACCAGCTCGCTTGCCATTTCCTGTCATGCATGTTGATACCGGTCACAACTTCCCTGAGGTAATCGAGTATCGCGATGAATTCGTTCGCAAGTACAACATTGAGTTGGTTGTTGCATCCGTGCAAGAAAGCATCGATAGAGGAGACATTCCTGACCCAGGTCCAACCGGAAGTCGCAATCGTCAACAGGCTGTAACGCTTCTAAGCGCAATTCGTGCAAACAAGTTTGATGCAGCATTTGGTGGCGGTCGTCGTGATGAAGACAAAGCTCGCGCGAAAGAGCGCATCCTTAGTTTCCGTGACAAAAAGGGCGGCTGGGAGCCTCGGGCGCAACGCCCTGAGCCTTGGAACATTCTGAATCCTCGCATCACTAAGGGCGAGCACCTTCGTGCATTCCCGATCTCTAACTGGACTGAGTTGGACATCTGGGAGTACATCGCACGCGAGGACATTCCGCTTCCGGCCATCTACTTCTCGCATGAGCGTGTCGTTATTGAACGCGATGGAATGTTGCTGTCTGTTGGCGGCCCAGTTGTCGCCGAAGAGGGGGAGACTCCGAAGAAGGAGATTGTTCGCTACCGCACAGTGGGGGACATGAGCTGCACCGGAGCGATTCGTTCTGAAGCGACTTCGTATGAAGATGTCTTGGCCGAAGTAAAGACTGCTCGCATCACTGAACGCGGTGCAACACGTGCCGACGACAACTTCTCTGAGTCCGCGATGGAAGACCGTAAGCGCGAAGGTTATTTCTGATGTCTGCTACAGCAACTGAGCAAAACACTCAAGTTCGAATCGCCACCATTGGTTCCGTGGATGATGGCAAGAGCACATTGATTGGCCGACTTCTTCACGATTCGAAAGGAATCTTCGAAGATCAGTTGAGCGCAGTCAGCAAGGCGAGTCGCCGTTATGGCGATGGTTCTTTCAACCTTGCTTTGTTGACCGACGGACTGCGCGCAGAACGAGAGCAGGGCATCACCATTGATGTTGCATATCGATACTTCGCAACGCCAAAGCGCAGTTTTGTCTTGGCAGACACTCCAGGGCATGCACAGTTCACGCGCAACATGGTGACGGGTGCGTCCGTAAGCGATATCGCCATTGTTTTGGTCGATGCTCGTCATGGCGTGGTGGAGCAAACTCGTCGACATGTTTCTATTGCCGCATTGCTGGGTGTCTCTCATCTCATACTTGCCGTCAACAAGATGGATCTCGTGGCGTGGAGTGAGACATCATTTGATGAGGTAGTCACCGATGTTGCGGGGATTCTTTCCACGTTGGAGTCCTCAGTTCCGCTTCATGCGATTCCTATCTGCGCAACCGACGGTCAGAACGTTGTGGAGAGAGGCCCAGAGGCTTCGTGGTACGAAGGACCCTCGGTCCTTGATCTCCTCGAGACTCTCGATGTTGCGCCTGCCGCAACGGTCGGTGCTCGCCTTGCAGTGCAATGGACACTTCGTGAACACGGCGGCAGTGACTATCGCGGCTACTCAGGTCGCCTTGAGGGTGGCGTATTGCGAGTCGGAGATGCTGTGACGGTGCATCCCAAAGGCAACACCAGCGTGGTGACGGGGTTGACCCGCGCCGGTACACCGACAGACATCGCAGTTCCTGGAGATGCAATTGCGATTGAGTTGGCAGATGATCTTGATGTTGGGAAATTTGATGTGATTGTTGCCAGTTCTGCAACTCAGCCAATTGATGCAACAGAGATCATCGCGGATGTGTGTTGGTTGGTGGAGACAGAACTGAATGTGGGAGACAATCTGATTGTTCGCCATCCTTCGGGCGAAGCAAACGGAAAAGTCGTGAGAATTATCCATCGTCTTGATCTGGATACTCTCAAGAACTCATCGGCCGACAAGTTGACACTGAATGATATTGCTCGTGTTGAGATCAAGTTGCAGACGCCATTGGTCGTTGATGCGTACAGTGCGAATCGTGCTGGTGGTAGCGCAATCGCTATTGACCCCGTCACCAATGCAACGGTGGGTGCATTGATGGTGGTGGGCCAAGGCGCAATACAGACTCAAGCGAATGTGGATGTGGTTGCCGGTGCAAGCACAGAGGCAGAGCCTCAAAGCAAGGTTCGTTCTTTGCTCCGTGGTTTTTTCACGCTCAAGATCAATGAACAGTAGAGAGATTCGCTAGCTAAAGAGGGTCCACTCGTCGGACTTCTTGCCACGTAGTTCGTCATAGTCGACTTCAACGCACACAATGCCACGCGACTCAGCAAGAGTTCGTGCTTGAGGCTTGATGCTCTGCGCAACGAACATGCCACGCAGATTTCCTAAAGATGGATCATTCGCAAGGTCGACTAAATATCGCGTGAGTTGTTCGACCCCGTCTATCTCTCCGCGTCGTTTCACTTCAATCACCACAGTGTTGCCGTCGGTGTCTTTGCAGAGAAGATCAACGGGTCCTAAAGCAGTGTAATGCTCACGTCGAATCAGGATGAGTCCTGGTTCCATGACTTCAGGCGATGCGGCAAGCAACTCTTGGAGTTGCTTCTCCACGCCATCTTTCTCGAGACCTGGATCTTCGCCAAGTTCATGAGCACTGTCATGAAAGATTTCGTGAAAAGTGATGGTCATCGCTTCGCCCTTGGGGTTACGAACGATCCAATGGTCTTCATTGTCTTCGATGACGTTCGGGGAGTTCATCCAGTTCAGAGGCTTGTAGGCACCACCGTCGGAATGGATTGCAACGCATCCGTCAGCCTTCACCATGACGAGTCGCAAAGCTTCAGGCAGGCGCGTCTCCAAGCGACCGGCATATTCCACTGTGCAACGCGCTACAAGAAGTCTCACGTTCCTAGTCTCGCCGATGAGGTGCCTGATAGCGAAAGCGTCAGTTGACTATGTGGTCTTTCATACGCTTTTGAATCAATTCGCGTCGTTCTTGCAGTTGGCGATACGTCATTGATTCGGTGCCTTCATCAACACCAAGGCCGGCCTTAAGGCTGCCCATGTCAATCTCAATCTTGCTGGTATCCACGCCGAGTTCTTGGGAGAGGCGAGCACCGTGACGCTGCATAAAGGTCATTGAGATGTTGGTGAGTTCGCCGATGATGTCGAGGTCGGGGGCCAAACGTGCGATCGCGCCGTCGAGGAACACCATGTTCTTGACATACAACATGAGTTCCTTTGGCAACTTCGCACCGTATGCGAGCAGGGCTTTCACGATTCGCTGTACTTCCGCGACAAGCTCTTCGCCATTCAGCGATGTCGGGTCGATGGTCGGTTGGTCGAGGCCAAGATCTCGAATGACTGCATCGATGTCGGTATCCATTGGAAGTGCGCCCAGGTCACGTAGCGCAGCGACTTGGCCCTTGAGGTCGTTTGTGGTTGCTCCGAGCATGAGACGCATAAAGGCAAGGCGGCGCTTGTTACTTAAACGTCCCACGATGCCGAAGTCGAGGAGAGCAGTGCGGCCATCTTGCAAAACGAATAGGTTTCCGCCATGTAAATCTCCGTGGAAGATGCCATGGATGAGCGCACCTTCCATGAATGAGATCATTCCGGTCTTGATGACGGCTTCAGTATCGATGCCTGCAGCATGCATGCCGTCGACGTCATCAAAGTTGAAACCTTGCAATCGTTCCATCACGAGAATGCGACGAGAAGCAAGCGACGGGTGTGGTCGAGGCACGATATACGACTCTTGATTGAGGTCGTGCAACATGACGGAAACATCAATCATGTTGGAAGCTTCCATGCGGAAGTCGAGTTCTTCAACAATTGTTTCGGCAAATAGCTCAACGAGTGCCGGTGGATTCGCGAGTGCAGCGACTTTGATGCGACCAATCATGAACGGTGCAATCCAAGACATGACTCGCAGGTCTTTCTTGACCATCTCGGACACATTGGGGCGTTGAACTTTGACAACAACGTCCTCGCCGGTCAGTAATGTCGCACGATGAACTTGCGCGATGGAAGCTGCCGCTAGTGCAGTTCGATCGAAAGACGAGAAGACATCTTCAACGCGTGTACCAAGATCTTGCTCGACGGTTGTCTTAACGCTGTCCCATGGTTCGGCCGGCACCTGATCACGGCAGCGCTTGAATTCATCAACGAGTTCGGACGGGAACAGGCCTTCACCACTGGAGATGATTTGCGCCAGTTTGATGTATGTCGCACCAAGCTTTTCAATCGCGTGACGAAGTCGTAGGGAAACATACGCACGTGACTCTTCGGGAGTACTGAACTTGTTGCGCTTCTTCTTATAGAACCAGGGAAGTAAAGCCCAACCCATGTGGGCGACAACTGTGATGAGTCGACCAAGGGGTGGAATGCGACGTGAGCGAATGAGCGAGGGGACTTCCTTCTGTGCTGCGGTACGCAAAACAATTGCAATGTGGCTCCATGCGATGGTGTCGCGATCAAGAACCCATGGACCTTTGGCTGAAAAGTTTCCCCACTCAAGGTCTGGCGATGTCATGGTCACATTCACAGTCTGTCGGGACGTTCTCCCTGCACACGCCGCCAGCGAGGGAAATAGGACACAATGGACAAGGGAATAAATGCGGGAGGTCGCTATGTCTGGTCCATTGCAGGGCGTGAAGGTGATTGAAATGGGTGTGTGGGTCGCAGGGCCTGCCGCCACCGGCCTCATGGCGGATTGGGGTGCCAATGTCATCAAGGTGGAACCACCAACAGGGGACCCGCAACGGTTTGTCTTCGGTGCGCTCGGTGTTGCTGACCAGAAGGGTGTCCCGCCCTTTGAGATAGACAACCGTGGCAAGCGTTCTGTGGTCTTGGACCTGCGCAACGACGATGACTTACAAAAGATGTTCGCTTTATTGGAAGACGCCGATGTCTTCGTCTCGAATGTGCGTCCTGCGGGCCTCGCTCGAATGGGTCTTGATCCCGAATCGCTAACGAAGCGGTTCCCTCGACTGGTCTATGGCCAACTCACTGGATACGGGGCGACAGGGCCAGATGTGGATAAGGCGGGGTACGACATCGGCGCATTCTGGTCTCGCTCAGGTTTGGCGCACACCACCGTGGCGCCCGATGAACTACCGCCCGCGATTCGCAGTGGACAAGGTGACCACACCACAGGGCTCTCAATGGCTGCGGGCGTGTTAGCTGCGTTGTTTGATCGGGAACGCACTGGCAAAGGCCGAGTTGTTTCGACGAGCTTGTTGCGCACGGGTATCTACACATTGGGTTGGGACGTTGGTGTGTTCTTGCGTTTCGGTAAGCGTCAGAGCACAAAGTCATCGCGCAAGAATCCTGCACCGCAAATGAATTGTTACCGGTGCGCCGATGGGCGTGCATTCTGGCTGTTGGGTTTGGAAGCAGACAGACATTTCCCTGGGTTACTCAAAGCAATCGGTCGTGAAGAACTTGCCAGCGTTGAGAACTTCAAGAATGCTCGCGCACGCTCAATAAATGCCGGAGAGTTCACAACTCTTCTGGATGAACATTTCGCAACACAGGACTATGCGTACTGGACAGCAAAGTTTGATGAAAACGATGTGTGGTGGGCTCCTTTGAATTCAATTGCTGAAGCAGTTGCTGATCCTCAAGTGATTGCATCAGGCGCATTCGTAGAGATGACACCGCAACCCGATGAGGCGCCGTATCGCGCAGTGAACTCACCTGTTGACTTCAGTGGTTATTCACCGAAGTACGGCCCTGTGCCCAACCTTGGTGAACACGAACCGAAGTGGTGACCCTTTAGAAGATTGGGGGGCGCTTTTCGCGAAGTGCCGCAATGCCTTCACGGTATTCAGCGGTCTTTGTTGCCGCATCAATTAACGCAATCGATTCATCAATCGATGCGCCTAGATGATGGCGAACATAGTCGCGATAAATCTGAGCCTTCGTCGTTGTGACTGCATTCGGTCCGGCAGCAACTGAAACATTTTCTGCCCACTCCTGCGCCATGCGCAGTGCGCCGGCACCGTCTTCGGCGACGCCGTTCCAGAGGCCCCAATCTCGAGTCTCATCACCTGTGAACACTCGACCAGAAAGCAGCAGATCATTGGCGCGGCTGATTCCAATGAGGCGAGGCAGCGTCCAACTCATTCCATACTCAGCAGGCAAACCCAACTTGGGAGCAGCAGTCGTGCATTTTGCAGATGCAGAGATATAGCGAAGATCACAGAACAGAGGAAGTGCCAAACCAATACCGGCACATGCTCCATTGATTGCAG
The DNA here is from genome assembly GCA_044353425.1 of Ilumatobacteraceae bacterium. GTDB lineage: Bacteria > Actinomycetota > Acidimicrobiia > Acidimicrobiales > Ilumatobacteraceae > UBA2093. The sequence continues at coordinate 3,123 of JBILBZ010000054.1, read as the reverse complement.
CAATCACGGGCACGCGAAGACCAAAGTGCCACGCAAGGTCATGGTCAAACTCTGGAGGAAGGTTTGTGCCGGGGTTTGCAACAGTCGCACTTTCGCCTGGGTCATAACCGCCACGCTCTGCATGACCGGCCAAAGCTTCAGAGTCACCGCCTACACAAAATGTCTTTCCCTCACCCGTGACAACGATGGCACGAATATTGAGGTCCGCGTCAAGAGCAGTCATCGCTGTTTTGTATTCGGCGTGCATACGGCCTGTCCATGCATTTGCACGGTGAGGACGATTCAGGGAGACCGTCGCTACGTGATCATTAATGGAAACGAGAACTGTGTCGCTCATCGCGGATCGCGACCCCAGATGGCATGAAGGATTGCGTCGGTGTACTCGGGGCGACACACAAAAAAATCTGGCAGCCACGTGTCGGCTTCGTTGTAAACAAGAGGGGAGCCATCAAGACGGCTTGCATGCAGTCCTGCAGCAAGTGCAACTGCTGCGGGTGCTGCAGAGTCCCACTGATGCATGCCGCCATCGTGCACGTAAATGTCTGCTTCACCCATGATGATGGACATTGCTTTCGCACCAGCACTGCCAAGGCGATACGCATCGCAGTCAAGGCCTTCGCTCACCAAGATCGCTGCGTACGGTGCACGATTGCGTGATGTCACAAGGCGTGGCTTAGCGCCTTCTTTCGGTGGAACAATAGGTGCCGGGTTCGTGGAATACACGGCGTCGATGCTGGGAAGTGACACAGCGCCAGCTGTCAGTGCTGTTTCTTCCCATAACGCAATATGTACGGCCCAGTCGGCGCGACCTTCGCCGTATTCATTGGTGCCATCAAGTGGGTCCACAATCCACACGCGTGGTGCTCCCACGCGCTGTCGATTGTCGTAGCCCTCTTCAGACAACACTGCGTCATCTGGTCGCAATGCGCCGAATGCTTCCATCAGAAAGCGATGCGCAAGCATGTCGCCCGAATCTTTGAGTTGCCACACGGTTGTGCCGCGTTCAATCTCGTCCTCACGGTGCTTTTCAAGAAGCACACCAGTGTGTCGTGCTAACTCTGTTGAGAGTTCGGAATCGGACAAGCCCTCCCAGGATGCGAAGAGCTTGTCGTTGCTCATTCTTGACCGCGCACCAAGCTCATTGATTCGCGTACCAAGTTTCGAACATCGGTTTCGTTTGCGCCAGCTTCAACCAACATGCGGATGCGTTGTTCCACTCGTTCGGCGACAACATCATCAAATGCATCGAGTCGTTTTGTCGATGTTGCTGCAGAGACGGCCATGAGAATGATGGCGGCGACAGCGGAAATCATTCCAAATGTCAGTACCCAGCCTTCATTGTTGCCAGCGATTGAGGAAACGATGAGTGCTGGAATACCCGACAACATCAAGACCAAACACGAGATACGGATGAGTCGAAGTGATGTGTGCATTATCGAGCCAGTGGTTTGTACTTGATGCGGTGAGGTTGTTCTGCGGCAGAACCAAGTTCCTTACGGCGCCAAGATTCGTATTCGGAGAAGTTGCCTTCAAACCAACGCACTTGGCTGTCGCCTTCGAATGCAAGAACATGTGTTGCAATGCGGTCAAGGAACCAGCGGTCGTGGCTAATCACTACAGCGCAGCCAGGGAACTGCTCGAGAGCGTCTTCTAGCGCGCGGAGAGTGTCAACGTCTAAGTCGTTTGTTGGTTCGTCCAAGAGCAACACGTTTCCGCCACGCTTCAACACTTTTGCAAGATGCACACGGTTGCGCTCACCACCGGAAAGATCGCCCACCAACTTTTGCTGGTCAGCTCCCTTGAAGTTGAAACTTGCAACGTAGGCACGGCCATGAATTTCACGACCGCCAACCTTCATGTGTTCAACGCCTTCGGTGATTTCTTCGTAGACAGTCTTTGCGGGGTCAAGTGAATCGCGGTTCTGGTCGACGTAACTGAGTTGCACCGTGTCGCCAACGCTGACGGTGCCAGAGTCGGGTGCCTGCTGACCAGTGAGCATGGCAAACAGCGTTGACTTACCTGCACCGTTTGGTCCGATGATGCCGACAATTCCGGCGGGAGGAAGTGAGAAGGACAAATTCTCGATGAGAAGTCGATCGCCAAAACCTTTAGACAGGTTTTCAACATTGATGACATTGTCACCGAGGCGTGGACCAGCAGGAATGTTGATTTCTAACTTGTCGGGTCCGCGCTCAGAAGCCAATGCCTCAGCATGCAACTTGTCGTATGCGGCAAGACGTGCCTTACCTTTAGCCTGACGAGCCTTCGGCGACATCTTGACCCATTCGAGTTCGCGCTGCAGTGTGCGTTGGCGGTTGTCGTTTTGCTTGTCTTCAGCATCGAGTCGTGCTTGCTTCTGCTCCAACCATGAGGTGTAGTTGCCTTCGAATGGGAACCCACGTCCGCGGTCGAGTTCAAGAATCCAACTTGCAACATTGTCAAGGAAATAACGGTCGTGCGTAATCGCGACGACAGTGCCGGGGTATTCCTTCAGGAAGCGCTCCAACCAATCAACTGACTCTGCGTCTAAGTGGTTGGTCGGTTCGTCGAGCAAGAGAAGATCAGGGCGTGCCAAGAGCAAGCGGCACAACGCAACACGGCGACGTTCACCACCAGAGAGCTTGGTGACATCGGCATCGTTGGGCGGGCATCGCAATGCATCCATCGCGATTTCAACGTTGCGGTCAAGGCTCCATGCATCGGCAGCAGCGATCTTGTCTTCAAGCTCGGCCTGCATTGCGCCGACCTTGTCGTAGTCGGCATCGGGGTCGGCCCACATGGCCATGACTTCGTCGTAACGGGTCAGCATGTCTCGGATGGGTGCGACTCCGTCCATCACATTGCCCAGGACGTCCTTCGTGGGGTCAAGCTGTGGTTCCTGCTCGAGAAGGCCCACGGTGAATCCAGGGGTGAGACGTGCCTCGCCTGTGTAGCCGTCGTCAAGGCCGGCCATGATCCGCAAAAGGCTGGACTTACCGCTGCCATTTGAGCCGATGACGCCGATTTTGGCGCCTGGGTAGAACGAGAGCGAGATGTTCTCGAGGATGGTGCGGTCAGGCGGATAGAACCGCGCCAGCTTGTAACAGGTGTAAATGAACTCGTGCGCCATGGTGCTTGAAGGTT
>JBILBZ010000053.1:0-9707 GCA_044353425.1 Ilumatobacteraceae bacterium | reverse complement strand
CCCAGCAAGGGATTGGCCGTCGACGTTGAGAACGGTTTTAAGCCTTCTTATGAGTTGACGGAACGCGGTCGCACCGTGGTGAAGGAATTAAAGGCCCTTCTCAAAACGGCCGATGCGCTCTATCTCGCAACCGACGAAGACCGCGAAGGCGAAGCGATCTCATGGCATCTACTCGAGCAGTTAAAGCCCAAGGTGCCCGTGTATCGAATGGTTTTCCACGAGATCAATGAGAAGTCCATCCAAGACGCCGTGGCCAACCCACGTGACCTCGACTACGGATTAGTTGATGCCGCTGAAGCGCGCCGCATCCTCGATCGTCTCTATGGATATGAGGTGTCCCCTGTTCTCTGGCGTCGCGTCAACCGTGGTCTTTCTGCTGGGCGTGTACAGAGTCCCGCACTGCGATTAGTCGTGCAGCGCGAAAGAGAACGCATCGAGTTCCGTTCAGCTGACTACTTCTCCCTTGAAGCACTCACCTCTAGTGCCCCGGCATTCACTGCAAAGTTGATCTCCGTCAATGGAACACGTCTCGCCACCGGTAAGGACTTCTCTGAATTAGGCGTCGCCAGCCCAGAAGTGTTTGTGATGAACAGTGGACGCGCCGAAGACCTTGTGAAGGGTCTCGATGGGAAGGACCTTCTTGTCCGCAGTGTCGATGAGAAGCCGTATCGCTCCTCACCAAAAGCTCCGTTCACGACCAGCACGTTGCAGCAAGAAGCAGGACGCAAGCTGCGTCTCTCGGGTCGTCAAGTAATGAGTGTCGCGCAAGGGCTGTACGAACGTGGATTCATTACATATATGCGTACGGACTCCGTCACGTTGTCATCTGAAGCCATCAGCAACATTCGTACACATGTCGAACGCGAATTCGGTTCTGACTATCTCTATCCAAAAGGTCCACGCACCTTCCAGAACAAAGTGAAGAACGCACAAGAGGCTCACGAAGCTATTCGTCCGGCACTTCCTTTGCGCTCCCCTGAACAAGTATCTTCTGAACTGCGCGGACAAGAACTCAGCGTGTATCGCCTCATCTGGCAGCGCACACTCGCATCGCAAATGGCTGACACAGTGGGCAAAACCACAAGCGTTCGTTTAGGTGTTACAGCATCAGACTCTGAACGCAGTGATTGTGAATTCTCAGCTAGTGGCACAACGATTACGTTCCCCGGTTATCGCCAGGCATACGAAGAAGTCCGTGATGAGGATGAGACCGAAGGCGACGACGAACAGGCAGCATTGCTTCCTCAACTCGCGCAGGGTCAAAGCGTTCCTGTTCAGAAGTACTCAGAGATTTCTCACACCACTACTCCGCCGCCGCGTTACACCGAAGCGACATTGGTCAAGGTGCTCGAAGAAAAAGGAATTGGGCGTCCGTCAACGTGGGCATCAATCATCTCTCAGATGGTGGACCGTGGCCATTACTTATGGAAGAAGGGAACGTCTCTTGTTCCCACATGGACCGCTTTCTCGGTCATTCGTTTGCTTGAGGACAACTTTGAATCACTCGTCGATTACGAGTTCACAGCAGATCTTGATAACGACCTCGACTCAATCGCTCGTGGTGAATTGAAGAAAGTTGATTGGCTTACCGAGTTCTATTTCGGAAGCGAACATGAACTGGGCTTGCGCAACATCGTGACTGCCAACCTCGACTCCATCGATGCGGCAGTTCTCAACACCTTTGTATTAGGTGTGAACCCGGAAACTGGCGAGGACGTCATCGTGAAGCCAGGTTTGTACGGACCCTACGTTCGTACTGGCGAGAAGAACACCGCGAGTGTTCCCGACACCATGACACCCGATGAACTCACTTTGGATACAGCCATTGCATTGTTGAAGGCCCCAAAAGGCGACGTCCCCATCGGTGAATGGGACGGTTTCCCAGTATTCGCAAAGTCCGGTCGTTATGGCCCGTACGTGCAATGGGGCACGATGGATGTTCCACCAACCGGCCTAGAGAAGCCGAAGATGGCATCACTGTTCAAGACGATGAACATCGAACGCATGACAATGAAGGATGCATTGGACTTGTTATCTCTTCCACGCTCGGTGGGAGCAGATCCAACTGATGGCGAAATCATTACTGCTCAGAATGGAAAGTTCGGTCCTTACATCTCAAAGGGCAAAGACAGTCGCTCATTACAGAGCGAAGAACAACTTCTCACAGTGACCCTGGACGAAGCTTTGGCACTTCTTGCAACACCTCGCGTCTTTGGCAAGGGACGTGCAGCAGCAAAGCCACCTCTTAAAGAATTCGGCAATGACCCCATGAGCGGTCGCCCGGTCATCGGTAAAGAAGGCAAGTTTGGCGACTACATCACCGATGGTGAAACCAATGCGGGCCTCACACGCGGGGACCGCATGGAAGTAATGACCAACGAACGTGCCTACGAGTTGTTGCAGTTACGTCGCGAATACATCGAAGCCAACGGTGGACCAAAAAAGAAGAAGGCTGGCGGTCGTAAGGCTGCGGCGAAGAAAGCACCAGCAAAGAAAGCAGCCGCCAAAAAGGCTCCGGCCAAGAAAGCTGCGGCGAAGAAGGCTCCTGCTAAAAAGAAGCCTGCGGCAAAAAAGCCTGACGTGAAAGACGAACCGTTTTAGTGAGTACACCTCTATATATAGCGCTCGAAGGCTTGGAGGGGTGCGGCAAGAGCACCCACACAAAACGTTTAGGTGAACACCTCAATGCGGTCATCACGCGCGAGCCAGGTGGCACCCGTATCGGTGCTCTTCTGCGAGCAATTCTTGCCGACCCAGAAAATGTAGATCTCGACCGTCGGACCGAAGCGTTGCTCATGGCCGCCGATCGAGCGCAGCACATGGCCGAGGTCATCAAGCCTGCGCTCGACCGCGGGCAACACGTTGTGAGCGACCGTTCGATCTATTCCACGCTCGCGTATCAGGGCTATGGACGTCAGCTAGGCACAGAGGCTTTGCTGTCAATTTCCACATGGGCGCTGAACGACCGACTCCCTGACCTGGTCATCTACATCGATGTACCCACCGATGTGCTCAATGCCAGATTGGCAAAGCGAGACCTTGACCGCTTTGAGCGTGAGGGGGCTGACTTCTTTGCCCGTATTGCTGAAGGCTTCCGTGAACTACGGGCTTCCGATCCTGACCGCTGGATCATCATCGACGGCACTGTTCCCAAGGACGATGTCGAAGCCGCAATCCGTACTCAGGTGAACGACAGACTCAATAAGTAACCTCTCATCGTGACTTCGGTGTGGGATTCAGTACTTGGGCAAGACCGTGCGGTCGACCATTTGCAACACAGCGTCATCAATCCGGTGCACGCATATCTACTCGTCGGGCCCGAAGGATGCGGCAAAGAAGAGGCAGCGCGCGCGTTAGCCGGTGTTCTTCTTGCAGGAAACGACGACGCCACTGATCGCACCAACGACATGGCTATTCGTGGCACACACCCAGACATTCACGAGGTCAAGCGCGAAGGCGCATCAATTCTGAAAGACCAAGCAGAAGAAGTCATCAAGATTGCTTCCACGACTCCGAAGGAAGGTAATCGCAAAGCGATCATCATGCATGAAGTGCATCTCATGCAGCCATCAGCAGCGGCGCGACTTTTGAAGACAGTCGAAGAACCACCCAATGGTGTTTTCTTCATCATGCTCGCAGAACAAGTCGATGATTCTCTTGTCACCATTGCGTCGCGCTGCATGACGATTCACTTTGGTCCACTCGATGCAGCAGTCATTGAACACGTACTGACTTCCGAGGGTGTGAAGATAGATGTCGCTGAAGTCGCTGCACAATCTGCGCACGGAAGTCTCACTCGTGGACGTTTACTTGCTGGTGATAAACAACTTGCTCATCGCCGTGAGTTCTTTGCAAATATTCCTCGCCGCATTGATGGCACCGGTGCGACCGTCGCTGCAATTGTTGAACAAATTCTTTCTCTCATTGATGATTCCATTGCGCCATTGCAACAACGTCATGAACAAGAAATTGTTGATACAGAAAAGACTCTTGCACTCATGGGTGTGAAGCGTGGCGGCAAGAAGGCACTAGAGGACAAACACAAGCGAGAGATTCGTCGATTCCGTACGGATGAACTTCGCAATGGCCTCACAGAAGTTGCGAGCGTGTATCGCAATGAGCTGGCACGTAATGAAAATATCCATCGTCCAGAGGGCTACGTCACGGCAATTCATCGTTTACACGAAGCGATGCGTCGCCTTGGTCTGAACGTGAACGAAGCGATTTTGTTACGTGATCTCATTTGGTCACTGCCGTCACCCTCTGCAGATGCAGCTCTGCAGTTCGTCCTTGAAGGAAGTCATGAATAACTCATTTTGGAATCGCATCGCAATTGTTGTCGGACTCTTCCTCGGCTTCGCCGGTGTCATGCACTTTGCAAGTCCAAGTTTCTTCAACGACATCGTTCCGCCTTGGCTGCCTCCATCAGAATCGTTCTGGACATATGCAAGTGGTGTCGTCGAATTGATCGTGGCCTATCTGATCTTGCGTCCGTCCACTCGACGTAGGGGCGCTGTCGCCACTATCTGGCTCCTCATCGGCGTATACCCAGCAAACCTCTACATGGCGTGGGACTGGCGCGATGAGCCGTTCAGCGACCAGCTCGTTTCGTATGGACGCTTGCCGTTCCAATTCCTCTTTATATGGGTGGCGTGGAAGATTGCCCAGGCAAACCCCAACAGCGATAAGCCAAAGGCACCCGGAGACATCTAGCGATTACCGATTCGGTCGGTAAAGTTGAACACCTACCCGCCCAGGTAGCTCAGTCGGTAGAGCAACGCACTCGTAATGCGTAGGTCGTGAGTTCGATTCTCATCTTGGGCTCCATTTGCAGCAAGGCTTTACTGGCTTTCAATTCTGGCCAGCGAGCCCACCATTCAACATCCGTTAGAAATATGAAGTGCGTCCAAGATTTATCACGGAACAACCCAGCAGCCCCCTATCGCCGTAAGTGCAAACTGTCGCCAGCGATACCCAACTCGACGTCATCTTTGGTGCCGGCAAGGGCCCACCATGCTCAGTTGCGAGTATCCCTGCGTTCTATTCAGCGACGGGCTTCAACAGTGAAGTTGGATGTCGTACTGCTTCCGATCCCAGTTGTAAACAGGACTCTCCTGCCGTTCACCTTTACTTCGAGACTCCACGACCGTGATCCGATGGTGCAGCCCCTAAATTCCGCAACTCGCACTGTGTAGACACCGGCTGGTGCCGTATTTGGTTTCCAAACGACGTTCTCAACGAAACTCCCATCACTCGTATCCGAACTGCAACCGGGAATGATGTCCGCATCTAGTTCGCCGCCGGAACTTGACCTCTTTCGGGAGTAGTAGATCTCTTCGCCGGCTGGATCCACAACGCGTAGGTCATAGTCTGTTCCATTAGACCACCGAAGGGTGACCTGGACATCACCGCTGCCAAGTTCCTCCTCCAATTTGCAGCTTGTTGGGTATCTATATGGATTGCCATAAGTCCATCCCCCATCGGCAAGCACAAAATCTGCGCTTTTGCTGACGGACCCGATCCATGCTTTTGCACTCACGGCCAACGATGCGCTTCCGGTGTTTGATATTTCCAAGCACTTCGGTTGCCCGAGTGCCGGATCGCCGAACTGGCCAGCCAAGCGACCCACCCACGGTGAGACCTCGCCCGAAACGCCCGCGATAGCACCAAGACCATTGGTTCCCGCGCCTGGGCCAAAAGTGAGATTACCTGTTAGTGCCACTTCGACTCCTACTTCTCCCTTGGCAATAGGTTCATAGGCGTTGGCCGACTTGAAAATGTCTCCGCTGTGGCTTGGAAGTGAGTCGAGGCCAAGGCGCACGGACGACCGGAATCCAACTGTGGCGTTGAACCCCCAGTTGTTGAGTTCGAGTTGTCCGTATCCTCGCACTTCGATTCCACCTGAATATTCCAAGGCCATCGGAATCGGATACATAGTGACTGGATATCTGAAGTCCTCGATTCCCAACAAGCACGAGAGTTCATATCTCAATTTCACATTGAAGGTCGCGCCAACCTCCAACGACGCCGTTAGGTCCACTGACACTGCATACGGAACATCAGTCTTGATCTTCCAAATGCCGACTGTTGTCTTGTGCCAGTAGATGTCAAAATCACCGCTGCCGTTGAACATCGGGTCCACCGAAATACTCAAATCGCGGGAGTAGCTAACCTCATCACACCGTTTGACAGAACTCTGCCGACGAACACTGGCTGCTGCCACTTGCCCGGTCGCGGGCGCGTTTGGGTCGTACGATCCGTAATTGGTTGGCGAAGCATCAACGTCGCCGCTGCTGAAGCTGCCCTTGATGGCGAAATGATCGAACAGGTCTCCGACACCACCAGGTTCGAGGCGCACCGATTGCTGATCAGCCGCTATTTCGACAACGACGCCAATGTACCCACCGGGGAATTGGGTTGATTGTGGTAATCCAACACCTGAACCCAGAACTGGTGTCGGTCGGGATCGGGCCAGCTTCACCCACACTTGACCATTAACTACCGTTGCGACATCAGTGTCGGTCGGGTCCACAATCACCGCATTTGGCGCAACGGAATAACTCGGTGTCTGTTGACCGGTGTTCGCATCAATCTTCCTTGTGCCCGCAGTGACCGAGACAGGTCCCAGCCACTTGAAGGTCTTGCGTGATCCTTCGCCGATGGCGACTTTGACAAAGAGTGAATACGAGTAACGCTCGCCGGGCTGAAGCGCCACATCGGTTGCCGACTTAGCCTTTCCGCGATAGACCAGAGAACCGTCTCCGCGACGCCGCGGCGGTGACTCGCCGAGCATTTTTGACAGCTGATACTCAACTGCACTTTTAGACGACCAGGTCAAGCCGATGCTGTTCAGCGTCGTCACGGTCACCTCTAGACCGGCTGAAAGAACAACTCGTTTCCAGCTAACGACGATCCTCTTCGAATCTCGTGCCCGCAACTTAGCTTGAGCGAAATTGACAGATGGCCGATACAACGAACCGTTAAAGACGGCCGAAGTGGCACGAAATCGAAAACTTCCAGTAGGGACCGAAATCTTGACCCTCTCGGCCTTCGTTGTTCCGTCTTCGATGACCACTTTTTTGATGCGACCCCCGATGACCAACTGGCGGCGCATTCCGACCGGACCATTGAACACAATTGTTAATGAAGCTTTTGATGAAGCGTGTGCCGCTGAACTTGGGATTCCGACGATGAATGTAGTTGCAAGGAGAACGAACACCCCCAGTATCGCCACAGAACGAGTAGATCGACGCATAACTATCCCTTGATTTCAGTTGCACGAACGCAAGCCGAACATAGCACCAAATCAACATCGCATTTTCTACTAGATAAAGTTGCCATACTTACTCCTAATTCTGAAGAGTTCAATATCGAAATTCTCACTTCGACTGATCAATTTCAGAACATCTCGCTTCTTTGAAAGGAAATTTCTTATGAAATTCAGCCGCGGACTCATCTGTTTTTTCGTGACGGGTTTCTTCATCTCCACCTCGGCAGTTTCATCTGTTAGCGCAGCTTCCATCCCAGTTTTGAAATGGAAGGTGGCTGTGCTGGAGCCATCTTCAAAGTACGCCACCTCGTCTATCGCCTCTACTAATTCCACCGGCAATAAAACGTGGTCAGTATCAGGCGCATGCAAATTGAAGAGTGGAAAAATTAATACCAATGCTTCGGGTAGTTGCACCGTGAAGATCAAAGTAATGAGAAAGGGGAGGTTTGCCGCGAAAACCTTCTCGAAGAAATTTCGAATAGAGAAAATTGTTTCAACCACACCAGAGTTCACACTCCCAACTGCATTCTCTACTCGAACAACAGCAAATGGTCTTGGTAACAACACAATTACGGCTGTACAAGTCGTCGGTTCCAAAGTTTATGCAGGTACCTACGGAGCGGGTTTAAGCATCTCCACAGATAATGGAATGACATTTTCAAATCGCACCACAGCAAATGGTCTCGGGAATGACACCGTTTACGGCGTTTTTGCAAATGGTGAAACTATATTTGTCTCTACAGTCGGCGGCGGCTTGAGAGTGTCCACTGATGGCGGCAATTCGTTCACCCCACGCACCGTCGTGAGTGGTCTAGGCGATATCTATGCATGGACTGCTTATTCCACCGGTTCCACGGTTCTTGTTGGAACCGCAGGCGGCATCGGCATTTCTATAGATGGCGGTAATTCGTTTACAAATCGCACCACGGCGAATGGTCTCGGGAACAACGCCGTTTATGCGGTTTATGTCCAAGGGAACACGATTTATGCAGGAACGATGAATGGTGGCCTGAGCATCTCCACAGACAATGGAACGACATTTTCAAATCGCACCACAGCAAATGGGCTCGGAAGTAACACTGTTCGCGGGGTGTATGCCATCGGAACAACGGTGTACGCAGCAACTGATGGTGGTTTGAGTATCTCCACAGACAATGGAATGACATTCACAAATCGCACCACAGCGAACGGTCTCGGTGACAACTTCGTTAGAAGAGTGTTGGTAATCGGGAGAACAGTGTTTGCAGCGACTAGAGCAGGATTAAGTGCTTCTACAGATGGTGGATTGAGTTTCAGAAACTACACGACGGCTAACGGGCTTGGGAGTAACACCATCTTGGACATGTTTGTAGTTGGCTCAAAGGTATATGTTGCGACAGAAGGCGGCGGTTTAAGTATCTCCAACTAGCGGAGTGAGCGATATCGCGACTCCTGTCGCCTCGAGCAACACCTGTCCAATTGGTGCCGAGGTTTCCATGGCTGATGGTGCAACCTGAGCAAACACTGCAAACTTCTTCCAGTCCCATCAGGTGCTCCCAGGGCAACTAGAACTACTACATGACAACTGCGCTCGTTCTTGCCGGTGGCGGCCTCACTGGGATCGCCTGGGAGTTAGGAGTGTTGCTCGGGTTACGTGAGAACGGTTTCGACATCACCCGAGATGCCAACCTCATCGTTGGAACATCGGCGGGTTCTGTTGTTGGCACGCAACTATCGCAAGGACGTGACCTTACGGAATTGTTTCAGCGCCAACTCGAACCTGACACCAATGAGATCTCTCCGCACATCGACATCGAGACCCTCACTCAGGTGTACGGCAACATGCGTGGCGGGGGCACCCAGACCAGTGAGCAACGTCAAGCAATTGGCGAGATTGCGCTGAATGCTTCAACTGTTGCCTGGCCCATCCGACGCGCTGTCATCCACGGCCGAGTCGGCACTGATGAGTGGCCAAATGGAAATCTCGTCCTCACCACTATTGATGCGCACTCCGGAGAATTCATTACCTGGACAAGAGACAGCCAAGTTGGTCTTGTCGATGCGGTGGCAAGTAGTTGTGCTGTGGCTGGCGTCTGGCCATGTGTGCCCATCAACGACCGCATGTATTACGACGGAGGATTCCGCAATGCAGCGAACGCATCACTTGCGGCCGGTCATGATGACATCTGGGTGCTCGCTCCACTCTCCGGTGATGCATCCCCAGCGGTCGAAGAGGAAGTGCAGGAACTTCGCACTGCAGGTGCCAATGTTCGTTACATCACATCAGATGACGAAGCCAAAGCAGCAATGGGGATCAATTCTCTCGACCCTCGAGCCCGTGGCGCAGCTGCACAACAAGGTCTTCGTCAAGGGCGCACCTTTGCCTGAATCCGTTTCTTAATAAAATGGGATGGCTGCACAGTTGTTACGCCGATTGCCATAACATCTCACTCTATGA
>JBILBZ010000166.1:0-2818 GCA_044353425.1 Ilumatobacteraceae bacterium | reverse complement strand
GCCGCAAGCGCGGTGCTGGTCTTGGTGGCGGTCACGACGAACGTGAACAAACCCTCAACCAGATGCTCTCCGAGATGGACGGTTTTGAAACCACAGAAGGAATTGTCATTCTTGCTGCGACCAACCGTCCTGACGTTCTCGACCCAGCACTCTTGCGCCCAGGTCGTTTTGACCGTCAAATCATTGTTCCTCTTCCTGAGTACGAAGAGCGCTTAGCAATTCTAAAAGTGCACTCACGCGACAAGCGCATGGGTCCCGATGCCAATCTCGACACCATGGCAAAAGCATCACCGGGAATGTCTGGTGCGGATCTTGCGAACTTGGTCAATGAAGCTGCACTCTTTGCAGTCCGCCGTGGTTCTGTACAGATCGAAGGCGTTGACTTCGAGAATGCCCGTGACCGAGTTGTCATGGGTGCACGTCGCGAAAGCCTGGTTCTGAATCCAGAGGAAAAGCGTGCAACTGCGATCCACGAGGGCGGACACGCAATTCTTGCCACCGTTCTTCCGCACTCAGACCCCCTCCACAAGGTCACCATTCTTCCTCGCGGTATGGCACTTGGTGTCACGTGGTCTCTTCCCGAAGAGCGTCACACGTACTCTCGCGAGTACTTCGAGGATCTCATCTGCAAAGCAATGGGCGGACGTGTTGCAGAAAAAATTGTCTACGGACATCTCAACTCGGGTGCAGCAAATGACCTCGAGCAGGCAACCTCTATCGCGCGTCGCATGGTGCGCGAATGGGGAATGTCCGACAAGGTCGGCCCAATGGCATGGAATGGTCAACAGCAGGTATTCCTTGGCGAAGACCTCATGACCAGTGGACGCGAGTACAGCGACTCAACTGCACAACTTCTTGACGAAGAAACATCTCGCATTCTTCACGAACAGGAACAGCGCGCACATGAGCTGCTGACACGTCACCGCAAAGGACTCGAACTCGTTGCTGAAAAGCTCATCGAGGAAGAGACCATTGACGGAGCCACTGTTGGCCGTTTGGTGCAAGAAGCACAAGGCGAAACAGCAGCAACTAGCGCCTAACTCACACGCCTTCTCGGCGTGCGATTAATGACTACTGCACGGTTCAGGCGTTGAGCCAGGCTCTCGACATTCTGCGACAGCAGCCCACAAGTCCTGCCCCTTCATCGGCCCCAAAAAGCTCTTTTGTACAACGCCGCGTTGATCGACGATGACCAATGTAGGAACTGCTTCAACCTTGTAGCGCTTGTGCAGACCTGGATCATCGACGTAATCAATTCGCTGCACGGCAACTTCACTTGACGCCAACACCAATGCCTTGTTTGCCACATCTGCACATGCATCACAAGTCGATGAAGTGAAGATAGCGACGAGCCACGGTGCTGTCGGCGACACAAAATCCCCGCGATCCAACTGTGTGGGAATCTGAAACCCGCCTTGGGTCGGAGCATCTGCTGTACGACGACGCAGGACAATCGAGACACCAACTGCAACAAGCATTGCGGCTACTACAAGACCGAATTGAGTCACTTTTCCCTCACTGGCAATGCACCCACGATGCCAAACCCAACAAGACCGTGACCACGAGTCGTACGCCGCTGAATCACAACGGGCACTGAAGCTGTAATCACAACTTCTCCTTCATTCACGCCTTCGGGCACATCAAGACTTATGAGCGACGCCGCACCAAGCGGCACGTTAATCAGATTTGGTAAATCAATTAATCCGCCTGGGCCTACCGCTGAAACTGTGAAGGTCCCGTCAACTGACGTTGTATTCAGAATGCTGAGTGCGTTACGAGCACCCTTTGCCAACCCACTTGGGATTCTCCATTTTGATGATGCAAGGTCAGAAGGAACGCCATTTGTTATCGCAGTGAAAAAACTTCCGCCTGTTCGCTGACTCAGCACGTGCTCAACCACGACGTTTGAACCATTCAGAGTTGAGACAACCATGGCGTGGTCGCCTTTCGGCAAATCTGCGATGTTGTCAGTGTTGATGTACACAATGCCACCAGCCGGGACGTCAACGGACTGAGACGGAACAGAGGCAGTCAATGCTGCTTCTGATGTCGCACCATTTGTAATTCCCTCACCAAAGAAAGCAACGTTCAATTGCGCATCACGTTTTGACGGATTAAAGACAACAAGCTGCTCGGTGACCTGTGCGCCGGTTCGACCAGATGTAAACCACCAGTCCCCCAATGCTTCAGGGACACCTACGGACGTTGAATATCCCAGTCGGCCACCACCAAGGAAATGTTGCATACGAGAAGCGACGATCTGCCCAGTCGTTGCAGTGACCTCCACGGCAATCTGGGTCTCGTTTGCGGCCCCAACATCAGCCATCGACAGACTCTTCGATGTTTGAGCAGCGAGAATGATGCCTTGCAAGTTCGCTGGCGTCCGTTGACCTTCTGCTGTTGTAAACGACACATTGACAACAGCGCTCTCCGGATAAGGGTTAATCAAAACAATGCGCTGTGATGAACCCTCGGCGGTGA
The DNA here is from genome assembly GCA_044353425.1 of Ilumatobacteraceae bacterium. Taxonomy (GTDB): domain Bacteria; phylum Actinomycetota; class Acidimicrobiia; order Acidimicrobiales; family Ilumatobacteraceae; genus UBA2093. Next base: position 337 of record JBILBZ010000166.1, on the reverse strand, counting down.
AGCCATCTGCGAAGTACCAGGTACTGCTTGTCTGTGAAACACACTGCGATGTGACATCACCTGCGGCGTACACAAGCTGTTGCTCAACAGTTCCCACACCTCCGATGATCTCCACAACGGGAACAACCACACCAACCGATCTCCCGCGCAGAATGTCCACGGACAACCTGTCTCGAGGCGGTACAGAAATGTTTTCGTTTACAACAGGGCCATCACTGAGCAAACTCAGCGTGGCGGTGATTGCAACGTCGCTTGGATTTGCAAAAACAACTGATGCACCATCGAGACCATCTCCAGCTGCGGCGCCTGGGCAGAACCACGAGGTACTAATTCGATT
>JBILBZ010000165.1:0-2841 GCA_044353425.1 Ilumatobacteraceae bacterium | reverse complement strand
GCCAGAAGATTGTCCGAATGCCATGCAATGACCGTAGTGGCAGGGTGTCTCAGCCCGTGATCAAGCTGACAATGGACCACAACGCGGCGATGAGACCGATGACAGCCATTGTCAGACTGCGTGCCTTAGGGGCCGATGCCAGATCTCCATCTTCCTTGGGCTGCACAGGCGGTTTGATCAACGCCATGATGTTGCCGACCGCCAAGGCGCCACCAAGGGCGAGCACCAAATAGACGATGAGATTTTCTCCGAGGAACATGGATTCAGGTTAGGCGAATCACTCGGGTTCATCGACGAACTGTGTGTACGCCTTGTTGAACAACAAACGAACATCACCCGTAGGGCCTGAACGGTGCTTGCTCACGATGACGTCGGCAAACCCTTTGTCATTCATCTTTGCTTCGGGGTTCGCTGCTTCTTCTCGATACAAGAACATGATGACGTCGGCGTCTTGTTCGAGTGCGCCGGACTCGCGAAGGTCTGACATCACGGGGCGACGGTCCTGTCGCTGTTCAATGCCACGACTCAACTGGCTAAGAGCAACCACAGGAATTTTGAACTCACGAGACAACATCTTGAGTCCACGGCTGATCTCTGCAACTTCAAGTTGACGACTCTCACTATTGCCACCACCCATGAGCTGCAAATAGTCAATAACCACCATTGCGGGCAACGCATCAGACACTGCAATGCGACGAAGCTTCTGGCGAATTTGCATCACTGTGATCTGTGGCGTGTCATCGATGTACAAAGGGATGACAAGGCGACCCATCGCGTGAGTAATTTTTGTCCAGTCGGCTTCTTGCAAACGTCCACTGCGCATGCGGTCGGAGTCCACTTGTGCTTCAGCAGACAAAATACGTTGCGTCAATTCAGTATTCGACATTTCCAAAGAGAAGAACAACACAGGGCGATTCGTTGTGCGCGCAGCACTCACTGCCATACCTAATGCAAAGGCCGACTTACCCATTGCAGGTCGTGCACCGACAATGTTCAGTGTGCCCGGCTGCATGCCCGACAGAAGTTTGTCGAGCTTGGTGTAACCAGTGCGCACACCAGTGATTTCATTGCCAGCATCAAAACGCTGTTCAAGAATCTTTAATGCTTCTTCAGTTAAGTCGTTTAACTTCTGCAGCGAGTCGGTCAGTTGCTCGTCACCAAGATCAAAAACAATCTGTTCCGCTTTGTCAATGGCTGTGCGAATATCTGCTGGTGCTGAGTATCCAAGATCAGCAATGTCGCTTGCCCCTTTAATGAGACGACGAAGTGTTGCAGTGTCACGAACAATCTTGATGTAGCGGCCTGCACTACTGATTGACGGTGTTGCATTTTGCAGTTCCTGCAAAAAGTTGAGGCCACCCATGTCGTCGAGAAGATTGCTGCGGCGCAATTCTTCTGACACTGTGACCGCATCGACGGCTTCGCCAATACTCGACAATGATTTGATTGCGGCATACACATGCCCGTGAGCAGGTTTGTAGAAATCGCTTGCGTCAAGCAGTTGTTCAATAGCGAGACCAACTGGATTTTCATCCAACAACATTGCGCCCAACAGTGAAGCTTCTGCATCAAGGTTGTGCGGCGGCGTGCGACTATCAGTACGAGGCGCAGGCCGATTGTTGGACCGCTCGGGGCGATCGGAATAGTCCGTCATAGAAGACCCTTACCCTGCCAGCAAACGCTTGTGGATTGCTAGTGGATAACCCTGCGAAAACCTTGTGGATAGTGCTGGGTATGAAATGTGGAATGTGTGGATAACGGTGTGCATCGCACGGCTATTTAGCCGGCGACCACCGAAATCTTGATGTTGCATTCAACGTCTGCATGCAGACGAACAAGCGCACTGTGTGAGCCAGTGGTGCGGATTGGCTGAGCAACGATCTTCTTACGATCGAGTGTCACTCCAGCCTGCGCAGCAAGTGCCGAGGCGATATCTGCAGTGGTAACGGAACCGAACAAACGACCCTCGTTACCGGACTTTGCCTTCACAGTGAATGCGCGTGCGGTGAGTGCTTCTGCCACGGTGCGAGCTGCCTCGCGGTCGTTAGCTTCACGCAAGTCACGTGCACGACGCATTGCATTCGCCTGGTTCACTGCGCCTTCGGTTGCAACAAGTGCAAGACCGCGTGGCAAGAGATAGTTGCGAGCATGGCCATCGGCCACAGTCACGATGTCACCACGACGACCAACGCCGGCGATGTCTTCACGAAGAATTACGTTCATATCAGGCCTCTACTTCGGTCTCTACTGCCTCAGCAGCGGTGGTCTCTGTTGATTCGTCTGCTTCTTCATTCACGTTTGCAAACTCAGAAGTGATCGGCTGCTCTGGCATCTCCAAGGTGCCTTCTTCTTCACGGCCTTCCTTGCCTGGGCGAGGAGCACGTGTAGAAACGGTGCGCTTTGTGTACGGCAACAATGCCATTTCGCGAGCGTTCTTGATTGCTGTCGCGAGTTCACGCTGCTGCTGCACGTTGGTGCCGCTCATGCGCTGACCACGGATCTTTGAGCGATCGGTCATGAAGCGCTGAAGCAGGCTCACGTCCTTGTAGTCGATAAAGACAACCTTCTCTGCTGCGAGAGGATTGGCCTTCTTTTTGAACTTGCGATTTGCCTCGCGAGCGTTACGGATTTTGTTCGTCTTGCTAGTCATGATGAGTTCCTTGTTTCAGGGAAGAGTAAGAGGGAAGGGATAAAAAGAGATCAGAAGGGTTCTTCGTCGGCTGGGAAGTAGTCGCCACCACCAGCGTTGCCGCCAGAGTTGCCACCACTGAATCCGCCGCCGTTGCCACCGCCGCGATTACCGCCACCGCCGTTGCCGTCGGTGCGAGGGTTGCGCTCGAT
>JBILBZ010000164.1:0-2846 GCA_044353425.1 Ilumatobacteraceae bacterium | reverse complement strand
CATCACTGAGCAAACTCAGCGTGGCGGTGATTGCAACGTCGCTTGGATTTGCAAAAACAACTGATGCACCATCGAGACCATCTCCAGCTGCGGCGCCTGGGCAGAACCACGAGGTACTAATTCGATTTCCAGCGACAGCCTGTGGGAAACCACTCAATGTGACCAACCCTGATGCTGCTCCGACTGGAGCATCTCCACCTTGTCGATCGATCACAATCACCCCAGCGCCTGCAGCGATGATCAGAAGTGTGCCGATGATTCTCCGAACGAGATTCATGATGGCCCTCCATCTGGCAAAACGATTGCGGGTTCACCAGAAACCACTGCAGCTACAGGCTGGGTGCGTCGGAAGGAATACCTGCGCCGAGAAAGCGCAATAAAAAGAAGAAGGCACCAGGCAACAAATTGAATCAGGATCAGAAATGTGTGGACCGAAGTTGATTTATAGGCCACCACTGCTCGACCAGGTGTCGCGATGTCATATGCAGTTGTTAATCCAAATGCTGGGCGAGCAGGAACATCACTCCCATCAACGGTGACAGACCAACGCGATGTAAACGGCACTGCCAGATGCAAAGTGCCGGCGGACACTTCTCCCACCACGGTTGCATCCGCGCGGCCTGATGCTGGCAATGAAGCAGCACCGCCAATGTTCGTTGCGATCATCGAAGTTGCTCCAGCGAGCTTGCTGCTCTCCGCCCCCGCTGCAGTCAAAATGGACTTCACCGGAACCCACGCAGTGTTCTCAAAGACAACAAGATCAGGCGAGGCAAATTGACGCCGTAAGTCAAGTTGGCGCGACAGTGCTTCCACCAATCCAGAAGGCTCGGCAATTGGGTCGGAACGAGTTGATTGACCGCCATCAATGATGGGCACAACGATGAATCGAACAGAGAGCGGAGCCAAAAGACGGCCAGCACGTGAAGTCTGCCCACGAACGATTCCATACATTGCTGCAACTGCGTTATCACGTGCACGAGTAGGTGGAGTTTCCCAATACTCATCCACTGCTGGCGTTGCACCATTGACGACTGAATATGAGATTCCCCAACCAAAGTTGAGAGGAGCGCCGGGCAACACACGGGAATCACCAATGAACAAAGTGCGGTAGTTACCCGCAGTTTGAGCATCTGGTAGCTGTGCCAATAACTGTGGAAGCGCAAGTGATGGTTGATTCCACGAGCCATTCACCGAGTTCACTGCTGCTGGGAAAAGTCCGACAGCAAAAGCAAGCCCCACCAGCGCACCCAGTGGCTGACGCCAACTCAAGCGACCGCGATTGAGATCGAGAGCCAGAGACGCACCCATCGCCCCTGCGCTGATCGCGATACCGAGAGCAACTGGAACGAGCATGAGCCCAGGTTCAACCAGATGCACGGGCAACAATGCAGAGTCATCAAGTACGGCTAACAACATGCCGATGACAACCAGCGATGCACCACGCAGTGTCCACGTTGCACGAGCACCACGCACGAGGAACAGAGCACCAACTACCGCTGCGTACAAACCGACACTTAGGAGAGAAAGCGAGAAGCCGCCAACAGAAAAACAAACCAATCCCCACAGACCGATATCGCGGCCAGCGTCAACGGGGGCACCCGACAATGCTTCCCACCATCCATTTCTGACATATGTGCCTGCCCACGGGAGATTCAATGCAATTCCAGACACAAGCGCCGCGGATGTAATCCCCAGCCATCGGCCGGCCCACCGAATATGCAATCCCTGAGCAAGCGTTGTCATGCCGATTACTCCCGCGATCAATGGCAACACAACGACAATTCCTGGTTCAAACGCGAATGTCACTGCCACTAGCAAGACGAGAGTTGCGAACCATCTTCTCCAGACAGAGGGTTCAACAAAGACCATTGATTCATTCGGCCGCGAATCGTTGATATCAGCGTGACCGACCAGCATGCGCAATAAATGCAGCATCCACGGAGCCAACGCGTACACCAGCAACGTTCCCCAACGACCCGACGCAATTGATGCGTATCCCAGCGGGACTGCTGCGTAGGCAGCTGCACTGGCGATACGCGCACCTCGAGTACCCATGACTGAAGCAAAACGCCATGCACCAAGCCAACCGACGAATGGCAATGCAACAATCATCAATGTGTTCGCCAACCCCATATTGCCCAATGCGGCGACACCAGCAACAGCAGTCAGTGCAACACCTGTCGGCACCGAAGACACTTGACCAAACCCAGCGCCCCACCAACCAGAGGCATACGAGGAGACCACGTCTCGAGCGGATGAACTAAATGGCACCATTTGTCCGACAGAGACAGAACCGTTCAGCAGTAAAGAACGAGAACCAATAATCAGCAAGAGGACCAATGTGGCCCAGAGAATGTAAGAACCGCGCGGCGGTGCTTCCTTCACATCGCTTGGCAGTTGGGCCTGAGCAAGTCCAGCTCGGCGAGCACGACGTCGAAAATATGACGACAGATGCGACGTTCCACGCAATTGCAACGCACGAATCTCATCGCCATCAACCAAGCGATACTCATGCATTGCGTCTCTTCGGCGTTTGATTTCACCCACACCAAATGGAAGAGTCACAAGTGCTCGCACTTCTGCCCATGCTCGTGATGCACGGCCCGTTGCAAGGAGTAACAGACCTCGCGCGATGGTGATGAGCACTGTCTCCATAAAGATGAACGGCAATTGTGCACGAGAGGACAAAGCAATCGATGTTCGCACTCGCGCACTTTCTACATCAACATCGGAATACACAAACCAGTCTTCTGCACTACGGTCAAGCATCGACTCACGGTGTCGCGCAACTGCGCTCGGTACGACAACAACACGAGCACCAGTCGTATGGAGACGCCAACATAAAT
>JBILBZ010000163.1:0-2857 GCA_044353425.1 Ilumatobacteraceae bacterium | reverse complement strand
AGACCCGTCGTTGGAATCCGAAGATGAAGCAGTTCATCTTCGGTGAGCGCAACGGAATTCACATTCTTAATCTCGACCAGACGCTCGAGCGCATTGAAGTTGCATATGCCTTCACTCGCGACCTCGTTGCAAATGGCGGAACAATTTTGTTCGTTGGAACAAAGAAGCAAGCACAAGACCCCATCCGCAGCTATGCAGAGAAGTGCGGCATGCATTACGTGAACGAGCGTTGGCTCGGCGGAATGCTCACTAACTTCGAAACAATCTCAAAGCGCGTGGGCAAGATGCAGGAATACGAGCGCATGAAGGTGTCGGGCGACTTCGATGCAATGCCAAAGAAGGAAGCTCTCCTCTTGAGCCGTGAACTTGAAAAGCTTCAGAAGAACTTGTCCGGTATGGCACAGCTTCACAAGCGTCCCGATGCGATCTTCGTGCTTGACACGATGAAGGAGCACATCGCAGTCACCGAGGCAAACAAGTTGAAGATCCCCGTGATCGCAGTTGTTGACTCGAACGTTGACCCAGACGTCATCCAGTACCCAATTCCTGGTAACGACGACGCGATTCGTGCAAACGACCTCCTCACTCGCGTGATTGCAGAAGCAGTTCTTGAAGGTCGCTTCATTCATCAGAAGCGCAATCCAGCCGCAGCTGCTGCAGCAGCAGCCGCAGCACCAGTGGAGCGCACACCTGAAGAAGTTGCAGCGTTTGAGGCTCAGCAAGCAACAGCACGCCAGCAGGCAGCAGCAGCACAGGCCGAGCGTGAAGCACGTCTTGCAGCGAAGAAGTCCACCGACACACCTGCAGCGGAGTAATCATGTCCTACACAGCGAAAGACGTTCAGAGCCTCCGCCAGACAACTGGCGCAGGAATGATGGACTGCAAAAAAGCCCTCGAAGAAAACGGCGGCGATATCGAAGGTGCAAAGCAGTGGCTTCGTGAGAAGGGTCTTGCAGCAAGTGCAAAGCGTGATGATCGTGACAACGCCCAGGGTGTTGTTGCTCTCATCGTTGAAAGCACAAAGGCTTCGATCGTCAAACTCAAGTGCGAGACCGACTTCGTTGCCTCCAGCGAGAACTTTATTGCAGAAGCAAATGCTCTTGCAGCAGCAGTGCTTGCAAAGGGCGAAGCTGGTGCCGCAGATCGCGCACAGCAAATCGATGACCTCAAGATTCTCTTGAAGGAAAAGATTGAAGTGGGCGAAACAATTCGTTTCGAAGCTGCTGCTGGAAATGTTCTCGACTCGTACGAGCACATCCAGGGTGGACGTGGCGTCAATGGCGTCATCGTTGAGATGTCCGGCGCAACACAAGAACTTGCTCACGACATCGCAGTGCACATCGCATTTGCTCGTCCGAAGTACCTCACGCAAGAAGAAGTTCCTGCTGACGTAGTTGCTAAGGAGCGCGAGACGCTCGAGACCATTACTCGCAACGAAGGAAAGCCAGAGCAAGCAATTGCAAAGATCGTCGAAGGACGAATCGTTGGTTTCTTCAAGGACGTCTGCCTTCTCGAGCAGCCATATGCAAAAGACGACAAGCTTTCCATCAAGCAAGTCATTGGCAACGCGAACATTGTTCGCTTTGCACAGGTGGAACTCGGCTGATCATGGCATCAAGGCCGCGTTGGTCGCGCGTTGTGCTCAAGCTTTCGGGCGAGGCGCTCGCTGAACCAACCGGCTTTGGCCTTGACACCAATATCCTCACTCAGGTTGCTACCGAGATTCGCGAAGCTCGCGAAGAGATCGGTGCTGACATTGCCATCGTTGTAGGTGGCGGAAACTTCTGGCGTGGACTTAAGGGTGCCGGCCAAGGCATGGATCAGGCGCAAGCTGACTTCATGGGAATGCTGGCAACCGTGATGAACGGCCTCGCATTGCAAGATGCTCTTGAACGTGTCGGACAACAGTCCCGCGTGATGAGCGCCATCGAGATGCCAAAGGTTGCAGAGCCCTACATCCGTCGTCGTGCTGAGCGCCACCTTGAAAAGGGACGAGTTGTCATCCTCGCTGGCGGAACCGGCAACCCCTTCTTCACCACGGATACCGCTGCCGCCCTGCGCGCAGCGGAAATTGAGGCTCAGGCCATCTTGAAGGGCACCCATTCGGGTGTTGACGGCGTGTACACCGCCGACCCCAAACTGGATAAGAACGCCACTCGGTATGAACAAATCAGCCATATGGACGTCATCACAAAAGGCCTCAAAGTGATGGATTCCACCGCAATCACCTTCTGTATGGAGAAGAAACTGCCCATCGTGGTATTTGACTTGTTGGCTAAGGGCAACGTGAAGTCCATTCTCAGGGGTGAGCCAGTAGGTACGCTGGTTGGGTGATTGAAGACATCCTGCTCGAAGCCGTCGACAAGATGGAACGGGCTGTCTCTCATGTCCTCTCCCAGTACTCCTCTGTCCGTACTGGTCGCGCAAATCCAGCCCTCGTAGAAAAACTCCTCGTGGAGTACTACGGGTCGACGGTGCCACTGCAGCAGCTCGCCGGCTTCCAAGTCCCTGAGGCGCGCACACTTGTCGTTAAGCCGCATGATCGTGGTTCCATGGGTGCCATTGAGCGCGCAATCCGCGACAGCGACCTTGGCCTTCAGCCATCGAACGACGGTGTTGTGATTCGCTTGTCATTCCCGGTGCTGACAGAGGCACGACGCAAGGAATACGTAAAGGTCGTCAAAAACATGTCGGAAGACGGTCGTGTCGCCGTGCGCAACGTGCGCCGCGATGCCCGCAAACAACTCGAAACTTCAGAGAAAAACTCTGAATTTTCAAAGGACGACTTGGAGAGAGCCGAAAAGGAACTCGACAAGTTCACACAAGACCACATTGAGCAGATCGATAAAGGCTTTGC
>JBILBZ010000052.1:0-9830 GCA_044353425.1 Ilumatobacteraceae bacterium | reverse complement strand
ACATCCTGATGCTGGTTCTCCAGACAGGTATGGCCGGAACATTCATTGCGCGCGACCTCGTTCTCTTCTTCGTGTTCTTCGAGCTCGTGTTGTTGCCGATGTACTTCATGATCGGTGTATGGGGTGGCGAGAATCGTCAGTACGCATCTCTCAAGTTCTTCCTCTACACAATGTTTGGCTCGGCTCTTATGTTGGTGGCCTTCCTCGCGCTGTTCTTCCAGACAGGCTCAGAAAGTTTCTCCATTCCATATCTCATTGAGAACGGTGGAGAGATCGCGAAGAACACCCAGATTTGGATCTTTGCCGGAATGTTCGTTGGCTTTGCCGTCAAGGTGCCAATGTTCCCATTCCACACGTGGTTGCCAGACGCCCACACCCAAGCACCAACACAGGGCTCAGTCATCTTGGCTGCCATTTTGTTGAAGCTTGGTACGTACGGTTTTGTCCGTATTGCAATTCCAATCCTTCCCGATGCAGCACTTGAGTGGGCACCATGGATTGGTCTCCTTGCAGTGATCGGAATCATTTACGGTGCACTCGGCTGTCTTGCACAGACCGATATGAAGCGCTTGATTGCGTTCTCGTCAGTTGCACACATGGGCTACGTGATGCTCGGTATCTCGACCCTCACGTCATTCGGCATGAACGCTGCAATGTTCGGAATGGTTGCGCACGGTCTCATCACCGGCATGTTGTTCTTCGTTGCAGGTTCTGTGAAAGAGCGTTATCACACTCTTGAAATCAAGCGTCTTTCGGGCATGTTGGTGCAAATGCCAAAGCTCGGTTGGATTCTTGGTTTCTGTGCGATGGCATCGCTTGGTCTTCCTGGCCTCGCAGGATTCTGGGGCGAGTTCCCCGCAATCTTGTCGGCGTATCAGCCGGCTAAGGGCCTCAACGTCAATGTCTTCCGTGTCTACATGGTTGTCGCTGCAATCGGAACAGTGCTTGCCGCTGGTTACCTCTTGTGGCTCTACCAGCGCACAGCATTTGGTGAGCCGACAGAAGAGTTCGCAGCTGGCCATGGTCATGACGAAGACATCCACGATGTCAATAAGTTTGAATGGATCGCTTGGACACCATTGCTCATCGCAATTGTTGTGTTCGGTGTATACCCACAACTGATGTTCAAGGTTCTTGACCCAGCAGTGGGCGTGACCCTCAAGGCATTCGGAGGCTGACCTGTGTTGAGCGCACTGGCCCCGGCGTGGACATCGCCGACAATCGATTACCACGCTCTTGCCCCCGAGATGATTCTCGCGGGGGGCATTGTGTTGCTCGTTCTTCTCGACTTGTTTGTGTCAGATGCAAAAAAGTGGATTCTCACCCCCGTTGCATCGTTCACGGTATTGGGAGCTTTCCTCCCCGTGCTCACTCTTGCATTGAGCAACGATGGTGTTCGTAGTCTTTTTGACGATCGCTACATGGTGGACGATTTCAGCCTTGTTATGAAGGGCCTGTTCCTTCTTGCTGGCTACGTTGTCGTTCTTCTCACCGCAGATCACTTACGTGAAGGCGACTATTACCAAGGCGAATATTGGTTCTTGTTGCTTACCAGTCTTTTGGGAATGGTGATGATGGCGTCAAGTCGTGACCTTGTTTCGATCTTTGTGTCTTTGGAACTTTTATCGATTCCGGCGTACATGATGGCCGCATGGCGTAAGCGTGACTTACGGAGCAATGAGGCGGGCATCAAGTACTACCTGCTCGGTGTTTTCGCCTCGGCACTCATGCTCTATGGCATGTCGTTGTTGTACGGAATTTCTGGCTCTACAAAGTTGGTGGACATCTCCAAGTACTTGGGAACAGATCTCACTTCGGTACGAGCTCTTGCGGTGTTCTTCATCGTCGTCGGTTTCGCGTTCAAGGTCTCCGCTGTTCCATTCCATACATGGGCACCGGATACATACCAAGGTGCGCCAACACCTGTCACAGCTTTCTTGTCAGTGGCTTCAAAGGCTGCTGGTTTTGTCGCACTCGTGACGGTGATCTTCGTTGGCTTCCCCGGTTCGCATGACGTGTGGCAGCCAGTGTTCTGGATTCTCTCTGCTCTCACGATGACTGTGGGCAATGTGCTTGCACTTAAGCAGACGAACATTGTTCGTATGTTGGCCTACTCATCTGTGGCGCAGGGTGGCTTCATCCTGATGCCACTTGCAGTTGCAGGCATTGACGGTGTTGCTAATTCTGCATTGCGCGCCATTGTGACGTATCTCTTGGTGTACGCAGCGACAAACCTCGGTGTCTTCGCAGTCGTCATGGTGGTTGCTCGCAAGACTCGAAGCGGAGAAATCTCCTCCTACGGCGGTTTGTTCTCGTACGCACCTGGCATCGCAACGTTGATGACAATGTTTATGGCATCACTTGCCGGTATCCCTCCCTTCGGTGGATGGTTCGGTAAGTTCGCTGCATTCCAGTCTCTTGTTTCAGCAGGAACAACTTGGGCGTATGCATTGGCAATCATTGGCGGTATCAACTCTGCGGTGGCCTTTGGTTACTACGGAAAGATTCTGCGTGAGATGTGGATGAAGCCAGTTCCAGACGGCGACACCACACCACTCACTGTCTACTCCTCACTGAGCGTTGCTCTTGCTATCACCAGTGTTGCAACATTGGTCCTGGGAACTTTCCCTGGAATTGTGTTGCACTTTGGTGATATCGCCGGTCTTGCCGGTGCCATCGGCAAGTAGCTCTCTTCGCGCGGCAATTGCTGCGGCGGGTGGTTCGATTCCCTTCGCACATTTCATGCAACTCGCGTTGTATGGCGACGGCGGTTTTTACTCCGGTTCTGGGCGCGCTGGTCGTCGGGGGGACTTCCTCACGTCTCCTGAAGTGGGGCCGTTGTTTGGGCAGGTTCTCGCAAACGCCATCGACAATGTGTGGAACAAGCTTGGCTCACCTGAGAACTTCACCATTGTTGAAGTAGGTGCTGGCCCAGGGACATTGGCGCGTTCAATTCTTTCTGCACAACCGAAGTGTTTGGAATACGGTCAATACATCGCAGTGGAAATTTCTGCGGCACAACGTGAATCACACCCTGAGGGAATCACAAGCACAGATGCCATGCCACAATCTGTTGAGCACGGCGTCATCATCGCAAATGAACTCTTTGACAACCTTCCCTTTGAATTATGGGTCTTCGATGGTGGATGGCGTCAATCGCACATCATTGAACAGGGCGATGGTTTCGCAGAGATTCTTCAAACTGCTGATATTCCTGCATGCTTGCCGTCACGCGTAACGCACGGCTCACGCGCACCCGTGCAGACAGCCGCGGCTGAATGGCTTCGCGCTGCACTCGGTACTTTGAGGAGCGGAAGTCTGATTGCGTTTGACTACTGCACTCCGCTCACAGCTGAAGTTGCTTCAATGCCATGGCGTGAGTGGCTTCGTACCTATGCCAGTCATGAACGTGGCACTCATTATTTACGTGATGTAGGAGAGCAGGACATCACCACGCAAGTCTGTATTGATCAGTTGGCTGCAGTCCGTGAGCCAGATGCGATGCGCAGTCAGTCTCAATTTCTGCAGTTGTGGGGGATTGATGAATTGGTGGAGGAAGGTCGGCGAGTCTGGACTGAATCTGCCGCAGCTCCCACATTGGCTGCCATGAAAATGCGTAGCCGGATCAGCGAATCGGAAGCCCTGCTTGACCCAACCGGATTGGGTAATTTCACCGTCCTGCAATGGGATAACCCATAGACGAATAGAAATAGGTTCTACCTATTGATAATAACTAAGATTGGTCCTATGAAAATTAGGTCTTTCTTGACTGGCTTGAAGCAGAAAATCCACCCCTTGGTGGCCTTGTTGGCAACAGTTGGCCTAATCGCCCATATCTCCGACTCGGCATCTGCGTACACGGCTACGAATGGAGGGTGGAACTGGACCGTTCAAGGAACATCGATCACTTACGACGGCACCAGTTACCGTACGGGCGCTACGCGTGCGACCACCTTGTCAAATGGCATCACAGTGAGTGTGTCAACAAGCGGATCAGGTGTTGCGATTGCCACGACCGACCAAACTCTGGCTACTCGCGGTGGTATCGATGCGAACTACGCACGTACAGGCATTGCAGCTTCTACAGGGGTGCAGCTTGTTACCTTCGACGACGGATGCACCTTTGGAACATTCTGTAACAATCGCGGAACAGTCACTCTTTCGTTCTCACAAAAGGTAACCGACCCTGTGTGGTCGTTTGCAGGAGTCGGCGGTGGTGCACAGGCAAACAGTGGTCAGTACCGAACAGTGACATGGTCGGAATTCGAAGTGACTACTCCGGGCATCACGCTGACAAACCTTGCCAATGAAAACATGACCATTATTGGTGGCACGCGCATTGAACCAACAGTGAAGAACCCTGACTTCAAATGTGACAGCATCCAGACTGGATCCACCTCTTATGGTGCAACAGCAAAATCAATGTGTGGATCGGTGCGAATCAATGGCACCTTTACCTCGGTTACTTTCGAAGTCGACTTCGGCAGTGTGAATAATGCTCAGCCGTACCCTGGACCGAACAAAGTGGAAGATGCATATTCGATGGTTGTCAGTTTGGACGATGACTACGGCATGGCTCCCGCTTCGTATGAACTCACAGCTCCCGCGAGCCACACCCTTGGTGCTTTACGCATGGGAACGGTCGTGACGGCAGATCAAACAACTCGTCTCAACCCAACAACCAATACCGATTCAGTTGCCAATGGAACAGCAATTACGGGAGATGATGGCACAACGGGCCTCAGCGGAAACGTGGCGTTCGGAACAACGGGAACGACCTTCAGTTCGACCGTTTCATTGTCTGGTGTAGAGGCGAATGCGACCTTGTGCGGATGGATTGACTTCAATAAAAACGGAACTTTTGACAACGCAACCGAGCGCGCATGTGCGACTCCCACAACTGGGGCAACCACCGCAACGTTGACATGGACGATTCCTGCAACCGTTTCAGCAGATGGTTTGACATATGCGCGTTTACGTTTGAGTTATGCCGCCGGAGCTAACAACCCGACTGGCTCACTGGCCTCTGGCGAGGTGGAGGACTATTCACTGACGGCGGCGTACGCAAAGAATATTCCAACAACGACGACTACCACTACTACCACCACCACGACGACGACGTTGCCACCACCGACAACAACCACCACAACAACGACAACGACTACAACGACCACCACGACAACGACAACGACGACAACTTTGGCTCCAACAACCACTGCCGCACCAACGACGACTGCCGCACCAACCACGACATTGGCTCCAACGACAACCACTGCCGCGCCGACGACGACAGTCCCTGTAGCTCCTCAGGCCACGACCACAACAGTGCCGCCAACGACAGTTGCTCCGACAACTACAGCCGCACCGGCCACAATTGCACCGTCGCCCCCAACAACGTTGGCGCCTGTCACTCAGTTTGCAGTTCCAGTTGTTAACTCTGCCAAAGTTGTTGATCACCTCATTCGGATCAATCCCAGTGGTACCGGATGGTTTTCCCCCACGTATTTAGGAACACCAGCAGAAGGTGGGGCATTCAACCTTTCAAGTCTTCGCATCTGGAATGCATCGACACGGAAGTGGTCAACCTCAACAACAACCCCTGATGGCAGGTGGACGATTCTTAATGGAAAAGCGCGGTTCATCGCACGCCCCGGATTCCTGGGCACCACCTCACTTCGCTACCAAGTACGTGATACCAAGGGGAATCTTGTTGATGCGAAACTGACGGTCATCATCGAAGACAATTCAGGTTTACCTCAAACGGGACTTCCTATTTCGGACATTGCCCTCAATTCCCTCATCGTGATGATGATCGGAACGGCAATCATCAACAGGCGTCGCATCTTCCTTCTCTAGTTCTGTAATAGGTTGACAGCATGATTGTTGTTGACCGACTGACGAAGACGTATGGATCAAAGAAGGCGGTCGATGACCTGTCTTTCACGGTGAGTCCTGGACGTGTCACCGGGTTCCTCGGGCCGAATGGTTCAGGCAAGAGCACAACAATGCGTTGCATGTTGGGTCTTGACGCCGTAGATGCTGGCTCGGTCACGTTTAATGGCAAGAAGTACAGCGATCTTGAACAACCGCTCACACATGTTGGTTCACTACTTGACGCAGGTGATGCCCATAAAGGGCGTAGTGCACGAAACCATCTTCGTTGGATTGCCATGACCCACGGATTCCCCGAGAGTCGGGTAGACGAAGTTCTACATCAAGTTGGCATGACTGACGTTGCGAAAACAAAAGTGGGGAAGTTCTCTCTTGGCATGCGCCAGCGCCTAGGTCTGGCTGTCGCTCTCCTCGGCAATCCCGAAGTGGTCATACTTGATGAGCCAGCCAACGGACTCGACCCAGAAGGAATTAGGTGGACCCGTGATGTCATGCGCAGTCTTGCCGATGCGGGTCGTTCTGTGTTGGTGAGCAGCCATCAGTTGGTAGAACTGTCACTGGTTGCCGATGATCTTGTGGTGATTGGTCAGGGAAGGCTTATCTCAGCTGGCCCCATCTCACGGTTCATGACACAGCATGCGAAGTCATGGGTGCGCGTAGTGTCGCCACAGTTTGACGCTCTAGCGTCGTTGGTGATTGCGCAAGGCGGCACAGTAGAACGCACGAAAGGCGGTGGAGACTTCCATGCAGTGACAGCAATTCAAGTGGGGGAGATTGCTGCTGCTCACAACATTGTGTTGCATGAGCTCTCTCCACAAACCGGATCTCTTGAAGAGGCCTTCCTTGATGCGACTGATTCTGCAGTGGAATTTCGTGGCGAATCAGCTGAGATTTCTAGCGACGGAGGCAAGTGATGTTGGGTACGTTCCGTTCTGAATTATTCAAAATGACAACGACGAGGGCAACCAAAATTCTTCTTGGCCTCGCAATCTTTCTCCCAGTGGCTATCTACATCTTGACTTTGATTTTTGCATTTGATGGCGGTGTCATGGATTCCCCAGCAATTGTGAATATTGCCTCTAGTGCGCCTTTAGTCGCACTGTTGCTTGGTGTAGTTGGTGTGATGTGTGCAACACAGGAGTACTCACAGGGAACAATTCGAATTACTTTGGTCGCGACACCGAACCGTTTCCGTGTGTACGTAGCAAAACTACTCACCACGTTGTTTATCTCTGTTGTGTCAACGGTTGTTCTGTTTGTTTTCTCGCTTCTCGCGACTCAACTTGTATTGGATAGTCGAGGTGTGCAGTTTGAACTCATCGGCAATGACATTCGTGTCGTTGCTTCCTTCTTTTTGATAACAATGATTGTCTCGATCTTCGGATTCTCGCTAGGACTGATCTTCAAGAGTGGCCCTGGGGCAATCTCATCAGTGTTGTTGTGGCCAACAATTGCTGAAGGAATGATTTTCGGTTTGCTGTCCGTCGCAACTCAGAAGAATGTCTTCCGGTGGGCACCCATTCAGAATGGTTTTCAACTGGTTTCAGAATTCCAGATGGATGACAGCAATTCATGGAGCATTGCCCTTTTGCTGTTTGTCGGCTTTGTTGCAGTGTTTGCTATTGCTGGTGCGTCGCTCTTTATGAAGCGAGACGCTTAAGCAGCAACCTTGTCAGGTCGGCTTGTTAAGTAGGCCCCACAAATCACAACACACATCCCGATGACGGCTGTAACGCTGACGGATTCATCGAGAAAAACAAGACCGAGAATCGTTGCAACGATTGGTGTGAAGAACACGCCAATGACGCCTCGCACAGCGCCAGCACGCACCATCAACATGCCATAAACGACATAGGCGAATCCTGTTCCCACCGCGCCTAAGACCAGTAGTGAAAAGAATGCAGACCACGCAAAGCGAGTGTCGTCACTAATTAGGGCTGGAATAGCAAGAGGCAAAGAGAACAGCAAGGCAAAAAGTTCCTGCCACAAGAGAACGGGAAGAGTTCCATACTTCACTTGCATCTCGCGAGACAGGATGCTGGTGAATGCATAGCAACAGGTCGCTGCCAATAGAAACATCACTCCGTGGGCGGAAGCACCTTTGCCGTCGCCCACACTTCCCAAGGAGATGAGTGCGATTCCAGTAAAGCCGATCAGCACTGCCACGATGCGCCGGCCAGACGGTGCTCGCCGAGTCAGAATCGCTGCGGCAAGAACTGTCGTGATCGGAATCGAACCATTGATCATTCCGGCGATAGAGGATGACACCGACTGCTCTGCCAGTGGGTAGAGATAAAAGGGGATTGTCATGGCGATGAGGCCCAGCATGGCGACCTTCTTGATGTCGCTACGGTCAATGCGCTTGCGTGCGGCGGGGAAACAGGCGAGAGCAAGTGCGCCAAATGCAAGACGTGCGAACGGAACAACCCCTGTTGCCACATGCTCGATAGCGATAGCTATGAAGAGAAATGATGCACCCCAAGACAGGGCAACCATGGCACTCATTCCCCATTCAGTGGGGCCGAAGTGCTGGTCGGTGTCGCGACCCAAATTGGGGGAATTCATGTGCCCAGTCTTATCGGTCGCCCTACGAAGTGGAGACTTCTTTTCACTAGTGTTCGGTAGGGCAACAAGGGGCTAGATATGACCGAAAATCACGAGACAATCGACGCTTTGCAGTGGGAAAAGCGCACGTTCACTCCGTCAGATTCATTCAAAAAGAATTCGTTGGTTGTGGGTACCCATCTCTATGACGAGGCCAATGAAGATTACGAAGCTTTTTGGGCCCGACAAGCAGATGAACTTGTTACCTGGCAGAAGCCGTGGGATGCCATCTGCGAATGGGAGCTTCCCTTCAGCAAGTGGTTCGTGGGTGGCGAACTGAATGTCTCCTACAACTGTCTTGATCGCCATGTGCTTGCGGGTAAAGGCGAAAAAGTTGCCATTCATTTCGAAGGTGAACCTGGCGACTCTCGCACAGTGACTTATGCGCAGCTTCTTGAAGAAGTGCAGAAGTTTGCCAACGTGCTGAAGGGTCTTGGCGTTCAAAAAGGTGATCGCGTCAATATCTATTTGCCGATGATTGTGGAAGCAGCCGTTGCAATGCTTGCGTGTGCCCGTATTGGTGCTGCACATTCCGTTGTGTTTGGCGGCTTCTCATCGCAAGCTCTTGCTGATCGCATCAACGACGCTGAAGCAAAGGTTCTGATCACTGCAGATGGTGGATACCGTCGCGGTGAAGTGTTCCCATTGAAGCCGCAGGCAGATGAAGCAGTGGACAACACGACAACAATCACAAGTGTTGTCGTCGTGCAGCGTGGCAATAATCCGGTGGAAATGAAGGAAGGACGTGATCATTGGTATCACGAGCTCATGGCAACTGCAGATGCTGTGTGCCCTCCAGAACCTATGGACTCTGAACAGTTGTTGTTCTTGCTGTACACCTCAGGCACCACGGGCAAGCCCAAAGGCATCATGCATACAACGGGCGGTTACCTCACTCACGTGACATACACGCACAAGTATGTGTTCGATCTCAACCCTGAAAAAGACATTTACTGGTGTACAGCTGACGTCGGCTGGATCACTGGCCACAGTTACATCGTGTACGGGCCGTTAAGTAATGGTGCAACGCAGGTGATGTACGAAGGCGTTCCGAACTTCCCCGGTAACGACCGCATGTGGGACATCATCGAGAAGTACAAGGTCACGATTTTCTACACTGCACCGACTGCAATTCGTACGTTCATGAAGTGGGGCGTTTCAGAGCCAGCAAAACATGATCTTTCATCGCTGCGTTTGTTGGGCAGTGTGGGCGAGCCCATCAACCCTGAAGCGTGGATGTGGTACCACGAGCACATCGGCGGTGGAAACTGTCCGATTGTTGACACGTGGTGGCAAACAGAGACCGGTGGCATCATGATTTCTCCATTGCCCGG
>JBILBZ010000051.1:0-9895 GCA_044353425.1 Ilumatobacteraceae bacterium | reverse complement strand
CGATCATCGCTAAAGAACCAGAGCTCATGTTGCCAGCTCATGGCCTGCCGATTGCTGGCAAGGAACGAATCGCTCGCGTTCTCGATGAAATTGCATCGGCTCTCGAGTACCTCGTGAAGAGCACCGTGGAGATGATGAATGCGGGAGAAACCCTGAACACCATCATTCACTCGGTCAAGATTCCCGATGCAACGTTGGGCAAGCCATACCTTCGTCCTCTGTATGACGAACCAGAATTTGTTGTTCGCAACATCTGGCGTCAATTTGGAGGTTGGTGGGATGGTGCGCCGTCTCGATTGAAGCCCGCAACCGACCAATCACTCGGCGCGGAACTTGCAACTCTTGCAGGAGGAGCAGAAGTTCTCATCGCTCGCGCGAAGGAACTCGCAGCATCAGGAGATCTTCGTCTTGCATGCCATCTTGCTGACTTCGCAGGGTGGGCTGCGCCTGACGAACCAAATATTCATCGTGACCGCGCAGAGATCTATGAGACACGTCGTAAGTCTGAATCATCCTTGATGGCTAAGGGCATTTTCAAGGGCGCCTCTCGGGAATCCGAAGCAATCATCAAGGCTGCACTCGGTAAATAACTGAATCTCGCTATGACAGCGTGATGAAAAGCAAAGCAACAACGGCGAGGCCGAGCCCAACTGCCTGTGAGCGATGGATGCGCTCTTTGTCTAACCGCGTTGCGAGCAGCAATGTACTTGCGGGGTAAAACGAGTTGATTGTTGCGACGATTGACATCAGACCCTCACGCACAGCGAGCAAGTACAGAGCATTGGCAAGGCTGTCGAGAATTCCCGAGGCCATAACAATCGGCAGGTTTGCTTTGGCTTCAGATGGCTTGCGCTTCATGAAATACATGACCACCGCCATGTACGGCACCGACGTAAAGCGCATTGCGACAACAGGCCAGAGACCACCCGCATCGTTAGTGTGCCCAAGAATGACAAACAAGGAACCGAATGTTGCGCCAGCAACAAACGCCATCACGATGATTGATCGGGGTGCTTTGCGGTGATTCGGGCCCAGCACATCACTGACTAGTGCAATAGCAACGAGTGCGACAGGAATGCCACATAGAGCCAGAACTCCTGGGCGTTCACCATTCAGCAGACCAATCACGACGGGCACAGCTGTTGCTGTCACTGCAGACACCGGTGCAACCACTGTCATGAAACCACTGCCCATGGCCTTGTAGAACGCGAGAAGACCAGTGGAGCCTGCGATGCCCGCAATACCGCCCCAGACGAAATCACTCACAGGAGGAACCGGGACACCAGAGAGAAACACCAGCACGAGGAGCACAATCAATCCGGCTGATTGACCCACAAAGGTCACGGTCATCGCAGAGATGGATCGCGTCGCACGGCCACCGCAATAATCAGCAACGCCATACACACTGGCAGCCATGAGAGCTAAAAGAATATCCATTAACTACTTATTGTCTGGCGGGATCAGTTCTGTCGTTTGAACATTTTTTCGCAGACTAGATCCGATATTTGAAACATAGGAAAGCAAATAGGGATGGTTCATATCGCATAGGCCATATTCCGCCAGCATTGCGTATCCAAAGAAAGAGAATCGACTGAAAATTGGAAACGGCAGCACTTGGGGGTTTGTCAATGATGATGGAGGCAACCCCAGATATTCTTCATTTTTTGCAATTGTCGACATATAAATTTCCACATTCAAGCGCCGAAGATTTTCGTCATGCATAGCAGCAAACATTGTCTCTAAACGGAGCCGACGAATCGTTGAATGTTCTGGCGATTGGTTACCACGAAACATCATGATTGAATCAGAGTCTGCAGTGACCTCTTGTGGATTGTCGACATTTGTGTGATAACGATCAAGCACTTTGGCATTACGTGAATCACCCATTCGCATCACGTAAGTCATACAGGCGGCAAAAAGTGCATCTTTATCTTCGTACCGCATGTAGATACTTGCGGGGTTGACTTTTGCACGACGCGCAATTCGCGACACTGTTGCTTGAGATGCACCAACCCGTGCGATGACATGTGCAACGGCATCAAACAAGCGTGCATCAATCTCTTCTGCATCTTCTGGAAATTGAACAGCCTCAGGAACACTAAAGGAATCGGCCGAAATCTCTTGTGGTTCAGTTGCTCGACGTACCGCTGAGGCAATGAGAGAAATGGGGCCTTGCCAATCAAGGCCTAACAATCCTGTTCCGGCAGCCCCCATAGCAATGCCCAAAACCGTGCCCAAGTAGAACTCAAGAGCCGGTATCCGAGAGGTGAACTTTCTGACTTCCTCGACTACAGATGGAGCAACCTCTTCGTACAACGCTTCGATACGCCGTGACACAACCATCAGATTGACCAAAATCAACAAGTTGCGATCGGAACCGGATATCTGTTCCGATATCCGTAATCGGGCAGCAACACCGGATTCTCGGGAGAGCGACTCTTCCATGTCACCAAGGAGACGACGAAGAGTCGGAAGGCCTTCCGCCATCCAGACCTCAAGCAAAAGTTCATCGACATTTTCGTAGCGCGCATAGAGGGCACCGGTCGAGAGCCCTGCACGCCGAGCGATGGATGTAAAGCCCAATCTGTCTGGACCGACAGAGTTGATTTCCTCTACAGCACAGGCAAGAAGTTTGAGACGGGTCGCTTCACTTTTTGGAAGGCGATCACCGGACTGGGGCATTGAACCAGCGTACACGGGGCGAAAAAAAGAGAGAAGTGGTGGGCACGACGGGACTCGAACCCGGGACCTCTACCATGTCAAGGTAGCGCTCTAACCAACTGAGCTACGCGCCCTAAAAGGGACGAGTGCCATGTTATCGGGGCTTCAGGCGCAGACTCACTTCGTTGGCCAACAGCTTGCCCTGACGAGTCAAAACGATGCGATTTCCCTGCACGGAGACCAGACCTTCAAGGGTTTCCACGTCCAAAGCTCCGAGAGGAACACCATCAGTCGTCCGCAATGAGAGTTCAAGAGCCTCTCTCGCACGAGTTTCTTCATCAAGGACTTCATCAGCAGCTTCCACACTGATGCCCTCGTTCACACACGCGATGTATCTGTCCGGGGTACGCACATTCCAAAAACGTCGACCATCTTGATGTGAGTGTGATGCGCAGCCAAAACCCTTGTAGTTCCCTTGCGACCAGTACACCTTGTTGTGACGACACTCGTGCCCATCTACTGCCCAGTTTGAGATCTCGTAGTTGTGCATGCCGGCTGCGCTCAACATGTCATCAGTCATGATGTATTTATCGGCCTGGTCATCGTCATCCGGATGTCGCGCAGGATCATCTGCGAGCGGTGTTCCTGCTTCAACAGTGAGCCCGTACGCCGAAATATGCGTCGGAGCCAATGCGATTGCGGCCGTCAAGGTTGACCGCCAGTCTTCCAGCGACTCTCCATGCACCCCGTAGATGAGGTCCAAATTGATAGATGTGATTCCAGCCTCGCGTGCAGCATGCACTGCTTTTTCTACATTCGATGGATCGTGTGTACGACCAAGCGATGCGAGTACGTGACCCACCATTGCCTGAACACCAATACTGACCCGATTCACACCACCTGTGGCATACACCTGCATAAGTTCCGGCGTCACATCATCTGGATTGCACTCAACGGTGACTTCCGCATCTGCAGAGAGCGGGATGGCAACGATGATCTTTGTTATCAACTCTGGCGCAAGTCGCGTTGGAGTACCTCCGCCAAAGAACACAGTGTCCGCAACAGGCATTCCCGCAGCAACAGAGCGTTGAATGTCCAGCACCACAGCGTCAACATATTCCACCATGAGATGATCACGGTCCGTCCATGTAGCAAACGCGCAGTAGTCGCATCGATGACGACAAAACGGAATGTGGATGTACACCCCGAACTCAGACATGACGACTACTGGGCTGCCGGTGGGATAAACAACAAACCAAGTTCCGACAATTTGTCACCCACATTGTCAACCGGAACATCAAGCATGACTGCAATCGCACGCGTGTCGTGGGCTCGCACCGTGATGACTTTGCCATTGAAATCTTGACGCTGTACTTGAATCATGCGCAAGAACCGTTCCAGCATCTCGAACTCTTGACCCGACATCGTCGACAACTTGGCCACATCGATACGAAGTTTCTTCGGAGCAGCATCACCTGATGCGGTGTTGTCAGTCCGTTGTGTGTCTCGAGGCAACAATTGATCAACGGTGACTCCATAGAAGCGCGCCAGACGCTCGAGTCGCGGCACAGAAATGGAACGCTCACCACGTTCATAGGCACCCAAAACAGAAGCTTTGAATTCACTCTCGCTTTGAGCCTCTACATCAGACAGCGACCACTGCTTCTGCTGGCGAATGCGTCGTAAGCGCTCACCAACGAGGCGTGTAAAGGGTGAATCTTGGAGAAGTTCGTCGTCAGATAACGGAGGCATAACAACACCCAGTGTGGTGCATTCAACGCCGCCAGTGTGCGACCATACGCGCCACACCCACGATTGCTGCAGTTTCAGCCCTCAGGATCGATGGTCCGAGGTCAATCAGGGCTGGGGCGCCCGCTACTTCAGTAGGTGAGAACCCACCTTCAGGACCAATCACCAATGTGGTGACAGCGTCTGGTGACGCAGTGCCTCCTGGCTCTGCAAAAGCAACACCTTGGCCTGTCACGTTGGCCAAAGACACCGGCCCAGAGACTGCGGGAAGAAAGACACGACGACTCTGCATCGCAGCGGCGCGAGCGATACGCGCATAACGATCCATCACTTGGGGCGCCTTGTTGGAAGCCCACCGCACAACACTGCGCTCCACCGGAGACAACACAATGATGTGGTCGATGCCGATCTCGACGACCTTTTCAATCACAAGCTCTGTGCGATCACCTTTCACGGGTGCAATCGCAACAGTCAGAAGTGGATGCATGGGTTCAGTAACAACCACTTCCCCACTGATCTCTACCTCACCAGAGTTCCATGTACACGAGACCCATGACCCTTGGCCATCGCTACATGAGACAGGTTCACCATCTCGAAGACGAAGCACGCGCGACAAGTGATGTGCATCTTCATCGTTCAGCACTGGAGACTGCACGGAGTCAACGAACACGTGCGCAGAAGAATTGCGCAACGCATCAATCATGTAAACGCCGACTTGATACGCGAGAAAATTCCTTTGTCAGGAGATGCCACTTCGTCACCGGAGATTTCAGCTAGTTGACGCAGCAATTGCTCTTGCTCATCGGAAAGCTCGGTCGGAACAACAACTCCGACACGAACACGCAGATTGCCTTTTCCGCGACCATTGAGATGCGGGATCCCGCGTCCTCGGGCTACAAACTCGCGGCCATGTTGTGTTCCTGCAGGAACAACAAGATCAAGTTCACCATCCAGTGCTTCAAGAATCGTGTGGAAACCCAAGGCAGCTTGGGCATATGTCAATGGCAGGTCATACACGAGGTCATCGTCTTCACGAGAGAATTCTGCATGCTGTGCAACAGCGACGTGCACATACAGATCACCTGCTGGGCCACCACGAGGGCCGACAGCACCACGACCCGACAAGCGCAAGGTTTGCCCTGAAGAAATGCCAGCGGGAACGTCAACGGAATAGGACTCTTTTGAACGCTTACGGCCATCACCGCTACACGCCGAACACGGGGTCATCACGACTTCGCCCATACCGCCACAACGACCACACGGTCCTGTTGTCACCATCTGACCCAAGATGCTGTTTCGCATGCGTCGCACTTGTCCAGAGCCATTGCAATCGACGCACTGCACGGGCTGAGTACCTGCGCCAGCACCGCTGCCATTGCAATCACCGCAACGAATCGCAGTTGGAACATCAACTGTGATCTTCGTTCCAAACATCACTGCTTCTAGATCAATTCGTGCCGTGATTTCTAAGTCTTGTCCGCGAGGTGGGCCTGCCTGCTGACGCTGACCGCCACCACCAAAGAATGCATCAAAGATGTCGCCGAGTCCGCCGCCACCGAAGGGATCTCCTCCTCCGCCGCCACCGAGACCTTGCTCGCCAAAGCGGTCGTAGCGTGCACGCGAATCAGGGTCGGACAAAGTTTCGTACGCACGACTGACTTCTTTGAAGAGATTCTCTGCTTCAGGATTATCCGGGTTCGCATCGGGGTGCAGTTCGCGTGCCTTCTTGCGATACGCCTTTTTCAATTCGTCTGCCGACGCCTGTCGAGAAACGCCAAGAAGTTCGTAGAAGTCAGAACTCATGATGCACCTTCTGCAATGTGTCGACCCAACTGTTCACTCACAACTTCCACCGTATTGAGAGCTTGTGGGTAATTCATTCGTGTTGGTCCCAAAACACCGACAGAACCAATTGCTTCTCCGTCCGCAATCACCGGTGCAACAATAACGGAACACGCGGACAACTGATCAATGCCATGCTCTGCGCCAATTGACACAGACAGCCCACGGTCAAGTAGATCTTGCAGCAACGACACCACAACAAATTGTTGCTCAATAGTGGTGAGAACATCACGCACAATGTCAACGGCATCAAAGGCGCTTGCCAACGAAGCAGCACCGCCGACGAACACTGGCTTGTCCTTACGGTGACGCGACAATGCATTCACCGTGGCGAAACACACCGCATCGACATGGGCATCATTCGTGGAAGGAATCGTTTGGAAGTCGACAAGCGAGCGATCAACAAGAATGCGCGACAGATGCGACACCGCAAGATGGAAGTGCTCGTCCGTGATGTCTTCTGACACCTGGATTGTCTCGTTCTCCACACTGTGGTTCGACATCACAACAACGACCGTTGCGGTACGAGGTGTCACGCGACTGATATGTACAGCGCGAACAGTGGTGGCTTCGACTTCTGGACCAACAACGACAGCGGTGTGATGCGTGATGTTGGCCAACAATGTGGTGGTGTGACGCAACAAGTCTTCAAGGCGACCATGAGCTCCTTGGAAGAAGTCACCGACCTGTGTCGCTTCTTCTTTTGCCAACACACCCTCAGGAGTAATGGAATCAACAAAGTGTCGATAGCCCTTATCGGTGGGGATACGACCAGCCGAGGTGTGCGGCTGAGCAAGGTATCCCTCTTGCTCTAATGCAGCCATCTCGTTACGAATCGTGGCACTAGAGACTTTGACCGCAGGAAGATTGGCAATGTGGCTAGAGCCAACGGGAAGACCCGTTGCCACATACTCCTGCACGACGGCACGAAGAATTGCTGTTTTGCGGTCATCCAACATGGTCAGACGATTTTACTTTCCACTGACGGCTTTGTAGCGGGCTAATGCTTCTTCCCGCTCCAGTGCGTGGTCCACCATCGGCTCGGGGTAGTCCGCAGGGGCAAGCAATCCCAGTGTCCACGGGGCATGAATGCTTGCGTTGTCAAGATGGGCAATCTCAGGGATCCATCGGCGCAGGTATTCGCCCGTGGGGTCAAACTTCTCACTCTGACCCATTGGGTTGAAGACACGAAAGAACGGTGACGCATCAGTGCCCGTGCCGGCAGTCCACTGCCATCCGTGAGTATTCGATGCAACGTCGCCGTCCAAAAGATGCTCCATAAAGAATTTGGCGCCCCACTGCCATGGCAAGTGCAAGTCCTTCACGAGGAAGCTGGCCACAATCATCCGCACGCGATTATGCATCCATCCCGAACCCAGCAATTGACGGACACCTGCATCCACGATGGGGTATCCGGTTTTGCCGGCACAGAACTGAGCGAAGCGTTCTTCAGCAACAGGACCCGAGTCAACTGGTAACACATCCATCTTTGGCTGCAAGTTCTTCCATGTTGTCTCAGGCTGATGGAAGAGAACATCGGCGTAGAACTCACGCCATGCGATCTCTGAACGGAACACATCGGAACCGGCCGAACCATCAAGACGCTGTAACAGTTGACGCGGATGAATGATGCCGAACTTTAAATACGGCGACATCATCGACGTGCCATCAACTCCGGGCATGTTGCGTGCTTCTTTGTATTCACCCATCGCGCGCTGTGACCATTCGTCAAAACGTTCCCATGCGACTTCTTCACTCGGGTTCGTACTCAGTGCAGTCCAGCCTTCTTCCATGCGAGAACCAACGCAAAGATCCCGGAAATCCGCAAACGTCACTTTGGTCTCAGGCGCCGATGTCCATTGATGAGTGAGCCACCGCTTATAGAAAGGTGTGAACACCTTGACGGGGGTTCCGTCATCTTTCCGCACTGTTCCGGGAGCGATGACATACGGCGTATCGGCCCGCACTAATCGACGACCATCGGCAATGAGAGCTTTCTCAACTTCTGCATCGCGCCGACGACCATATGGTGCGAAATCTTCGGTGATGTGCACCGTGTCGGCCCCCACCAAACGACAGAACTCAACAACAGCATCAACTGCTGGACCGTTTCGATAGATCAGAGCACGATCCATGGAATTGTCGAGAGCGTTCAATGCGCGACACATGAACTGTCCACGAAAGCCACCCGCATTGTTCATCAACACGTCGTCCCACACAAACAACGGCACAACGGTTCCTGCTGCTGTCGCAGATTGCAAGGCCTTGTTGTCCGCAAGACGAATATCGCGACGGATCCACCAGATTGCTGTACTCATTGCGCCTTCTTTAAGAGAGGAAGAATTAACAAGGCAGCGACGCCGCCGTATGCCAACGACCATTGAATGCTGATGTGGTCACCAATCCATCCAGTGATTGGACCACCGATAGGAGTCGATCCAAGGAATGCCACTGATTGCAGTGCCATCATGCGACCACGCATTTCCGCCGGTGCCTTCTGTTGCGACAGTCCCGTCATCGAAGCGACAAGCCCAGTTCCACCGAGTCCTAATGGCAACGCCATAAGACATGCGATCGGAAAATTCGGAGCAAAGCCCATGCCGATACACGACACACCACAGATAGCGATCAACGTCGCGTACCAGCGCATTGTGATGACTTGATAGCGAGCTGTTGCAAGCGCCCCCACGATGCTGCCGACACTTGTCAGCGTGAGAAGAATTGCGTATCCATTTGGCTCATTCCACTTCACGTCACTCAACTTGGGCAATACCACGCTGTAGTTGAATGCGAATGTACTCACAACTGTGAACACGATGAATGTGTAGCGAAGCGAGACATCTGCCCACACAAACTTCAACGCTTCACGAACTGGCTTCCCTGCCCGTGGCGCAGCAGTGACTGGCACCATGTCTTCACGGCGCAACATCAACAACGAAGCAATCACTGCGACATAGGACAAAGCATTGAACGAGAACAGCCATGCAGTGCCCAACGGACCAATGAGTACTGCTGCGAGTGCAGGACCAAAGATGCGCGACCCAGTCATCACTGTTGTGTTCAGAGACATCGCATTGGGAATATCTTTGGGGTCAACAAGTTCTGTAACAAGACCTCGACGAGACGGGTTATCGATTGCGTTTGCAATACCCAAGATCAGCGAGAGCGAGTACACCACGGGCAAGGTTGCCCAACCGCTGAAATCCGCAATCGCAAGCATGACTGCTTGGATCAGCAGAGCACACTGAGTCCAGATGGTGATGGTGCGTCGGTCGAACCGATCCGCAAAACCACCAGCCCATGCGCCCAACAGCAACATTGGCAAGAACTGAAAGAGAGTGTTGAGGCCTGCATCGGTTGCTTTGTTATTGATGCGATAGATCAGCAACGAGGTTGCAGTGAACTGCATCCATGTGCCGACATTGGACAGCAATAGTCCGACGAAATAGACACGAACATTGCGATGACGAAGGGAGCGAAAAGGATTTCCTTTCTCGCTCACCGCCGACTCGGCCATCAGTCGTCCAACTTCAGGGCACTGATGAAAACGTCTCCCGGCACCTCAACACGGCCGATCGCTTTCATCTTCTTCTTGCCTTCCTTCTGCTTCTCAAGCAGTTTGCGCTTACGGGTGATGTCACCG
>JBILBZ010000162.1:0-2895 GCA_044353425.1 Ilumatobacteraceae bacterium | reverse complement strand
ATGCTCTTCGTCATGATGCTCACCGGCAGCTGCACCACGTGGCTCACCAAAGAAGGTGAGATATGTCGCACGTGTCATGTACGCAGCAGTGAGGAATGCGCCGAACAATCCGACGATCATGAAGAAGTTGTAACCGGCATATCCAACGTTGTCGATGATTTCGTCCTTCGAGAAGAAACCAGAGAATGGGAAAACGCCGCACAACGCAAGTGTGGAAATAATCCACGTGCTGAAGGTGATAGGCATGAACTTACGAAGTCCGCCCATGTCCTTCTTCATATCGAACGAGTGGTGCGATGCGCTGTGGCTAATGGAGCCGGCACCGAGGAACAAACATGCTTTAAAGAATGCGTGAGTGAAGATGTGGAATACCGCTGGCAACCATGCACCAGCGCCGAGACCCATCATCATGTATCCCAACTGCGACACCGTTGAATACGCGAGCACCTTCTTGATGTCGGTTTGCACGAATGCCAACGCTGCAGCGATGACAATCGTGACGCCACCAATGAGAACAATGAGGTTCACCTTGTTGTGGTGAATGTTCATTCCCTCGTAGAACACGGGGTACAAACGAGCAACCAGGAAGACACCGGCCACAACCATCGTGGAGGAGTGCAAGAGCGAGCTGACAGGTGTTGGACCGGCCATCGCGTCTGGCAACCAGGTGTGCAGCGGGAACTGACCCGACTTGCCAATACATGCGATGAACAGAGCTACTGCACCAACTGTGATTGCTGCACTGCTGGGATCACCCGAAAGTGCCCATGCGGACAAACCGCGGATACTGAAACCAGACACGCCAAGTGTCTTTTGAGTCCAGTCGTTTGCTGCAAAGAACAAGACCGATGTACCGACAAGAAGTCCGATGTCGCCCGTACGAGTAGTGAAGAAAGCCTTGAGTGCTGCACGACTGTTTGCACCCTCTTCCCACCAGTGACCGATGAGCATGAATGAGCACAAGCCCATGAGTTCCCAGCCGAGAATGAGCTGAATCATGTTCTCAGCTACGACCATGTTGAGCATGCCGGCAGAGAACAAAGTCAATGACGCAAAGAAATGCGTGTAGCGACGATCTCCGTGCAAATACTCGGTGGAATAGATCTGAACGAGAGACGAAATAAACGCCACTACAACAAGGATTGTGATGGAGAGACCATCAATGTGTTGGCCGATTCCCAACGACACACCATCGTTTTGCCACCACGTCCATGACCGAATGATGGGCTTGACATAGGTTTCTTCGGACACGCCATTGACGCGCTGAATCCACTGGTATGCCGCACCAAGGGACATGACCAATGCGGCAAACATCGACAAGATTCCGAACTCGGAACCCTTCTTCGGCATTTTCTTGCCGAAGAAAATAATCAGTACGAAGGCAAGCGCAGGGATGATTGGGATGATGAAAGCATTTTCAAGGAACCAGCCAGACTTCAAGATGACTTCAGCAGCTTCGGTAGATGCAGAGAACATGAGTTAGCCCTTCATCTCTGAGAGATCGTCGAGACCAACGGAACGACGGTTGCGATACATGAGCAAGACCATTGCAAGGCCAACGCCGACTTCGGCTGCAGCAACTGCAATGACATAGAGAGCAAAGGTATGTCCATCAACTGAACCGTTGCGCAGCGAGAAAGCCAAAAGGTTGATGTTGACAGAGTTCAGGATGAGTTCAATAGACATCAGCACAAGAACTGCGTTCTTACGAACAATGACGCCGTATACACCGATGCAGAACAACACTGCACCGAGCATGAGGAACTGGTTAAGCAACATAGTTAGTCCCTCCTCGCGAGCACGATTGCCCCGATGGCTGCAGCGAGTAGCACAAACGACAATGCCCAGAATGGAAGCAAATAGATTCCGAAGATTTGGTCGGACACTTGCTGCGTTGTCGTGACAGGAGCATCTGTCGGCAACCTCTCGTCTGTGAATCCATCATTCAAAGCGAGCAACATCGTGGCCAACAAGAGAACTGCGATGGGAAGACCAATGATTGCGTTCTTATTGTTGAGATCTTTCTCGGCCCCGATTCGCGCACGGGTGAGCATCGTGCCGAAAAGGAATAGCACCATCACAGCGCCGATGTACACCATGATTTGCGTGACTGCGACAAACTCTGCAGCAAGCAAAATGTATTGAGCAGCGGCGCCGGCGAGAACTACAACAAGCCACAGCGCTGCATGCACAACGTTGTTTGTCGTCACAACACGCAACGCGCCAATCACCATGAGAGCCGCGATGATTCCGAAGCCCACATTCTGAGCAACAAGTAGATCAGCAGCGATCATCACTTCTTGCCCTTCTTGTCGGCGCCAGCTTCAAGTTCTGGTGCTTCAGGGACTGTTTGCATCCACTCGCCCAACTTCGCCTTGTCATGCAACAGATCGGCAATGCGTGGTTCGGAGTATTCGTATTCAGGACTCCAGAAGAGCGCATCAAACGGGCACACCTCAACACAGATACCGCAGTACATGCACAATGCGTAGTCAATATCGAAACGATCGAGTTTGTTCACCTTGCGTGGGGCGCCACCAGCACGACGAGGCGGTGCAAGCTCCTTATGACCCTCGATGTAGATACACCAGTCGGGACATGACCGCGCACACAACATGCATGATGTGCAGTTGTCTTCGTGAAGTGCAATGACTCCACGTGCACGAATCGGAGGTGTTTCCTTTTCGTGTGGGTACTGAACTGTGTCCGCACCATTTTTTGCAGTCGCCAAGAGAGTGGCGAATGTGACGCCAAGACCCTTGAACATGCCGGGAACTTTTGGCTTAGCCATCAGAAAGCCACCTTCAGAACAGCAGTCAACATGATGTTGACTAGCGAAATTGGAATCAGAACTTTCCATGCGAAACGCTGCAATTGATCCTCACGCAAGCGCGG
>JBILBZ010000161.1:0-2949 GCA_044353425.1 Ilumatobacteraceae bacterium | reverse complement strand
AATCGAACATCCAGAATCATGTCTGCGTCGATAGGCACGCCGTGTTTGAACCCGAAAGACATTACGGATACCTGCAAAGCATCGCCAGGGTTCTCGGGTCCGAATAAGTGGACCAACTGGTTTCGCAGATTGTGAACAGTCAGCCCTGTCGTATCAATCACCAAATCCGCAAATGCCTTGACGCCATTAATAGCGACACGCTCAGACTCAATGACCTCTTCAAGGCCCATAATTCCATCGCTCATCGGATGCTTACGGCGTGTTGCTTCGTAGCGTCTGACGAGTTCACGCGTAGATGCCTCTAGGAAAAGAATCCGTACAGAGTGGCCTTGTTCACGAAATGACCGCACAGCATCCAAAATCGCGGTTTGATGACGAGCGTTACCGACCACCAGGCACAACTTGACAATCTCACCGCCAGCTTCACCAGATAGTTCGACGACTTTGTCGATGAGAACCACAGGCAGATTGTCAACGACGAACCAACCAAGGTCTTCCAAATCATTGGCTGCCTGGGAACGACCTGCCCCAGAAAGCCCAGTCACAACGAGGATGTCAGTCATGAGCTTTAACTAATCGGAGATACAGCAGACGCGGGACAGTGTGAGCCAACTGATACTCAGGGGCTCGGTCAAGGAAACCTTGTGGCGGAGAAGGCTCAAGCATTCGTTCCAACCGTAACCCATGAGCGAGCAATGTATTGATGTAACGACTCAACGGGCGATGAATAAATCTGATGAAGACACCCAATTCGACTTCCTCGATTGATTCTGCTTCCACCAAATAAGGGCCTATTCGCCAGTACTGCTCCGGCGGATCAATGATGTGATCGTCAATCCATCCGCTACCTGGTGTCTGCAGAAGTGGATGATTCAAAAAGAAACTAAATTGTCCACCTGGCTTCAACACACGTGACACTTCAGCAATAGCTGCGTCCACTTCATCAATGTGTTCAAACACAAGACATGCAATCACTGCATCTTGTGACGCATCTTCAACTGGGAGAGAAGTCGCAGAACCCAAAAGATACGTGGGGCCGCCGCCACGCTCATTCGCAATGTCAATATGCATCTGTGTTGGATCGATACCGAGAACCTGAGATCCTTGCTTCGTGAGGGCACGAGCAATCTGTCCATCACCACACCCAACATCAAGGATTGTCCGACGGCCCTCCAACTCTTCGAGAGCCAGTGGAATGATCTGTTCCACGTATTCGGGGTCTACACCGTCGGTGAAACCGTCGATCCACCATTGCGCGTATTTATCCCACAGACCGTTGTTCGACATTTGCATCACCTTAGGTCTCTGAGTGGAAGCGCTGGTAGATAGCAATAGCGACCGTTTCGGGAAGCCACGACAGAAGTCTCAGGTCCTCAAGGCTCGCCTTCTTCACCGCGTTCACCCCACCCATCTCTTTGACTAAACGCTTTGCACGGGCATCGCCCAAACCTGCGATTCCTTCGAGAGACGACGAAACCATTCTCTTTGCTCGAAGCTCTCGGTGGAAAGTATTTGCGAATCGGTGTGCTTCGTCTCTGATTCGTTGCAACATGAAAAGTGCTTCGCTGCCTCGAGATAGAAGAATCGGTTCACTGCGACCCGGCACATACACCTCTTCGTAGCGTTTTGCCAATGAGGCAACTGGAATTTCATCAGCGAGGCCCAGTTCGTGCACCACTTCGATAGCGACGCCCAATTGTCCCTTGCCACCGTCTACTAACAACAACTGAGGTGGATAGGCAAACTTTCCTGGCCGTTCACCACGATCACCTACTGGTTGGTCTCGTTCTTCGATATATGCGGACAGTCGTCGGGTGAGAACTTCACGCATGGCTGCGTAATCATCGTTACCCGGGACATCCTTCACTTTGAAACGTCTGTACTCACGCTTGTTGGGAAGCCCGTCTTCCATCACGACCATTGAGCCGACGTAGTCAGTCCCCTGCAAATGCGCCATGTCGTAGCACTCGATACGTAGTGGCGCTTCGGGCAATCCGAGAGCATCCTGCAGTTCTGAAAGGGCACGACTTCGCGAGTTGTGATCAGTTGCACGACGCATTCGATGTCGAACAAACTCTTCACGCGCGTTCACCGTGACGGTCTCTTGCAGTTCCTTCTTGTCTCCTCTTTGGGGGACACGAATCTGAACAATGCTTCCTTTGAGATGTCGCAACCACTCTGCATATGTCTCAGCGTCATCAGGGACGACCGGAACGAGGACCTGGGACGGAATACCCAATGGAGGCTGATCCCCATACATCTCTTCGAGGACGCGATCGACCACTCCACCGGGGGAAAGCTCCTCGACTTTGTCCATGATGAAGCCCTTACGCCCCACAACGCGACCTTTTCGAACGAAGAACACTTGAACAGCTGCTTCTAGTTCGTCATCAGCGATTCCAATGATGTCGAGATCCTCGTCTCGCTCTCCCACCATCTGTTGCTTCTCTAGAGCACGCTGCACTCCTCCGAGTCGGTCGCGAATTCGTGCAGCTTTCTCAAATTCAAGAGCCGCTGATGCTGCAGCCATCTCATCCTGCAGCCCACGAACGACCGCATCCGTGTCTCCATCAAGAAATGAAATGAGTTGCTTCACGTGATCGGCATAGACCTCCGGCTGCACTTCTCCCACACAAGGTCCAGAGCACCTCTCGATATGAAACAAAAGGCACGGACGACCAAGACGTTGATGTTGATTGAATTTTCCTTGACTGCATGTACGAACCGGAAAGGTTCGAAGCAAAAGATCCAAGGTCTCACGAATAGCCCATGCATGCGGATACGGACCGAAGTAGCGCGTTCCCTTCCTTTTGGTTCCGCGCATAACGACTGCCCGCGGATACGCCTCATCGACGGTCACCGCCAAAAACGGATAACTCTTGTCGTCACGAAGACGAACATTGAAGCGTGGATGATGCTGCTTGATGAGAGAGTGCTCGAGAATGAGAG
>JBILBZ010000182.1:0-2952 GCA_044353425.1 Ilumatobacteraceae bacterium | reverse complement strand
CACACGAACTGCGTTACCAACCCAAGTTTGCAGAATTATGTGGCGAAGTTTCCAAAGCCTTAAGAGGAGCACACGAGTGAACTCCGGAAAAGAAACATTTACTTCTGTTGATGAGATCATCCTTGAAGACAGAGTTGCCTTCAAGATCTCCGACTATGTCGGGCCTGCAATTACCTTCGGAATCTTCATTGCGCTCTGGTATCTCATCGCCGGAGTTATTCTCCCCGAACACAAGCGGTTCCTGCTCCCCACCCCACATAAAGTCATCGACGAAGGATTCCTTGTGTGGCGAACGGGAGATCGGCGCGGAATTCAGCCCATTCTGCTATCGCTTTGGGATTCAGCAAAGATCGCGCTCATTGGTTTAGCCATCACCATCGTTTTGGGGATGGCTCTTGCGGTCCTCATGAGTACACGTCGGTGGCTTGAACGGGCCACATGGCCGTTCTTAGTCGCAGTGCAAAGTGCACCAATTCTTGCTCTCACTCCCCTGATTCGCGCATTAATTGACAATACACAGACGCAACGTTTACTCGTCGTTGTTCTGATTTCGATATTTCCTATCGTCAGCAACACTCTCTTCGGTTTGCTCTCTGCGGAGAAGAGTCAACATGAGCTTTTCACCCTCCAAGGTGCCTCGCGTTGGGTGCGACTCACCAAATTGCAGTTCCCCGCTGCGCTTCCCAATATCTTCGTCGGATTCCGTATCTCTGCTGGATTAGCAGTCATTGGTGCGGTCGTGGGTGACTTCTATTTCCGCGACGGCGACGTCATTGGCATTGGTGCAATTATCCAGCTTTACCGCAATCGACTTTGGGGTCCGGAATTGATTGCGTCTATTTTACTTGCAAGTGCTTTAGGTCTGGTTGTGTTCCTCTTTTTCGGATGGTTATCCCGTGTAGCCATCGGTAAATGGCACACCACCAACAGGGGTCATTGACCCATCACATCAGAAAAACCTCAATCAGGAGATCCACACTCATGAAACACCGTCCACTCCTCGGAGTTGCTCTCGCAGCATCACTCGCTCTTGCTGCCTGTGGTGGAATTAGTGTCACAGCCGACATCAAGCCCAGTCCAGCAGAGGGCATTGACCTTGCTGCAGCAGGTTGCCCTGAAACCGTCATCGTTCAGACCGATTGGTTCCCAGAAGCTGAGCACGGAAACATTTACAACCTCATTGGACCTGGCTACACCATCAACAAGAAAAATCAAACTGTCACGGGCAATCTCATTTCTGGCGGCAAGACCACAGGCGTAAACATTGAAGTTAGAACTGGTGGCCCAGCTATCGATGGTCTTCGTCCAATCAAAGAGTTGTACCAAGACCCCAATATTCTTCTGGGGTTCATAGGCACGGACGAGCAAGTCAAGTTTTCCGCCACCTTTCCAAGCGTCGCAGTTGTCGCGCCCTTCAACATCAGCCCACAGATCATCATGTGGGATCCAACCAACTACCCAAATGTAAAAACAATTGCTGATCTCAAAAAACCAGGAGTAAAAGTTCGCTACTTCCGAGACGCGGATTTCATGAAATATCTGATTCAGAGTGGAAAACTCGACAAAAAGCAGACCGACGACACCTACGACGCTTCGCCTGCTGCGTACATCGCATCGGGTGGCAAGGATGCCCAACAGGGTTTCGGCACATCAGAGCCTTTCGCATACAAGTACATACACAAAGACTGGATGAAAGACGTTGCGTATGAGTATGTACACGATGCTGGTTGGACGGCCTACCAGCAAGCGTTGGGAGTCACCCCAGCAAATCTTAAAAAGTTCGACTCGTGTCTAAAAGAACTTGTGCCAATTCTTCAACGAGCAACAGTGGACTATGTGGCATCACCCAATAGAGCAAATGCCATCATTATCGAAGCAGTAACAACGTATGCAGACTTTTGGACATACACAGCAGACCAAGGAGACGCAGCGGTCGCCCAGATGAAGGCAGACAAGTTGGTTGCCAACAGTCCCGATGGAACACTTGGCTCGTTCGATATTGATCGAGTTACCGAGATCATCCAGACAGCCACACCGGTCTATACAGCTTCAGGTGAAGTACTAAAGGATGGTCTGAAGGCTTCAGACCTCGTGACCAACAAGTACATCGACCCAAGTATCAGACTCGGATAGATGAATAAATAAAAAGGAGGGGTCCTAGGACCCCTCCTTTTTGCATTCTCTGACTTTGCGAAGAGCGTTTACGCGTCTTTAACGAGACCTTCGCGCTTCACGACCGGATCCTTGTCACTCCAGGGGAAGTTGATCCATTCATCGGTCATCTTCCACACATAATCACATTGCACAACTGAGTGTGACTTCTCGTAAAGAACCGCCGAGCGAACTTCTTTCACACGACCACGGAAAAAGTCTTCAACAATCTTCAAAGTATGACCAGTATCGGCGACATCATCAACAATAAGAACTCGAGCGAAACGAAGTTCAACTAAGTCAGGCACAGGAGGCAGAATCATCGGCACAGGAAGTCGCTCATCTACCCCTGTGTAGAACTCGACGTTCATCGTGTACAAGTTCTTCACGGCAAGTGCATAGCCAAGGGCTCCAGCAGCCAAAAGGCCACCGCGTGCGATCGCCAGAATGATGTCTGGTTCATATCCGGAATCTGCAACCTTCGTTGCGAGTTCTCGACTCGCCCCTCCGAAGATATCCCATGTCATGATTTCGCGTTCACTCACGTTGTCAAACTAGTCGGCGACGCGTCCCAGTTCCGATTCCGTGTGGATTTAAACGAAATATCAAGAGTCTCCGTCAGCCTTGATATGTGGCGGGCCGACCCTCAGATCTAGCCCGCCGTGTCTCTCGCGCATCATCAGAAAAACTCGCCATGATCTGCTGGCGGTTCTCCATGTCAATGGCTGCCTGCATGCCAGGGATTTCCAGCGCCGACCACATTCCCTCTTTCGTCAGTGCAACTCCAAGAGGCGTGTTCTG
>JBILBZ010000007.1:0-27902 GCA_044353425.1 Ilumatobacteraceae bacterium | reverse complement strand
GAAAAAGGCTTAGTGGGCGTACCTGGCACGCCCGAGTTGATTGGCGCCAACGCAGAAGCAATTGCAACTGCAGAAGATCGCGACAAGTTCAAACAAGCAATGATTGAAATTGGTCTCAGTGTTCCTCACAGTGGTGTGGCTCACAACATGGAAGAGTCTGTGAAGGTTCTTGAAGAAATTGGTCTTCCCGTTATCATTCGCCCGGCATACATCTTGGGTGGTCGCGGTACAGGTATTGCGAACACCATGGAAGAGTTCCTCAAGATTGCGGCCGATGGTCTTGATGCAAGTCCGATTCGAGAGATCTTGATCGAAACCTCCATCGTCGGATGGAAGGAATACGAACTGGAAGTCATGCGTGACAAGGCAGATAACTGCGTCATCATCTGCAGCATCGAAAACTTTGATCCGATGGGTGTGCACACGGGTGACTCGATCACCGTCGCGCCTGCTCAGACACTGTCTGACGTTGAATACCAAAAGATGCGAGACGCCGCATTGGCCTGTATTCGCCGAGTCGGCGTCGAAACAGGTGGGTCAAACGTTCAGTTCGCACTGAATCCTGCAAACGGCGACATGGTGGTCATTGAAATGAACCCCCGCGTTTCTCGATCTTCTGCGCTTGCTTCAAAAGCAACCGGTTTCCCCATTGCAAAGATTGCTGCCAAATTGGCAGTGGGCTACACGCTTGACGAAATCCCAAATGACATCACTCGGGCAACTCCTGCAAGTTTCGAACCCACCATTGACTATGTCGTCACAAAGATTCCACGCTGGGCGTTCGAAAAGCTTCCTGGTACTTCAGGTGTTCTCGGAACACAGATGCAAAGTGTCGGCGAAGCGATGTCCATTGGTCGCACATTCCCCGAGAGCTTGCAAAAGGGTCTCCGTTCACTTGAGCAAGGACGTCTTGGTCTCAACTGTGATCCGGGCGAGTCCTTGTATGACTCACTTGACGACGCAGCACTGCTCGCAAAGGCATCGGTCGCAACACCTGAGCGCATTTTCCAAGTTGGTGAAGCTCTTCGTCGTGGCATGGGTGTTGACCGAGTGCATGACGCAACAAAGATTGATGTGTGGTTCCTCGACCAGATGCAAATCATCATTGACGAGCGTCATGCGATGGCCGATATGTCTCTTGCAGACGTCACACGTAGTCAAATGCGCCGCGCAAAGCGCCTCGGATTTTCCGATGCTCAGATGGCCTACCTGTGGAATGCAGATGAGATGGACGTTCGTGCGCACCGTGAATCACTTGGTGTGATTCCGACGTACAAAACTGTCGATACCTGCAGCGCCGAGTTTGCAGCGGAGACGCCGTACCACTACTCAACATATGAAGATGAGACAGAGGTGCGTCACTCTGATCGACCACGCG
This sequence comes from Ilumatobacteraceae bacterium, assembly GCA_044353425.1. GTDB lineage: Bacteria > Actinomycetota > Acidimicrobiia > Acidimicrobiales > Ilumatobacteraceae > UBA2093. Next base: position 26,524 of record JBILBZ010000007.1, on the reverse strand, counting down.
TCATCATCTTGGGTTCTGGTCCGAACCGTATTGGGCAAGGTATTGAGTTTGACTACTGCTGTGTCCACTCCAGCTTTGCTCTCCGTGATGCCGGTTTTGAAACAGTGATGGTCAACTGCAACCCTGAAACTGTGTCGACTGACTACGACACATCAGATCGTCTCTACTTCGAGCCGCTTACTCGAGAAGATGTTCTCAATGTCATCGCAGCAGAGACCATTGCATCAGGCGGAGTACCACCAAAGGTGATCGTGAGCCTTGGCGGCCAGACACCACTGAAGTTGTCAGGCTTGATTGATCCTGCGCTGATTGCCGGAACTTCTCCTCACTCCATCGACCTTGCAGAAGATCGTGAAAAGTGGAATCAGCTCTGTAATGAACTCTCCATTCCACAGCCTCCTGGTGGCACTGCTGTCACGGTGGATGAAGCAAAAGTCATCGCAACACGAGTGGGGTTCCCAGTGCTTGTGCGGCCGAGCTATGTCTTGGGTGGCCGTGCGATGCAAATCGTGCATGACCATGATGCCTTGCAGCGTGCAATGGAGCAGATGGCCAGCGATGGAAGTTTGGGTAAGGAAGGTGGACTTTCTGCCGAACGTCCTGTCCTGATTGACCGCTTCCTTGAAGATGCAACTGAAGTTGATGTGGATGCAATCCGTGACCACACCGGTGAAGTTCTCATCGGTGGTGTGATGGAACACGTGGAGGAGGCGGGCGTTCACTCCGGTGACTCTGCCTGTGCGATCCCGCCACAAACTTTGCCTGCATGGGTCGTTGAAGTCATCAGTGAATACACAAAGTCGATTGCAACTGCACTCGATGTTCGCGGCCTCATCAACGTGCAGTTCGCAGTACTGGGCACCACTGTGTATGTCATTGAAGCAAACCCACGTGCATCACGAACAGTTCCGTTTGTTGCGAAGGCAACAGGCGTGCCGCTTGCAAAAGTTGCGAGCCGTGTCATGTTGGGTTCAACTTTAGAAGAACTTCGTGTCGAAGGTCTGCTGACTCCGCCTGTGAGTGGTGGCCACGTTTCGGTGAAGGAAGCTGTTCTTCCGTTTAACCGATTCCCTGAAGTTGATACTGCACTTGGACCAGAGATGCGCTCCACTGGAGAAGTGATGGGTATCGACCGAACATTCGGGCGCGCTTTTGTGAAGTCGCAAACAGCAGCCGGAACCGTGCTGCCCACATCGGGCACCGTGTTCTTGTCGCTCAATGATGGGGACAAGCCTGCGGGCCTTGTTGTTGCGAAGCGACTTCGAGATCTTGGTCTTGGTGTGGCAGCAACAACGGGAACTGCTGCGTATCTCGCAAAGTTTGGTTTCCCGGTTGACCGCATCGTTGGCAAGTTGTCAGAGATGGAAGGTTCTTCCATGGACAATGCAGTGGAGCTGGTGGCTCAGGGCGAGATCAGTTTTGTGGTGAATACACCACATGGTCGTGGCTCTCGCGAGGATGGCGAAGCGATCCGTAAGGCCGCTAATGCAAACCGCGTGTCGTCGGTGACAACTGTTGAGGCAGCCTTGGCGGCAGTGAACGGTTTGTGGGAGCAGTATCAGTCCGAGATTGAAGTGTGCTCACTGCAGGAGTATCACGGCCGATGAGAAAATCACGTCGTGCTATAGATGCACTTGTGTCGCTCGGTGCAGTCACTGTTGGTGGTGTCTCTCTCAAGATTCCATTCATGACCGCATCAGGCACAGCTGGTCACGACGTTGAACTGAATCACTTCATGCCCATGAATCAATTGGGCGCAACGGTGGTGAAAAGTCTCTTCCACGAACCGTGGCCGGGCAACCCTGCGCCGCGTGTACATCTTGCGAGAGCAGGGATGTTGAACGCAGTGGGTCTTCAAGGGCCTGGTGTGCAGACATGGTTGCGTGAATCGTTGCCGTTGTTTGCAATGTTGCACGTTGTCCCGGTGGTCAGTATTTGGGGGCGCACCGTGCAGGAATACATCTTGGCTGCCGAGCAACTGCGTGAAGCGGGGGACAAGATTGCTGCAATTGAAGTGAACCTTTCGTGTCCGAATCTTGAAGGACGAAGCGGCATCATCGCGCACGATCCTTCCTTGGCAGGCCAGATCATCTCTGCGGTGAATGCTGTTGCCACAGTTCCTGTGTGGGCCAAGCTCAGTGCCAACACGGATCGAATCGTTGAGGTCGCCACAACGGTGACGGATGCTGGGGCAGATGCCCTCACATTGGTGAACACCATGCTGGGCATGCAGATTGATGTGGAAACCGGTCGGCCCACTTTGGGGAATGGTGGCGGCGGTCTTTCGGGGTCAGCAATTCATCCGATTGCAGTGCGTGCTGTTCATGATGTGCGCGTTGCTCTCCCCGAATCTCACATCATTGGTGTTGGTGGAATCTCAACGGGGGCAGATGCTGTCGAGATGATGATGGCTGGTGCAAATGCTGTGCAAGTAGGAACAGCCTCTTTTGCAGACCCGGCTGCCACATGGCGCATTGCTCAAGACGCTGCTCTCATCGCGAAGAAGCGTGGAGCATCTACTTGGGAAGACATCCTGTCTCTTGTGCACCGTCACAAGTACAATTGACCCATGGAAAGCACGGTTAGCGATTTTGAGATGGTGAAAAGCCTTCGAAACGCGCGTGTTACAGCGGTAGAAAAGGCCCAGCAGGGTCATCTTGCTCAGGTTTTGTCAGTCTCAGAGGAGTCCCTCGAAGCCCAGGCCTATGTTGTCAAGTTGCTTGATGTGCATCCTGCTCTTGGCAAGGTCGCTGGTCGACGTTTGTTGGCAGACCTCGGCGTTGTCCCGTTCACCAGGGTGGGGCAATTGACGAATGAACAGCGAAACGGCATTCTGGTTGCAGTTGGGGAATCCCAATGACAGACCCGATCATCGTGATCGTTTCGGGTCCTGGTGGAGCCGGAAAGGGCACCATTGTTGAAACTCTGGTGCAGCGAGATCCTGCTTTGTGGCTCAGCCGTTCATGGACAACCCGTGCACAGCGCGAAGGGGAGTCAGATGATGCCTATGTCTTTGTCGATGAGGCTTCCTTTCAAGAGCGCATCGATACTGGTGGTTTTTTGGAGTGGACGCAGTTCTTGGGCAATTTCTATGGTTCTCCTGCCCCATCTGTCGACCAAGGGGTGGACATAGTGCTTGAAATCGAGCTTCATGGGGCTCAGCAGGTGAAAGAACGCCATCCCGAAGCAATTTTGGTCTTCGTACAGCCCCCGTCTCGTGACGAGCAACGCCGCCGGTTACAAGGCCGTGGGGACTCAGAAGAACACGTCGTTCAGCGTCTGAAGAAGGCCGAAGACGAGGAGCGTCTGGGTGCTCAGCAGGCCGACGTCGTCATTGTGAATGATGATTTAGACCGTGCTGTGGCTGAGATTCAGGGCATTATCGGTGCAGCCCGTAGTGCTCGCCGATAGCCTTTAAGCGACTTCGGAGGTCCAACATGTCACGTCAACACGACTCCATGATTCACCCAAATATCGAGAGCTTGCTCACTCGTGACAGCATTGAGGGTTCAAAGTTCGCATTGGTGACCCTTGCCTCGTACCGCGCTCGTCAGATCAACTCCTACTTCAATCAGTTGGGTGAAGGTCTCGGACACATGGTCCCACCTCAGGTGTCATCTGTGGCACGTAAGCCTTTGTCAATCGCATTCGAAGAGATTGCTGCTGAAAAGATCATCAAGATCGAGCGCCTTCCGTTCGACGACATGGAACTTGAAGCTGCAGAAGCATTTGGCGAATTCGGTGACGATGCCTCCGATATCGCTGAATCAGACGCTGAATAGATTCGGTCTCACCGTTTAGTCACCCCGCGTCATTTCTATGGAATCGGTACGCGGTCGTCGCATAGTTGTCGGAATTTCTGGCGGCATTGCTGCATACAAAGCAATTGAGGTCATTCGCCGCCTCGTTGATGCGGGTGCTCATATTGCACCAATCATGACTGAAGATGCGCATCGATTCATTGGGCCGGTCACAGTGTCGGCTTTGTCTTCGGAGCCCGTGCACACCAGTTTGTGGGATGACGCATCTCCCATTCCTCACACACGACTTGGTCAAACAGCTGATCTGATTGTTGTTGCACCTGCTACCGCTCGTGTCATTGCCGCATATGCAATGGGCTTTTCTCAAGATCTCCTGGTTGCAACTCTGATCGCTACTCGTGCTCAGGTTGTCATCTGTCCTGCGATGCACACAGAAATGTGGGAACACCCATCTGTTCAGGACAACCTTGCGTTGTTGCGCTCTCGTGGAGTCATCGTTGTTGATCCGCAAGAAGGGCGTCTTGCCGGGGGAGACGTCGGAACTGGTCGACTTGCCGACCCAGAAACAATTCTCTCTGCAATTGATTCGGCACTATCAGGTAGTGGTCGCGACATGGAGGGCTTGTCTGTTCTTGTGACTGCAGGTGGCACCCGTGAGCCCATTGATGCTGTGCGAGTCATAGCGAATCGTTCTAGTGGCAAGCAGGGTTATGCCATCGCAGAAGAAGCACAGAAGCGTGGTGCGCACGTCACTCTCGTCTCTACCGTTGACCGCTCAGTTGCATCTGGCATTCGTGTTGTTTCTGTAGAGACCGCACAGCAGATGCTCGATGCCGTCACAGAGCATGCCCCGAGCAGTGATGTTGTTGTGATGACTGCTGCCGTTGCTGACTTCCGGCCAGTGCATGCTGCTGATGGCAAGATCAAAAAACACAACGGAATCCCTGAGATTACGCTGGAAGCTACGCCTGACATCCTCGCCACCCTCGGTGCTGCAAAGCCCGTAGCCCAGACATTGGTGGGTTTTGCTGCGGAAACCGATGATGTGTTGGCCAACGCCCAGGGCAAGCTGAAGCGCAAGAACCTAGACATGGTCGTCGCCAACGATGTGTCTGCCCCTGGCGTCGGATTCGGTCATGACACCAATGCAGTGTCCATTTTGCTTGCCAATGGGCAACAAATACAGGTCGACCTAGCCACTAAACTCACCATCGCCACTGCCGTGTTAGATAGCGTGGTCAAATTGCGGGCGACCCCTCGTCCGTAACTACGAAGGAGTTGTCGTGAGGAATTTCACGTTCACATCAGAAAGCGTCACTGAGGGTCACCCCGACAAGATGGCGGACCAAGTTTCTGACTCAGTTCTCGACGCCATTCTCGCGAAGGACCCACACAGCCGAGTTGCATGTGAGACATTGCTCACCACGGGTCTGTGCGTCGTCTCTGGTGAAATCACTACAGACGCTTATGTCGACATTCCCGCTATCGCTCGTGAAGCAATCAATCGCATTGGCTACAACGATGCTGCGTTTGGTTTCGACGGCAACACCTGTGGTGTTCTCGTCGCTCTTGACGCTCAGAGCCCTGACATTGCTCAGGGCGTTGATAAGTCAGAAGAACTTCGTAGCGGACAAAGTGCTGAAGATGCACTTAACACACAAGGTGCTGGCGACCAGGGAATGATGTTTGGGTACGCATGTAACGACACCCCAGACCTCATGCCTTTGCCAATTTGGCTTGCACACCGTGTTGCAGAGCGTCTGACCGAAGTGCGTAAGAGCGGCCTCATCCCATACCTTCGCCCAGATGGCAAGACCCAGGTGACTTTCGAATACGAAAATGGCAAGCCAGTGCGCCTCACCACAGTGTTGATTTCAACACAGCACCGCGATGGTGTGAACCGAGAGACAGAGATTCGTCCTGACCTCATCGAGCAGGTCATCTTGCCGACCATCCCTGAAGCATTCAAGGGTGACAATCCTGCGATCTACATCAACCCAACGGGCAAGTTCGTTCTCGGTGGGCCACACGCCGACACTGGCTTGACTGGTCGCAAGATCATCGTTGACACATACGGTGGTATGGGTCGTCACGGTGGTGGTGCATTCTCCGGTAAGGATCCATCAAAGGTCGACCGTTCCGCTGCATACGCAGCACGGTGGGTTGCTAAGCACGTTGTTGCTTCAGGTGCAGCAGAGAAGTGTGAAGTACAAGTTGCATACGCAATCGGTATGGCACAGCCCGTGAGCATCTTGGTGGAAACTTTCGGCACCAACACCGTGAGCGAAGAGTCCATCGAAGCCGCAGTACGCAACGTGTTTGACCTTCGTCCAGGTGCAATCGTTCGCGACCTTGATCTCAAGCGCCCGATCTATTCGAAGACAGCTGCATACGGACACTTCGGTCGTAACGAGCCAGAGTTCACGTGGGAAGCACTCTCACGTTTGTCTGACTTCAAGTCCGCCGTCAAGCTCTGACGATTCTGTCGCCGATCATCGCGTCGGTGGTGCCCGAGGTTTCGGGCATCGACAAAGTCTTTGATTACCTCGTCCCCGAGTCCCTTGTGCCACGCGTTGGTCGAGGGACTCGAGTACGTATTGACCTCAATGGTCGTCGCGTTGGTGGATGGGTTGTAGACATCGGAAGTGCAGACGTGCGCACTGATGTTCAGGTCGATATCAATCGCCTTGTGCCGATTGTTTCTGTTTCAGGTGATGGTGTTGAGCCTGGTGTTGTGTCGCTCACGCAATGGATGTCGCAGCATTGGTTTGGCAGTTGGCGTGCAACTTTAAGCAGTGCATCAGCCCCTCGTATGCGTGGTCGAGATGTCAACCCGCGTCATGGACAGAACCCGACGTTTCCTGATGATGAGGTATCGACGGCGACGCGAGAACTTGTCTCACGTGGTGGCGGTGTGTTGATGGTGCCACCGTTGGCATCAGCCCTGCATGTCGTTGCGGAACTTGCTCGTGACGGATCCGTTCTCGTGGTGTGTCCCACCCAGCGCATGGCTGCAATGGGGGCAGCCGCACTTCGCCGGCGTGGTTTCACAACAGCTCTTGTGCCTGATGATTGGGACGCAGCAAAGTCAGGTGTCGACATTGTGATTGGTGCACGATCTGCAGTGCTCGCTCCGTGCGCAGGTTTGTCTTCAATTGTTGTGATTGATGAACATGATGAGTTGCATCATGAAGAACGTGCGCCGACGTGGAATGCGCCAGAAGTCGCTCGGGAACGTGCCCGTCGTGCGAATGTCCCCTGTGTTCTCACTTCTCCGGTTCCATCGGCTGCTGCAATGCGAACGGAAACAGATGTTGGCCGTGTTTCACTCGGGGAGTCGCAGTGGCCGGCGATCAGCGTTGTGAATCTTGACGATGTTCCTGTCAGCGGGTCATTGTTGTCGACTGAACTCTTGGAGAGTGCAACAACTCCAGGAATGACCACAGTGTGCGTCTTGAATACAAAAGGAAAAGCGCGACTGATCGCGTGTAAATCATGCCGTGCTGTTCAAGCATGCGGTGAATGTTCATCTCTATTGACACAATCTGATGATGGAGTGTTGTTCTGCGTGCGCTGCCAAACTAAGGCGGGGTCAGTGTGTGTGTCGTGCGGCCGTACCTCCTTTGTTGTTGCGAGGGGCGGTGTGTCTCAGCTTGTTACTCAGGTGGTGCAGTCAACACGTAATCCTGTAGTCGAAGTAACGGCAGAGTCTGATGACATGTGGACAAAAGGAAGTGTCTTCATCGGGACAGAAGCAGTGCTGTATCGAATCCCTGCAGCCGATGTAGTTGTGTTCGCCGACATTGATCGAGATCTTGGAGCCCCTCGAATTACCGCGTCGAGAGAAGTACTTTCTCTTGTGGCCCGTGCTGCACGAATCGTTGGTGCGAAAGGACGGGTCGTCATCCACACCCGTCAACCGCAACATTCGTTGTTACAGGCGCTGGCCGCGACAGATCCGTCGACAGCACTATTGGGTTGGATGCAAAAGGACATCGCCCAGCGCCAAGCATTTTTACTTCCACCATTTTCCTCAATGGTGCGCGTGAGTGTTGTTGCGCCAAAGTCGCTAGAAGATATTCCGTCAATGGCCGGGGTTGACATCGCACGCGAAGACGATGCACTTATCATGAAGAGTATTGACGGCGATGCGATGACAGCAGCGATTCAGATGCTTCGTGTCCACTACGGAACAGCACTGCGTGTGCACGCTGGACCAAAGCGTTACTGACGCGCAGCAACTTCGAAGACGCGAAATCCTTTACTGCTGGCGAGTTTTTTCGTCGCAAAGCCACTCTCGCTTAGCCATTCCGCAAGGGAATCACCACCAAGGTTCTTGCTCACCACTAAGCGGCCTGTGCCGTCCTCGGTTAGCCGCTGCATCCACTCCAGAAGAAGCTGACGCAGTGCAGGTTTGCCAATTCGAATTGGCGGATTTGACCACAGCATGGAGTAACGAATGGTTTCATCAAGTTCTTCGGGTGACAGAACTGTGATGTTTGAGAGTCCGTTCTTCTTAGCGTTGGATGCGCAGAGAGCACGTGCTCGTTCGTTGACGTCAACTGCTATCACTGTGCATGCGGGGTATAGCGCCGCCAGAGTCAGTGCAATCGCACCTGTACCGCATCCGACATCGGCCAGAAAGGATCCATCGGGGACAGTGGGGTAGTTGCCTCGGCTCATGATGTCGAGGAGAACCGCAGTTCCTTTGTCGAGCCCATGGCGGCTAAAGACCCCTTGGTCGGACTGGAGGACCAGGGTGCGACCATTAACTTCAATTTCAAACTCTGAAGGTTTGGACGGCCCGGAGGGGTTTTCGCTGAAATAGTGCGAGTCGCGGGATTCAGGTGACGAGTTCATGACGCATGTAGCCTTTCAGATTATGGGTTACGACATCCGCACCTTCGGAGATCCAGTTCTGACATCAGTGGCAGAACAGGTTGAAAACATTGATGGCAAGATCATTCGCCTTACCCAGGCAATGTTGCAGGCGATGTATAAAGCCCCGGGTCTTGGTTTGGCTGCGCCACAAATTGGTGTGCAGAAGCAGATCTTTGTATATGACATCGATGGTGTGCCCACAACATTGATCAATCCGCGCATCGTTGAGTCACGTGGTGAATGGGTCTATGACGAGGGTTGCCTGTCGATCCCCGGTCTTTATGTGGAGATGCTTCGTCCTAAGGAAGTTCTGCTTGAAGCCGTGGACCTCAATGGCAACATCATTCAGGTGGAAGCCGACGAACTGCTTGCTCGTTTGTTTCAGCACGAACTCGATCACCTCAATGGAGTGCTGATGTTTGAGCGCATGACAACAGAGCAGCGTGAAGAGGCGCTACGTGAGTATGCACGAATCGCTGATGGTGGTTCGTCCGAAGGCGAAACTCGTCATATCGGATTGAAATAGATATGGCTGCAGAGGTTCGTCCTCTCGTTTTCCTCGGCACTCCTCCTGCAGCAGCAGTCGTTCTCGAGCGTCTTGTTGAAGAAGGCTTTGAAGTTGCTCATGTCGTTACTCGGCCTGATGCCAAGCGCGGTCGTGGTTCCACTTTGTCTCCTAGCCCCGTCAAAGAAGTCGCTCTTCGTTTAGGTATCCCAGTAAGTCACGGCTTGGAGTGGGTCGTCTCCCACCAGGACAAGAATCTGTTGGGCATTGTTGTTGCGTATGGCCGGATCATCCCCGCGTCGATTCTTGCGCACACACCGATGATCAATATTCACTTTTCGTTGCTACCTCGGTGGCGTGGTGCAGCGCCCGTCGAACGCGCCATTTTGGCGGGTGACACCACAACAGGTGTCTGCATTATGGATATTGAAGAGACTCTCGATACGGGTGCCGTGTATGCACGCGATGAAGTTGTCATCACAGACGCCTCTACTTCAGTGTCTTTGACCAATGAACTTGCTCGTGTGGGTGCAGATCTTTTGGTGGGCACATTGAAAGAGGGTCTGGGCACACCGACTCCTCAAGGCGACGGTGAAACCTATGCCAAGAAGATTTCTTCGGAAGAGCAACGCATTGATTGGTCGATGAGTTCAGTTCAGATTCATCGCCAAGTCAGGGCATTGCGTTCCTTCACAGTCGTTGGTGGCTCTCGAATCAAGATTCTTGAAGTTGCTCTTGTTGATGGAGATGCGACGTTGTCACCAGGTGAGGTCGAATCTGACTGTTATGTCGGCACAGGCCAAGGTGACTTGCTCCTTGTCAGAGTGCAGCCAGAGGGGAAAGGCCCCATGCCTGCTAGTGACTGGATGCGCGGTCGCGCGTCTCTTGAGCCGACTCATTTTTTGTAAACACTCGTAATTGAGGCGTTATGGCTGGGCGTGGCTAGATAGCCTCATTTCGTGCTTAAGTTCGTTCTCCCTAAAGGCTCACTCGAAAAGGCGACCCTCGATCTTTTCGAAGCTGCTGATCTCTCTGTTGTCCGCTCTTCGTCAGTGGACTACAAAGCCTCAATTGATGATCCTCGTGTTGATTCGGTTCGCATTCTTCGTCCTCAGGAAATTGCCTCGTACGTGCAAGAAGGATTATTCGACATTGGTATCACGGGTCGTGACTGGATTGAAGAGACGAACAGCGATGTGGTGAGCCTGGGGGAGTTGAAGTACTCAAAAGCTACGGCACTGCCCATTCGCGTCATTGTTGCTGTTGCAGATTCATCCCCAGCACAATCGGTCAAAGATCTTGGTGAGGGTGTGCGCGTGACAACCGAATACCCAGAGATGACTCGACGATTCTTTGAAGAACGCGGTGTGAAGGCAGATATCCGTCTGAGTTACGGCGCAAGTGAAGCCAAGATTCCCGACATCGCTGACTGTGTTGTTGATATCACTGAAACCGGGCGTGCTCTTCGAGCAGCCGGTCTTCGCATCATCGACACAATTCTTGTGAGCTACACAGAGCTCATTGCAAATAAGAAGTCTTTTGAAGACCCAGTAAAACGTCACGCAATGGAGCAAATCATGACGCTCTTGACCGGGACACTGGAAGCGCGCGACAAGGTCTTGTTGAAGCTGAATGTCACGAAGGGGGCGATGGAACAAGTAGTTGCATTGTTGCCATCGGCCAAGTCTCCAACGGTCGCTCATCTCGCCTCGGGTGACTTTGCGATTGAAACCGTGGTGGCCAAGCGCGGCATCAACACATTGATTCCTGCTCTCATTGATGCTGGCGCATCAGACCTTCTCGAAATTCCGATCTCGAAGATCATTCACTGATCCGATGTCAGGGGCAGAACTTCGAACTGGCCATGTGACTCAATTCGATCGACGAATTGGTCTCGGTGAAATCACCGACAGTGACGGCCGCGTCTGGCCATTCCACTGCGCCATGTTGAGCGACGGTTCTCGGATGATTGAACTTGGCACAGCAGTGCAGTTCCGGCCTCAGTTTCACGTAATCCGTGAAGAGGCCTTCGAAATCAGCTCTCTGTAGGTCCATTCACCTTCTGGACAAAGACCAGTCGGATGTTTCCGAGCGCTGCGGCCAATGTCTCTGCATGCTCACCCAAACGGTCCCCCAAGGTGTCTACAAGTGACCCCAGAGCATCGATGGCCAATTGGGCATCGTCGAGGCGAGGTGGCTCGGATGAGAGGTGGATTGCTGCCAATTCGAAGAGCCCCATGGCGTGATTGGTGACGACTACTGAGGCAGGGACCTCAGAAAGACGTCGCCGGGTCTCGGCAACTGCCTCAAGGGCCTCGGCTGTCTGGTCATCGAGGAGAGGTTCTGTTGGGGGCATGGTGTCGTCTGCGCTCATTGGGCGATACCCTAATCTGCGTCAACTGAGCGAAGTGGGGTTCCGCCCCCACCTGTCCACCCTGGTTCCAGGAGTGCGTCGGGTCGAGATTGCGAGCAACTCTTGTTGCTCTGTGTTCTGCTTCGTGCACTGGCACGAACGAACTACGAAAGTGGTTCCACACAGAGGAGGGCGAGGCCCATTGCACAAGAGAGACAGCCATAGCTACGCCGCAGAATAATGAACCCCGTTACAACGAGCGCATTCGTGCGCGCGAGGTTCGCCTTATCGGTCCCGACGGTAGTCAAGTTGGTGTTCGCACCACCGCTGATGCCCTCACCCTGGCGCGAGAGTTGGATCTTGACTTAGTCGAGGTCGCACCTCTTGCGAATCCACCAGTGTGTCGCATCATGGACTACGGAAAGTTCCGTTACGAAGAGGCGCAAAAAGCCAAAGAATCGCGGAAGAAGACAACCCACGTCACCATCAAAGAGGTGAAGTTCCGACCAAAGATCGGAAAGGGCGACTTCGACACCAAAGTTCGGCATATGCGTGACTTCCTAGAAGACGGACACAAAGTAAAGGTCACACTGCAATTCCGCGGACGAGAAGTTGCCCACCCAGAACTGGGCGCAAAGATTCTCGATGCGGCACTTGAACAGCTTGGAGCACTTGCAAAAGTGGAAACCCAAGCCCGTCTCGAGGGTCGCAACATGACAATGGTTTTGTCTCCTGACAAGAAGGCACCCGCCAAAAAAGTCGAAAAGGACCAGGGACCAAGCGCAGCACCAGCACCAGTTGCAGATGCAGTAGAAGCCCCGGCACCAGCCGAACAGAGCGATAACGAGTAGAGGAATAGAACATGCCAAAGATGAAGACAAGCAAGACTGCTGCAAAGCGTTTCAAGCAGACCGGATCAGGAAAACTGCGCCGTCAGCAGGCCAACCGCCAGCACCTCTTCGAGAAGAAGTCCAGTGTGCGTACACGTCGCCTTGCCGGTGATGTCGATGTACATCCTGGTGATGCCCGCAAGATCAAGCGCCTTTTGGGCCTTCGATAGACGTCAATTAGTAGAACTAGGAGAACACCATGGCAAGAGTCAAAAGAGCCGTTCATGCTCGCAAGAAGCACCGTGCAGTACTTGAAAAGGCAAAGGGTTACTACGGCAATAAGAGCCGTTCATTCCGCGCCGCTAACGAGCAGGTGCTGCACTCAGGTCAATACGCATTCCGTGACCGTCGTGCAAAGAAGGGCGAATTCCGTCGCCTCTGGATTCAGCGCATCAACGCTGCATGCCGTTTGAACGATATTTCGTATAGCCGCTTCATTGCAGGCTTGAATGCTGCTGGCATCGAAGTTGACCGCAAGATCCTTGCTGATCTCGCAGTACATGACGCAGAAGCATTTGCTGCATTGGTGGTTTCTGCAAAGGCCGCACTGGTCTGAGCAGGACACCACTGTCACCCTCGAACCCTCGGGTTCAGACTCTGCGGCGCCTCATTGGGCGCCGCAGTTTCCGTTATGAGGAAGGGTCCTTCATTGTTGAAGGACCAACACTTGTTGAAGAAGCTGTCCTGGCTGGCCTTGATATCCGTGAACAATACATTCGCGAGGATTATGAGGAGTACGAGGCGCCGATTGATTCCCATGAGTTGGATTCAAAGACGTTCAATTCTGTGGCGGACACAGATTCGCCTCGCGGCATCTTGGCCGTGTGTGCAATCCCTGATGCGGGTTCATTGTCTTTCAATGATTCGGATTGGTTGTTAGTTCTTCATGAAATTTCCGATCCAGGCAACTTGGGCACATTGGTTCGCAGTGCAGAGGCTGCTGGTGCTACCGGCGTCGTGTTGGTAGGAAACACAGTTGATCCGTGGTCGCCAAAGACGGTTCGAGCATCTGCCGGAGCCATATTCCATGTGCCCGTTTGGCAAGTTGATTCTTTGGACACTCTGAGCGCAGTGGGTGTTCGTCTCTTAGGAACAACGTCGCATGACTCTCTCGGGGTGTCTCATCCTGAGTCCATCTACGACGCAGATGTGTCCGGACTTATCGGCATAGTTCTTGGTAACGAAGCCCACGGTCTTCCTTCAGATATCGCAGTCGATTCATGGATCACGATTGAACACGCAGGTCGTTCGGAGAGCCTGAATGTCGCGATGGCTGGCACGGTGCTCGCAATGCATGTGGCCCGTTCCCGCGAGGAAATGACTCAGGGCTAAACCTCCCTGTGGTGTGCGAAGTAGGGGAGTAGCGTTTTAACGTCATGGCAAGTGCATCAATCCCCGAGAAGGACCAATTAGCAGCAGCTCTCGCTGAAGGTCTTTCCAGTATTTCTTCTTCGTCATCCTCAGATGATCTCCGCACACTAATGTCGGCGCTTACCGGCAAAAAGGGTGCTATCGCCACTCTCAAGGGTTCACTGGGCAAGGTTGCTGATATTGAATCTCGAAAAGAGATGGGTCAGGCAGTGAACGAAGCTCTGAACTCTCTACAGCATGCGTCAGAACTTCGATTGAAAGAGCTGCGAAGAGGCGAGTTTGCTTCTCAGGTCGATGCTGATCGCGTGGACATGACTGAATTGGCGATATCTGCCCAGGCATCGCAACGTCGAGGTCGAATGCATCTCGTGACGCAAGCAACAGAACGTCTTGAAGATGTATTCATCGGGCTTGGATTCCAGATTGCTGAAGGTCCTGAAGTTGAGACTGATTTCTATAACTTCGAAGCACTCAACATGCCGCCGAGTCATCCTGCGCGCAGCATGTGGGACACATTGTTTATTGAAAGTGATGAACCCGGCAGTGTTGTACTGCGGACACACACCTCACCAGTGCAAATCCGTGTGATGCAAGAGTGGCCTCCGCCGATCTATGCCATCATGCCGGGTCGTGTTTTCCGTAAGGAAACTCCTGATGCAACACACATGCCTGTATTCCATCAAATAGAAGGTCTCGTTATCGACCGAGGCATTACATTTGCTGATCTTGCGGGCACGATTGAATCGTTTACGAAGGCCTTTTTTGGTGACGGATTCACAAGCCGGCTTCGTCCTTCCTATTTCCCTTTTACGGAACCAAGTGCGGAGTTCGATATTCGTCGACCCGATGGCTCATGGATTGAGTTGGGCGGGTGCGGCATGGTGCATCCGCATGTTCTTCGTGCCGGTGGACTGGATCCGAATGAGTGGAGCGGCTTCGCGTTTGGTTTCGGTATTGACCGAATGGCGAAAGAGCGTCACGGGGTGAATGACATTCGCGATATGTATTCAGACGACGTCCGATTCACGGAGCAGTTCTCATGAAAATTCTTCTCTCTATTCTTCGCGAGATGGCTGACATTCCTTCAGACCCGGAAGTTGTAGCGGAAGCCCTGACCTCTCTTGGTCTTGCCGTGGAGGAGATGGACGTCGTCGGAACTCCAGTCCCTGGAGTTGTCACAGCTCGAATCAATCGCATGGAAAAGCATCCCGATGCTGCGAAGGTGACGCGTTGTTTCGTTGATGCAGGCGATGGTGAAGAACGTCATGTCTGGTGTGGTGCGACGAACATGCAGCCCGGTGATGTTGTGCCACTGGCAACGCTTGGGACCCAGATGCCCAACGGCATGGACATCGCGCGACGCGGAATTCTCGGCATTGATTCTGAAGGCATGTTGTGTTCAGAAGTTGAGCTTGGGTTGAGCGATGAATCAAACGGCCTCCTGATCCTTCCGAAAGACTCACCATTGGGTGTGAGTCCCTTCGAGGTGTTGGGTATCGAACACGATGTTGTGTTTGATCTGGATCTCACGCGTAATCGTGCAGATTGTTGGGGTCATCTCGGTGTTGCTCGTGATCTTGCCGCGCACTTTGGTGTTCCATTGGATGGTCCTCGTATCGATACCGGATCATTGGGTGCTGAGAAGTCCTTGCCGGTTGTAGTTGATGCTGATGAAAACTGTGCGTCGTTTTCTATTTCATATGTGAGTGGAGTCAAAGTAGGGCCATCTCCGCGGTGGGTATCTTCCCGTCTCGCTCATCTCGGAATGCGTTCTATCAACAACGTTGTTGATGCTTCCAACTTGGTCATGCTCGAAACGAACCAGCCGAACCACGCCTATGACGCTGCAGTCGTCTCTTCATTCCGTGTGCGGCTTGCTACAACAGGGGAGACGCTGACCACGCTCGACGGCCAGGTGCGAAAATTGCATCCAGATGATCTGCTGATCTGTAATGGTGCAGACAACTCTGGTGTTGGTCTCGCCGGTGTCATGGGCGATTTGCATTCTGAGATCACTGAGGGCACTGCATCTCTTGCGTTGGAAAGCGCATGGTTCTCGCCTGATCCGGTTCGATTCAGTGCTATTCGCCACGGACTTCGTTCAGAAGCTTCAGTGCGCTTTGAACGTGGAACAGATCCCAATGGTTGGGTTCTCGCGGCAGAACGTTTCGTCACTATCTTGCGCGAGACATGTCCGTTGGCCACTTTGCACGCTGGTGCCACTGTGGTTCGCACATCGCATTGTCCTCAGCCAATTCCTGTCGACGTGAGTATTGATCTGATTGAGCGCAAACTCGGTATTCGTATTGAGGAAGAACGCATCGTTTCAATTCTGAACACGATTGGTTTCACTGCAAGCGTGAGAGGCGACATCGTGTCATGCGTTGTTCCAACATGGCGCCCTGATTGTTCTGAGGCCGTCGACATCATTGAAGAAGTGGCCCGTCATTTTGGGTACGACAACATCGGGAAAACAATTCCTAATTCGACAGTGCACGGTCGACTCTCAAACATGCAGCAACGTCGTCGAACATTGCGTCGAGTTTTGGTGGGGCTCGGCCTCGATGAGGCCATGCCTTCTCCTTTCCTTGCTGCCGGAGATCTTTCGAATGTGGGCTTGTCAGAAGATGATGTTCTTCTGCTTGCGAATCCGCTTGTTGCAGATGAGTCCATTCTTCGTACGTCTCTTCGTCCAGGGCTCTTGCAATCGCTGCGCTACAACCAGTCGCACCGCGCACCTCGTGTGGGGCTGTGGGAAATTGGCCATGTGTATCCAAAGTCCGATGCACAGTTACCCAATGAGTCCGAGCAACTTGCCGTAGTTGTTGCAGGCGGAGACGCAGAGACTGCGCTTACACAATGGAATGCTATTTGTGATGCATTGTCTTTTGGCGCGCAACTTGATCAGACGCGTGTTCCTGCGGGACTTCATGCCACTCGGTCGGCAACATTGGCACGCGGTAAGAAGGTCATTGGTGTCGTTGGCGAAGTAGATCCGGTTGTGCTTGATGTTCTTGGAATCGAAGGTCGTGTCTCGATTCTTGAACTCGACCTCACAACATTGCTGAATGAAGAACCAAAACCGGTGCAAGCGCGAGACATCAACCGTTTCCCATCGAGCGACATCGACTTGGCTTTCGTGCTTCCGGAAACAATCGCAGCAACGAATCTGCAGCGAGCTCTTCGTCAAGCTGTGGGCAAGCGACTTGTCAGTATCGAACTCTTCGATGTCTACCGCGGCAAAGGTGTTGCTGAGGGTTCACGCAGTCTTGCGTTCCGTTTACGCCTGCAAGAAGAAGGCGGAACATTGACGGACGCCATTCTTGCTGACGTACAAAAGTCGTGTGTCGCTGCAGCTGAAAAAGCTGGCGCAACAATTCGCGCCTAGTAACTGCTAGTTCACCGTTGGGTCAGCGGGGTAGTCCGCCAGCTTTCGTAATTCCGTTGTTTGGCGAGCCAGCACTCGTGACCACAGTGTGAACGGATCATTATCGAATGCATCACTTGGCTCAGATGGCAGCACCCACCACGCATTCTCTGTGAGTTCGTACGACAGTTGGCCTGGCCCCCAGCCTGAATACCCCTGAAAGACCCGATGGGTGGATGAGGTGTTGGGGTCGTCGGACATCATGTCCATGGAGGTGACATTGGAGGGTGACCCGAGGTCCTGGGTGAGGCAGATGTAGCTCGATTCTTCAACCGGGCCTCCAATGAACTCCACTCGTGGTCCCGCCGATGTGGTGATCCACTCAACGAGGGGTGACCGTTCGGGAGAATCCAGCATGGATCCAGGACGATTAATGACCAGCCCCATGGAGCCCTCGGCATCGTCATGAGCTAACAGCAATATGACCGTACGAGTGAAGTTGGGGTCATCAAGAACGGGTTGGGCAAGTAACAAGGCCCCTGCCTGGGGGAGAATGATTGAATTATCATGCACGACCTCGTATAGTAATACATCTATGGTGAAAGTCGGAATCATTGGGGCATCGGGGTACACCGGGGCCGAATTGCTTCGTTTGTGTGCTCAGCACCCCTCAGTGGAGGTCGTGGCTGCCACGGGTGATTCCCAAGCGGGAACACTGGCGAGTCATTTGTATCCGTCTCTGGCGGCTGCATACCCAAACTTGGTGTTTGAAGAATTCACCGTTGAGCGCTTCACAGGGCTCGACGTCGTCTTCTTGGGCATCCCTCACGAGGCCGCACTTGAGATTGCGCCTCAATTGGTCGGCAAAGTCGGATGCGTGATTGATCTTTCGGCTGCATACCGCCTGAAGGATTCATCGTTGTATCCCACTTGGTATGGGTTTGACCACACCCAGCCAGAACTGTTGGCGCAAGCTGTCTACGGATTGCCAGAGCTCTATCGCAGTCAACTTCCGGGCGCGAAGCTCATAGCGACGCCAGGTTGTTATGTGACGGCTGCATCGCTTGCACTCACGCCGCTTGTTCGCGCTGGGCTCGTGCAATCACAAGGCGTCATTGTTGACGCCGCATCTGGCGTGAGCGGTGCTGGTCGGGCATTGAAGCACGGTTCGTTGTTCTCAACTGTGGATGAAGATTTCACCGCATATGGACTTCTGGATCACCGTCATACTCCTGAGATTGAACAAGTAACAGGTGCACAGGTTTTGTTTACGCCGCACTTAGCGCCGATGAATCGCGGCATTCTGGCAACGTGTTACGCGCGGCCACAAGGTGATGCACCGACAACAGCGTCGCTCTTGGCATCACTCGCAACGTTCTACAAGGACGAGCCCTTCATCGTGGTGCGCCCTCAAGTGCCATCAACAAAGGCAACGCTTGGCACCAACACGGTGCACATCACCGCTCGGTATGACGAGCGCACCGGATACGTCATGGTGCTGGCCGCTCTTGACAACATCGCAAAAGGTGCATCTGGCGGTGCGGTGCAGTCAATGAACGTGACACTGGGACTTCCCGAAGTTTCAGGTCTAAGCACAGTAGGGGTGTATCCATGAGTGAATTAACACGTGCAGACGTTCTCGTTGAGGCACTTCCATACATTCGTCGTTTCGCCGGACGCACTGTTGTCGTGAAGTATGGCGGTAACGCGTTGGCCGGCACATCAGAACATGATGCTCTTGCGCTTTTTGCTGAAGACATTGTTTTGATGCATACGGTGGGCATTCGTCCGGTTGTTGTTCACGGCGGTGGCCCCCAAATCAACGATATGTTGTCGCGTTTGAACATTGAGTCGAAGTTCGTAAATGGTCTTCGCGTGACGGACGAGGCGACCATGCAGGTTGTGCAGATGGTGTTGAATGGCAACGTCAATCCGCAAATTGTCAGTGCGATCAACGTGCATGGCAATGTCGCTGTTGGTCTCTCTGGCGAAGACGGACGCACCTTGCAGGTCACAGCACGTGATGCATCGCTTGGTTTTGTCGGCGATATTGAAAAAGTTCGGACGCATGTCATTGATGGTCTGTTGGCCGATGGACTTGTACCAGTTCTGTCCACAGTGGGTGTCGACGTCAATGGACAGCCGTACAACATCAATGCAGATACAGCTGCTGGGGCTATCGCAGAAGCACTAGGTGCTGAAAAGATTGTGTATCTCACAGACATTGCCGGACTTCGCAAAGACATCAATGATGCAGCATCGCTCATTCAGCGCATCACGGTGGATGAATTGTCAGCTCTCATTGGAGATGGAACCATCTCGGGCGGAATGATTCCGAAGGTGGAGAGCTGCATGCAGGCTGTGCGTGGGGGGGTCAATAGTGCCCACATTCTCGACGGCCGTATTGCCCACGTTCTGCTGTTGGAACTGTTTACCGATCAAGGTGTCGGCACGATGATTACGGGAGTATCTCAATGAAGCACGCATTTTATGGAAATGAAAAAGCTGTCGCAGCGAATGAGTCGAGGGATTATTGCCCGTTTATTCCTGTCTTTGGTCCGCCAGCGGTCATGTTTGAACGTGGTGAGGGCACTCAGCTGTGGGACATCTCCGGAAAGCGGTATCTCGATTTCCTGAGTGGCATTGCTGTTGTCTCTCTAGGTCATGCCAACCCAGTCATCGCGAAGGCAATTGCGGAACAAGCGAACACATTGGTTCATGTTTCAAACTTCTTTGCAAACACAGTGGCAACAAAGACTGCTGTTGAGCTTTCTGGGCTTATGCGTGATGCAGGCGCAGTGGATGGCCAGGTGTTCTTTTGTAACTCAGGTGCTGAAGCAAACGAAGCTGCAATCAAGTTGGCTCGTAAGTTCGGCGGTCGTGGTCGTCACCGAATCGTGACGGCACTCGGAAGTTTCCATGGTCGTACTTTGGGTGCACTTGCGCTCACAGGTCAGCCTGCAAAGCATGAAGTGTTCCAACCAATGCCTGAGGGGTTCAAGTATTGCGAATTTGGTGATATTGCGTCTCTTGAGGCACAACTGGATGACACTGTCGCTGCGGTGATGTTGGAACCTATTCAGGGCGAAGGTGGCGTTGTGCCAGCTGATGCTGCCTATCTCCAAGGTGTGCAGAAACTCTGCAACGAACGTGGCATCTTGCTCATTATCGATGAAGTACAAACTGGTTTCTGCCGTACCGGTAAGTGGTTCGGTTTTGAACATGCAGGAATTCAGCCCGATGCCATCACAATGGCGAAGGGCATGGGTAACGGCATGCCCGTTGGTGCATTGTGGGCACGCAAGGACATTGCTTCGGTATTGCAGCCCGGCGATCACGGCTCCACGTACAGTGGCACTGCTCTCGCAACATCTGCAGTATCTGCTGTCATTTCTGAGATGAAGCGCCTCGATGCTGCATCACTTGCAAACAAGCAGGGTGCACGCTTGCGGGAAGGCCTCCTGAGGTTTGCAAAGGTCGACCATGTACGCGGTTCTGGACTCTTGCTCGGTGCACAATTGGCCGAGGGTGTTCTCACTGCCGATGTTGTGCCGGTGTTGTTAGACGCTGGTCTCATTGTGAACGGTGTCAACGCGACAACGATTCGATTCGCACCTCCACTGACTGTGTCGAATGCTGAAATCGATGAAGCACTTTCTATCCTTGCGACGGTGTTGTCATGAAGCATCGTCACCTTGTTGATATTGCGTCATTAGGCGCACCCACTGTGCGACACATCCTTGATCTTTCCACTGCGGCGCCAAAGCCACTGTTGAGCGGAAAAGGCGCTGCTCTGGTTTTTGAAAAGCCTTCAAACCGCACACGTCACTCCATGGAGATGGCTGTGGTGCAACTAGGCGGTCATCCCGTATACACGCGTGGTGAAGAGATTGGTTTTGATGTCCGTGAGACGGTGGAAGACATCACCAAAATCATGGCTGGCTATCACGCAGTTCTCGCCGCGCGAGTCTTTTCGCACTCGGTCATCGAGCGTATGGTGGCGTGCGATGTGGTTCCTGTCGTCAATATGTTGAGCGATGCGTCGCATCCGTTGCAGGCATTGGCCGACATCATCACGATGGAAGAACACTGCGGTCCCATCAACACGCTGACAGTTGCGTGGCTGGGTGATTACAACAATGTGGCACGTTCGCTTGCTGAGGCGGTCTGTCTTCTCGGCGGCACGATCTCGCTGGGTTGTCCAGAGGGCTACAACGCTTCTCAAGAAGAGTGGGCACGTCTGATGGCACTTGGCGGTTCAGTGCGTCAATCCACTGACCCGATGAAAGCCGTGGAAGGTGCACATGTTGTGCACACCGATACGTGGATCTCGATGGGGCAAGAGGCGGAAGCAGCCGAACGTCGAGAGATCTTCTCTCAATACTGCGTAACTGATGCTGTGATGGCGAACGCTCTCCCCGGTGCCAAATTCATGCATTGCATGCCCGCGCATCGTGGTGAAGAAGTCAGTGCCGAAGTCTTTGATGGCGCAGACAGCCTTGTCATCGAGCAAGGTCATCATCGTTTAACAGCAGCTCGTGGCGCATTGTCATGGGTGCAAGGAGCTTGATATGAGTACCAAACAACAACGTCAACAACTCATCTCTCGTTTGATTGGCCAACAGAACATCTCTAGCCAGCCACAGCTGCAAGAGATTCTTCGTGAACATGGCATTGAGGCAACTCAGGCCACTGTGTCTCGCGACCTCGAAGAACTCGGTGCGGTAAAGATTCGTATTCCTGGCGGAGATACTGCCTACGCCATCGCAGAGTATGCGCCCGCACGTGTCGCGCCTAGTGACCAGCTTCGTCGTGTGATGGCGGAATGGGTGGCTGAGGTGACATCAAGCGGAAATCTTGTCGTTGTACGCACACCACCAGGTTGTGCACATGTGGTTGCATCGGCGCTTGACCGCAGTGGGCTCGATGGTTTGCTTGGCACTGTTGCAGGCGATGACACCATCTTCTGCGTTGCTGCGGAAGAAATTGGCGGCTCTGGGCTCGCGCAACAATTGCGCACGTTGTCCGGCGTCACAGATGCCACTGGCGGTATTCCGCGTCGAAAGGGGACAGTCAATGTCTGAGAAGAACGTTTCTGAAGGTGCAGCATTGTGGCATGGTCGTTTCGAGTCTGCTCCGGCAGATGAATTGATGGCATACACCGAGAGTCTCTCTTTCGATAAGCGTCTCTGGGTAGACGACATCTTTGGTTCGAAGGCACATGTCACGATGCTGATTTCTGTCGGCATTATGTCGAAGGATGATGGAGACACGGTCCTCTCAGCACTGGACGCCGTTGCACAAGAATTTGCATCAAACACTTTTGTGTTCGAGGCATCCGATGAAGACATTCATACGGCCATTGAGCGTCGTGTCACTCAAATTGCGGGTGAACCTGGTGGACGTATCCACACGGGTCGTAGCCGCAACGACCAAGTGGCAACCGCAATTCGCCTGTGGTGCAAGAGGGAAGTACGCACCGTGCGTGACTACGTCTTGGCGCTCGTGGACACTCTCGAAGCGCGTGCACAAGAAGCTGATGCGAACAATCCGGCTATTCGCTTGCCGGGTTATACCCATGTGCAGCATGCACAACCAGTTTTGCTCTCGCATCATCTGAGGGCACATGCGTGGTCGATGTTGCGTGACGCCGATCGACTTGCAGACGCACTGGAACGCCTCGATGTGTCGCCGCTTGGTGCCGGAGCACTTGCGGGTTCCTCTTTGCCGCTGAATCCTTCTGTTTCTGCAAACGAGATGGGTTTTGCAACAACGTTTGCAAACTCACTTGATGCCGTGTCAGATCGTGACTTCGTTGCCGAGATTCTGTTCGACATTGCACTTCTTGGTGTTCACTTGTCTCGTATTGGGGAAGAGTGGGTTCTGTGGACAAGCGCAGAGTTTGGATTTGCTTCGCTCGACGACGCATATGCAACGGGCTCTTCCATGCTGCCTCAGAAAAAGAATGCTGATATTGCCGAGCTTGCCCGCGGCAAAGCAGGGCGTCTCATTGGCAATCTCACAGGAGTTCTTGCAATGTTGAAGGGACTGCCACTTGCCTACAACCGCGATCTCCAAGAAGATAAAGAGCCATTGTTTGATTCAGTGGATCAAGTGCGTCGTGCGCTCATTGCCCTGAACGGCATGATTGCTACCGCAACTTTTAACACTGACGCAATGACCAAGGGTGCTGACGCAGAAGCATTGGTTGCGACTGATCTTGCGGAATGGTTAGTGCAACGCGGTATGCCATTCCGTGAGGCGCACGCTGTAGTGGGCAAAGTTGTTCGTGATGCGCTTGCAACAGGAACACCGATGGTGGACATCGTTCGTGGTCATCCGCAGTTGGGTGCTGATGCTGCTCAATTGTTTGCGCCAGGTGTTGCAGTGGGCAATCGTCGTACGCCAGGTGCGGCTGGTCCAGAAGCAGCACCAGTTCAGAAACAGCTTCTCGCTAGCGCGATCACGCAAGCAAAGGCGAAATTGTCATGACATTTGTGGAACGTATTCGAGTTCGCTACAACGAATGCGACATGCAGAATGTTGTGTTTAATGCCAACTACTTCATGTATGCCGATGATGCTGTTGCTCAGTGGATGCGACAGAGCGTCAACGCAATGAATGGCGGCAATCCCGACGATCTTGTTTCATGGGCAGACATAGGTTTTGATTTCATGTTGAAAACCACAACGGCAACGTGGCACAAGGGCGCAACGTATGGTGACACTATTGACGCCCGCTGTGAAGCAACTCGTTGGGGAAATACATCGTTTGATGTGTCAGTGTCGATGAGTGTGAAAGATGAACCCATCTTCGATTGCACCATTACGTACGTCAGCGTGACTCCAGGAACGCATACTCCTGCGCCTGTTCCCGAGACTTTGAAGAGCGCGCTGAGCTAGTAGGGCAGCAGCCAATTCATGTCTTGGCCGTGATACCCAATCTCGGCGAGAAGAAACTCTTCCGGCTCACCTCCGCGCCACATGGTGACGCGCACATCTGCCACTTTGCCCGCAGGTTCCATTCGAGCCCATATCAAGGGCATTTCTGGTGTTGCAGTGAGGGAAGCATCCTCTAGTGCGTGGCGAAAGCGGCGCTGTACATCAGGGCTGAGGTACTGCCACACAATGGAATGAAAGACCACTGTTGGGTGTTGGCGACGCGTGCGTAACTGCCGTTCAATCCAAGTGTCGGCAGATTCTGCGTCAACAGATGGCTTGTGTTCTTTTGCAATCTCAATAGCAGCACGAATTCGATGTAAACGTATCTTTTGGTCTGGCCAGACGAACGACAGGAGTCGTATTTCCTGCGCCGGGTCAGTGACATCAATGGGGGATACATCAACGCCCTTGCAATCGATGACACGCGCGCCAGCTTTGGGAACGAGTGGTGCATTGCCAAACCAGTCACCCATGAAACGCAATTCAGAATTCGGGTCACCCATCCGTAATTGTCCAAAACACCCATAGAACCTGTCGAAGTTGAGATTTAAACCAGCGCTCGCACCAATCTCATAGAAGTCATACTCTTCAATGCCAAATTTCGTCAGCCAGTGACTCAAGGTCAACTGAACAACACTTCGTCCCACTTCATTCGTCTGTACCTGACTAGCTAAACCACTCTCGACTTCATCTAGATGTTCGCGCACATAGCCAATGAAATCGGCACCAAAGTCTTCTCCCGGCTTTCCTCCGACACTGGGGTAGTGGCGGGCGAGGCGATCATCTTCCCCTCGAAGTACAACGCGGTGAATTGCTCCAGCAAGTCGAAGCGGAATGGCGTCATGGATGGGTCGCGTGCTGCGTCCTGCTAGCAATGCATAGATCCGTCCGCCGGCTTCGTAATCATCGGCCAATTCAGTAAAGAGGGTCTCGTACATTTTTGAGCCAAGGGGCCCACACACTCGAGATTGTGCCCGCAGGGCGGCCAACATGGGATCTTCTTCAAAGAGCGATGATTGACCAGGGAGAGACATGCTTTGTCGATATTAGGTTCGCCGTGCTTCGCATGACTCATGGCAACATAGAGGCGTGACAAATCCTGGCCTTTTGGGCGAACTCAGTACACGTGGACTCATCCATGATTCCACCGATGCCGTAGCTCTTGAAGCGCGCCTCGGTACTGGCCCGATTGGTGTGTATGTGGGCTTCGATCCCACCGCAGATTCCCTTCACGTTGGCCATCTTTTGGGCCAGCTCACACTGCGTCGATTTCAGATGGCCGGCCACCGTCCTTTCCCACTTGCTGGTGGAGCAACCGGAATGGTGGGGGACCCATCAGGGAAAAGTGAAGAACGCAATCTTCTTGATGCTGAAACTTTGCAGCACAATGTTGAATCAATTAAGAAACAGCTCGCAAACCTTCTTGATTTTTCTCCTGGTTCCAATGCTGCAACTTTGGTCAACAACGCTGATTGGACAGCGAACATAAGTGCACTTGAGTTTCTTCGTGATGTCGGCAAACACATCACTGTGAATCAGATGATGGCGAAAGAATCTGTCAAGAATCGTTTGCACTCTGAGAACGGATTGTCATACACCGAGTTCAGTTACATGTTGCTACAAGCCAATGATTTCAGGCATCTTTGCGCCACTCATGATGTTGAGTTGCAGATGGGCGGATCTGATCAATGGGGAAACATCACTGCTGGGATTGATTTGATTCGCAAGACATTGGGACGTGGTGCATTCGGTGCAACGTGGCCACTTGTAACGCGCAGTGATGGGCAGAAGTTTGGAAAGACTGCAGGCGGTGCAGTGTGGCTTGATCCCCAACGCACATCGCCCTATCAATTCCGACAGTTCTGGATGCAGATGGCTGATGCTGATGTCGTTCGCTACTTGCCGCAGTTTTCACTTGCATCACTTGATGATGCTCGCGCGCTCATCGCAGAACATGAACAGGCGCCAGAGAAGCGTGCAGCACAACGTTCTCTTGCAGCAGAGATGACATCACTGGTACACGGAGCCGAAGCAGCACAGAATGCTGAAGCCGCTGCTGACATCCTGTTCGGTGCAGACCCCACGTCAGCTGCCATCGATGCGTTGCGTGCGGTTGCCGCGGAGGTTCCGACAACCACTGTTTCCTCAACAGAACTCGATGACCCCATCGCTCTCCTTGTTCGTGCCGGAGTCGTGACCTCAAATAGTGATGCTCGACGCACGATCCAGCAAAAGGGCCTAAAAGTCAACGGTCAGACCCTCGAAGAAGGGGAAACCCTTGCAAATAAAGGTATTCTGCATGACCGCTGGGTCTTAGTCCGTAAGGGCAAGACCTCGTACCACCTCTTTGAGGTCTCGGCATAACGGTTGCCGGGCACAACAAAGAATTCCCATAATTTGTGGGAAACCCGCGTTGTGATTGGTTGTGGCGTGCCGTTAGCATTGCCACTCGCCC
>JBILBZ010000050.1:0-10123 GCA_044353425.1 Ilumatobacteraceae bacterium | reverse complement strand
CAGATGCAAGTGTGGCGATGGTGGAGTCCTCGAGATTTTCGATTGCAGCTGTGTAGCGGCGGTCGAGGAGGAAGCGGTCCTTGTCGTCGTTCATGAGGGGCCTTTCAGAAGTACGTTGCAAGGCTAATTGGTGACACGCTCAACGAGACAACGCTTGTAGCTCTAGTACACGAACTTTCATTGGTAATCCGGTGGTAATGCTGGGTAGAGAGCCGCGAAGACCAAGGCTGGATCGCCAGGTCACCTTCCATTTGATTGACATCTTCGACCGATACATCCGTGTGGGTTGTGTATGAGAGGCAGATCTATACGTGTACATGCAAGGTGTTGATGCACGGTCTCCCACTGATGTTGTCCATGCCCGACCAGGTCCAGCGCATGTTTTTGGTGCCGAGCCATCACCAGGTGAATAAATCAAGGAGTTGGGTGTGGCAGTAGTTGTGACCGAAACAGGACCACCAGGGGTCTGAATCCATGCAGTCACACTGATGGGTCTCCACGTAACTCTCGGAACCCAAAACCATGTGCCTATACCCACGATCATTCGGTTCAATGGTGGCGATGTGCGCATCAACAAACTAGGAACGAGTCGAGAGACTTTGTTCGCTGCTGTTTGAGCGACACGCGGTGGTGCATCGGTGCGAATCCATTGGTATCCCACAATCTTGTTGCCGCAAGCTTTGAAGAACAACGTTTCCTGGCTAGTGGTTGCGTCGCTATTGCGCACAGTGAGTGGGTCAATGCCGCTGACCGTCTCCCATACGCATCCATCATCCGCTGGCGGTGCGTCGAAACGCACCTGGGCCTCAATGTTCTCGCCATCAGTGCTGCCCGATCCAGACCCCTGCGCCCAAGCGCTGGGCGGTTGGTGAAGATGAATCACCGAAAAACAGACGGCAATGGAAATGAGGAATGGAAAGGTGCGGGAAACGTTTGGTCTCATGGTGAATCTCGCTTGCATGTGGGCCTTTTTGTATGGGCGGGGATTGTGACGAACATCGGGGCAGATGTGCAGTCGGGTGTCCCGAGTGAGTGCCATGTGTACGCCGATAGCATTTATTAACCCCGAAAACGGGTGGTTTTTAGCGAAAGCGATTGGCGTCCATGACCCAACAGCACCCAGAGATGGCAGAGGAACAGGCCTACATCGTTTTCGCATATGAATGTCTCGAGGCCAGCAAAACTGGCGCAATGAAGATTCGTGAACTCACGTCTTCTGGACCCGGTGGCACATTCCAAGCCCGTCTTGAACGCAACGTGTTTGACGAAAATCTGGTGCATCGTCTTGAGCAATTAGAACTCGGTGATGCCGCGTTGGTGTTTGGTCGTATTGACCGAACAGCAGAAGAAGGCGACGAGATCGAGGCATTCCACATTGGTCGTCTTGCTGTTGCAGATTCAAATCGTGAACCCGTTGTTGTCGACTGGCGCGCACCAGTTGCCGAGCCGTTCTATCGCGCTACCGGTCGTGAGCCGATGGGTCTGTTGCGTCGTCGTCACTTTGTTGTTGAGTCTGCGCGTCTCTTGGCGTTAGAAGATGAACTCTTTGGCGAAGGTCATCTTGGTATTGGTCACGACGAGGGTTTGGGAGGCGAAGATCCTCGTCAAGGTTTACGCGGATACAGCACATTGCTCACTGCGCTTGGCAAGAGCCGCACTGGTCAGCTCGGTGACATTGTTGCGACCATTCAGTCGGAGCAAGACGAAATCATTCGTTCGCCACAAGGTGGGGTACTGGTGGTGCAGGGCGGCCCTGGCACAGGCAAGACAGTGGTGGCGTTGCACCGTGCTGCATACCTTCTGTACACGCATCGTTTTCCATTGGAAGATCAAGGCGTATTGGTCATCGGACCAAACCGTATTTTCTTGCGTTACATCGAACGCGTGTTGCCTTCATTGGGTGAAGCCGGTGTTGAGCAAGTAATCCTCGCCGACCTAATTCCTGATGCAACCTTCGGTGGTCGTGAATCATCTGATGTTGCACGTGTTAAGGGTCAAAAGAAAATTGCTCGTGTCATCGAAAAAGCAATCGCTGACCGCGAACGTCCATTGCGTGAAGACGTGGTGTTGCCATTCGGCACCGGATACGCACGTTTACGAGTCGAAGAGTCCGTCAACATCGTGAAGGCTGCTCGCCGCCGCTTTCATCGTCACAATGCAGGGCGTCGATTCGTAGAAAACGAAGTGTGGTCAGCGATGGCTGCCACGGTTCGTAGTGGTGCGGAAGTGGAAGATGTGCGCGACTCATTGCGCGAATCACCTGAGATGCGTGCTGTTTTTGAACGCATGTGGCCGCTGCTCACGCCCACGCAATTACTGCACGATCTGTTTGGTTCAAAGGCGCTTCTCAAGCTTGCAGCACAGGGCACACTTCCTGAGGCTGAGTATCTCTTGTTGCATCGCGAGCGTTCAGAGTCGGTCAACGATGTTCGATGGACAACAGCAGATGCTGCACTCTTAGATGAGGCACGTCATCTGTTGGGACCAAAGCCTCGTCGTAACGGCAAGATCGATGATGCCGATGAGATTCGCACCTATGGCCACATCGTGGTAGACGAAGTGCAAGACCTCACGCCGATGCAGTTACGCATGGTGACACGTCGGTCACTTAGCGGATCAATGACTGTGGTGGGCGATATTGCTCAGGCGACTGGTCCGTTGGCAGCGAATGACTGGAATGACGTGTTGGAGCACTTACCGACAAAGAAAGATCCGCGAGTTGTAGGGCTATCCGTTGGCTATCGCATCCCAGCACAGATCATGGAACTTGCTGACAAAGTGATGTTGGCGGCAACGCCGGGGTTGCGTGCTCCGCGCAGTGTGCGTGAAGGAGATGAAGGTCCTGCAATCATTCCTGTTGCGGCTGATGCTTCGCTTATTGATGCTGTTGTCGCGTGCGCTGCCACAGTGACCGCTCGCGGTGGCGGTCGTGCGGCAATCATCTGTGCCGAAGATTCCATTGAAGCAATCTCGCAGTCGTTGAATGCTGCGGGCATTAAGCACGGACTGGCTCGAGCAGCTGGCTTGGATCAAGACTTGTCCATTGTTCCGGCGACGATGGCCAAGGGCTTAGAGCTTGACGATGTGATTGTTGTGGAGCCTGCAGCGGTTGTTGCTGAGGATCCTCAAGGGTTGCGATTGCTGTATGTCACGCTCACACGCTCGACGCGCAGCTTGTCGATCGTGCACCAAAAGCCATTGCCAGAGGCAATGCTCTAATCGAACAATTCGGAACAACTTTGTTCAGCATTGCCGAAGATGGGAAATTCTTCCTTCGCTGCGCCATTTCTCATCTCATCTTCGATTGCTAAGAATCGTTCATACGAGATCTGGTCAGCGAGGTAATCAAAGACGCATTGGCATGCAGCGGGGTTGGTTCCCTCCAAGGAGCAACCATTCACAAATCCTGCCTGTACCTCGATTGGGTATTCAGCGGCATAGAAGCCAGAATCGGCTTGAGGAACAATGGTCTCCGAGACCGTGCTAGCAGAGCCTCCGCATCCGGCAAAAAGAATGAGTGCTCCAGAAAGAGCAGAGCGAATCAAAAGCTTCTTCATAACAGAAGTATGTCAGGCGTTTACTCTTCCAGAAGTGTGGGAGCTGATTCCATAATCAGCGCAAGGTATCGCACGGCTTTGTCGGCATCGGCTGGGCGTGTGCGCTTCACGGAAACGTTTACAAAGTTCACAATCTTGCTGACATCTTCCACGAGGTCAACGCCGGACTCTCGAATCTGTGGCTCTAACACTTTCCAGATTGCATTTGTTTGAGCAACTGTGTTGTTCATGGTCGCTCTGTCTTTGTCAACAATTGCCTGACCGAGCCCCTCGATAACTGTTCCCAACTGCTCCAACAATTCGAGCGATGTTCCTGATGGAACAGGAATTGTTGATGTTGTTGTCACGCCAGGAAGCGTGGTGGTTGTGGTGAGGATCTGAGTCGAGCATGAACTCACCGAAACAGCAATGAGGCCGATAACAAGAATGCGGGCTGTGTTCTTCATCGTGGGGCTCCGATGTGTTGAGAATGAGTTAGACGGTGACGAGGATTCGCTGGGTTGCAAACTTTTCGACGGTGATGTCAGTGCCATGAACGGTAACGGTCATGTCGCCTGCTGCGGTTGTGGCGCCGATAACACCACTCATGCCCGGCATGAGGTTTGTCTTCTCTAGGAACTCAAGCATTCCGGGCGAAAACTCAAGTTCTTCCGGAATGCGCGAGACGATGAAGTGTTGGCCCTCTGCGAGATTGTGCAGCTGTGTTGCAACGGGGGGAACATATCCGGAACCGGGAATCGGATTGCCATGTGGACATGTCGTGGGATTACCCAGCTTGATGCGCATGGCATCTTCGACGGCATCTGACATCACATGTTCCCAGCGACCAGCTTCACGGTGTGCGAGTGCCCATGAAAGGCCCAAGATGTCGGTCATGAAGCGTTCGGCCAAACGGTGACGACGCACGACACGTTGCGCAAGTACTTCTCCGTCATCGGTGAGAGTGATATGGCCGTCGGTGACAACAATCAAATTCTCTTCAATGAGACGTTTGATCATTTCAGAGACTGATGGCCGCGAGACACGAAGACGGTCGGCGATGCGGGCTTGAATGACGTCGAGGTTGTCTTCACGCAATTCGAAAATGCATTCGCAGTACTCTTCAAAGGCTGGATGATGCTCTCCGGGATTCGGCATATCTCAAATCCTAACGCTGGCCGATGGAGCGCAATCCGCCCCATGCCATGACTGCGAGGCTTCGTCCGAGAGACTCTGGTTGAAAAGGCTTGCCCGATTTAATGACCTGTCTGCTAACGGCTTCAGCCATGCCCACAATGCCGATAGCAAAGGCGTAGAGGTCCTCTTGTGCAACGTTGACCGCAATAAATGGAGAGATAGCGCGAGCGGCACCTTCCTCAAACTCGCTCACGATGTCTTCGAATTCGTCATCGACACGAGCGGAGCTTTCAAACAACAATGCGAATGCATCACGGTTCTTGTCGACCCAAGTGAAATAGGCGATCATGCCTTGCTCAACCTGCACGCGCGGCTCTCCTGAAGCAGAGATGGATGCAGTCACGCTCGAGAGAAGATCTTCACCAACATCTTTCAGAAGTTCGAGATACAGAGCGCGCTTTGAATCAAAGTATTGGTACACCACGGGCTTTGTGATGTTGAGAGCATCAGCGATGCCGTTCATTGATGTTGCGTGATATCCGGCAATAGAGAAAGCCTTGAGTGAAACGTCGAGAATTTGACGACGGCGATCTGTGGACACCTCTTAGAGACCGTTCTCGATGTCTTCGCGCTCTGCGGCTTTCACCGCATGGCCAATCACGATGGAGGGCGCGAGAAGGATGGAGCCGATGATCAAACTGACGACGACAAGCGTGACTAGAGGTCCTTTGAACCCAAAGGCATAGGCCATGACAAAGCTGCTGATAGCGAGCGCGTAGAAGAGATAGCCAATGCGGTTGGCTAACAAGTTCAGATGAGCGACTCGTTCACGCCGAGCTCTCACGGGGTCATCCTGCGGGCTATTCATCTCATTGATGGTAGGCGAATGACCCGAAATTCAACCAGCGGTTACAGATTCGTGGGCAGCAATCGAGTGAGATAGCCAAAGAACACGAACAAAGTCGGCAAAAACACAACAGCAGCGACGGGGTAGACAATCGCGGCGCGCCATTTCTTGCCTGCCCACCAGCGTGCAATGCCCGCAATCGCAATAAGAAGGAATGCAAAGAGAATCACCATGGGCCATGCGGATGGATCATGGAACCATCCTTCGGTCAGAACTGCCTCAGGTTCTGTGGCATCGGCAACGAACACGGTGGGTGTCTGCGGAACAATCTCATCAATAAGTTCTGCTGAAATGATCATGCGGTTCTCAGATGTCCACTTTGGGTGGCATGTGACGAGAGTGAGGATGGCGCGAGCGGGGTCCACCGTTCGAATGACATCGACGTCGGTTGCCTTCACAATTTTTGGTGCACCTGTGACGAGATAGACAAACTCACCACGTGATGTCTGCATCACGATGCGATCACCCTCAACAAGTTCGTTGACGCGGCTGAATGGCGCGCCGAATGTTGTGCGATGGCCAGCGATGGCAACATTGCCCAATTGACCGGGCAATGGTGAACCTGCAAAAAGGCCTGGACCTTTTTCGAGCTCTTTGTAACCCACACCCGCAATGACAAATTTGTCGACGTTGATTTTGTCAATGATGATCTGGGCGACGACGTCGCCCTTCGTCGGTGGGGGCGGAAGTGTTGTAGTGGTGGGTGCATCGGTTGCCGGTGTCGCAACGGTGGTGCTGGTGATGAACTGGGACTTGAGCGTGTTCTGCGCTTGACGTTCTGCGAGGCCTGTTCCCCATAACTGATACGCCACAAAGAGCAGAAGAAGGACTCCAGTGGAGATGAGGGTCTTTCCAATGAGGTCTAGGCCTGAGTTAATGCGCTGCTGGCGCTTCAGTTCCTTGAGATCAGTGGAATCCATACAGAACTGACCCTACTGGCGCGTTGTTGTCTCGCTCTGGCGTTCACTAGCGTGGCGGTCGCATGGAAACCGTCATTGAACTCAAAGGAGTAGTGGCGGTATTGGGTTCTTTCCCTGCGCTCGCGGGTGTAAGCCTCAGCGTGCAACGCGGCGAAATTCTTTTGTTGCAAGGGCCAAACGGCGCAGGCAAAACATCACTGTTACGTGTGTGTGCAGGCCTGATGCCTATTGAGCGTGGCACTGGCACCGTCTTGGGTATTGATCTTGCGACGAACAGACAGGACATTCGTACTCGTGTCGGTTTGCTGGGCCACACCAATGGTTTGTATCTCGACCTCACTGTTGAGCAGAACATTCAGTTCTGGGCATCGACTGTTGGCGCGTCGCAAGAAGAAGTTGCCAATGCCATGAGCACCATGCGAGTTGATGGGCGTTTAGCAAAAGTGAAAGCGGGTCAGTTGTCGGCGGGTCAACGTCGTCGTACTGCATTGGCCAGCCTCATTGTTCGTCGCGCTGAAATTTGGTTGCTCGATGAACCGCATGCAGGTCTTGATGCTGCGGGTCGCGATGAACTTGATGCGTTGTTGCGTAACGCCGTTGCAGCAGGCGCAACAGTGGTGTTGGCAAGTCATGAAAGCGAACGTGCTGCAGGTTTGGCGACGCGCACTGTGACTGTTGATGGTGGCGGCGCCCGATGAGTACCTTCGCCCGTCGTCGTCGTGTCGCGCTTGCTGTTGCGCTTAAAGATCTCACCATTGAATGGAACAGCCGCATTCTTGTGAATCAAGTGGCGCCGTTCGCCGCAATTGTGATGGTGTTGTTCGCATTTGCTCTCGACAACGACGGCATCTTGCAGCGTGTTGCGCCAGGTCTCGTGTGGTTGGCAACGTTGTTCTCGATGTTGGTTGTCATTCAACGAACGTTTGCTGTGGAGTCTGCTGATGGTGCACTTGATGCTCTGCGTGTTGCAGGTGTCGACTCATCGGCCATCTTTGTGGGCAAGTCTCTGGCACTGATGGTGCAGTTGTTTGCGCTGGAGCTTTTGCTAGTGGGCACAGCCGTGGTGCTCTACGGGGTGGAAATGAGCCTCTTGGGGTTCGCCGAGGCGATTGTCACACTTCTGACTGCCACGGTGGGACTTGCCTGCGTTGGCACCTTGTATGGCGGACTAGCCGCCGGTGCCCGAGGACGCGAGACCCTGTTGCCGCTTCTGCTGTTACCAGTGGTTGCCCCTGTCCTTATTGGGGCAACGCGCGCTACCGAGGCTGCTTTTGGAAGTGCCGGCGCTCAGGTCTCAGAGGGCTGGCCCTGGATTCTGCTGCTGGCGGTCTTTGCCGCGATCTTTGCCATTGTCGGTTCGGTGGCATTTGGCCCCCTCGTCGACGAGTAGCCGATTTCCCTTGGGGGGTTTGGCAGGTAAGACTTGGGGCGTGAATTCTGCTGTTGCCTCCCCACGCGGAACCGGAACTCGAAACACCCGCATCCTTGGGATCCTCACAATTGCCTCGATGGCGTTTCTTGCACTTCTCGGTCTTGTCTTTTCTGCTGAAGACAGAGATCAGGGCAGCTCCGTTCGCATTATGTATGTACACGTGCCTTCTATCTGGGTGGCATACATCGCCTTTGCGATGACAGCTGCTTGTTCCGCGATCTACCTCTCGGCACGTAACCGTTCTCTTATCTGGGATCGCTTTGCTGGAGCAGCAGGGGAGATTGGTGTTCTCTTCGTTGCGGTTTCTTTGGTGACAGGCAGTTTGTGGGGCCGCCTTAGCTGGGACACCTACTGGGTCTGGGACGCACGCCTCACCAGCACCGCATTCCTCTTTATTACGTACCTTGGCTATTTGGCAGTGCGCCGTTTAGGCGGCACACATCGCCAACGCGCACGCCGTTCAGCAGTTCTTGCACTTCTGGCGATTCTTGAAATTCCACTCGTGCACTTCAGTGTGCGGTTGTGGCGCTCATTGCATCAAGAAGCCACAGTTGCAACCGGTGGAACAGACGTGCATATGGACGGCCTGATGTTGTTCTCGCTGTTCTTCGGTCTGATTTCTTTCACGCTGTTGTTTTTGTGGCTCGTCATTCATCGCCAGCGCTCCTTGGCGTTGGAAGATGCAGTGGAGAATCGTGGTCTTGATGCAGCAATCGAAGCGCGACGTGAAGAGGCAGTGGACTAATGAAGAATGCAAGTTTCATCATCGGTAGTTGGGCGTTGACTTTTGTGTCAATCGGTGCGTACGCAGCGTTTGTGATTCGTCGCGGACGTGAGTTGTCGCGCAATGCAACATCTGAGGAAATGCCGTGGACTTAACACCTCGCACATCGGGTGATGCCGCGTCTCCTGCAAAGAAGAAGCGTAAATGGGCACCGATTGCTTTCATTGTTGTTGCTCTAATTGCGGGCGGCGTTGTTGTCACCCAGTTCCTCACGACGGCCATTGACTACTACTGCAATGTGGACGAAGTGGGTACTCGAGAAGGATGCACGGATGATCGTCGCGTGCGTGTGCAGGGCATCGTGAAGCAGTACTCGGTGAAAAGTGTGGACGGCTCTACGGAGTTCGCCATGACGTTTAATGCAAAGACAATCTCGGTGAAATACCTCGGAGATCCAGGCGGCGTCTTTCAGGAATGCATTCCTGTGGTAGCTCATGGACGCGTGGTGAATGGTGTGCTTGAGAGCGATCGCATCGAAGTGAAGCACAGCAATCAATATGTCGAGAAGAACGAGACTCGTCTCGACGAAGCAAACAATGAGGCGGCCGCATGTTCGGTGTCGGAGGGATAGGCGGCCCACTCGGACGCGCCTCCTTAATTGTGGGGCTTGTTGCCGCAGTCTTCGGCATGTTCGCTGCTATCTCGGGCACGCGCAATAACGACGCCAGAGTTCTTCGTCTGGTGCCGCGGTTTGCCTACCTTGCTTGTGCCGGTGCAATTGGTGCTTTCGTAGCAATGGAAATTGCTCTCATCAATCGCGACTTCTCATTGGAATACGTGCAAAAAGTGGGCTCGTGGAGCACGCCTGCGATCTATAACTTCACCGCGATCTGGAGCGCACTTGAAGGTTCCATTTTGCTCTGGGTGTTAACTCTCACTGGTCTTTCAGTGGGTGTGGTGCTGAAGTACCGCAAGAAGATGAACGACCCGATGGTGGGTTGGGCGATGGCCACGATGTTCTTCGTCACCATTTTCTTCTTCGTTCTCACATTGGGGCCCGCGAACCCGTTTGTTCCTGGTGCACCCGGTGTTTTCGATGGCCCTGGTCCTAACCCGTTGTTGCAGAACCACGTGTTGGTGGTGTTCCATCCGCCGATTCTGTATCTGGGTTATGTCGGCATGACAGTGCCGTTTGCATTCGCGATGGGTGCTCTCATCACGGGTCGCGTGGGTGAAGGTTGGCTTGTTGAAACTCGCCGCTGGGCCCTGATCTCGTGGGGCTTCCTCACACTCGGCATCATCCTTGGGTCATGGTGGAGTTATGAAGTGTTGGGTTGGAGCGGCGTGTGGGCATGGGACCCTGTCGAGAACGCATCGTTCATTCCGTGGTTAACCGCGACCGCATACATTCACTCGGTATTGGTACAAGAGCGTCGTGGCATGTTGCGTGTGTGGAACTTGTCGTTG
>JBILBZ010000049.1:0-10279 GCA_044353425.1 Ilumatobacteraceae bacterium | reverse complement strand
ATGCCCACCACCTTCATCAATGGGTGTGACAAGGTTGTGCGCCGGCACCGACAAAACAGGCGCCCCAGGCTCCCTCCAGTGCCCTACAGAATGACAGCGCCGTCGAAGTCGATGGTCAACTTCTTGGCATGACCATCTGCGGGCAACGCCGCAGCAACGGCATCAGCCATCGCTGGGTCGCACATCAATGCCACTGTTGGACCTGACCCCGACAACCATCCACACCATGCTCCTGCGTCAAGCCCTGCCTGTAGCGCCGCAGCACAAGCTGGCGATGCTGCAAGACGAATGTCTTGATGAATACGGTCCTTTGTCGCTTCACGCAACAACGGCACATCTCCGGTTTGCAACGCAGTCACAAACATCGCTGTGTGAGCAATATTGAACACGGCATCTTCAATGGCAATCGTCGGTCCAATTTTGCCGCGCGATTCATTCGTCGACGTCGTGAAGTCGGGAACCCACATCACAAACACTGGGTTCAACACAATGGGGACATTGACAACATGCTCGCCACTTGCAATAACAACTCCGCCAAACAATGACGGCGCGACGTTGTCGGCATGACCTTCTAATTCAGTTCCGATTGCAAGCGCTCGTGATGAGGAACGATCCCATGATCCACCCGCAGCCTGCTGTTCAGCAGCAATGATTCCGGCGACGCGCACTGCTCCGCTAAAACCCATTCCGCGGCCCATCGGAATCGTGTTCTTGACCCACACCTGTCCTGTGCCACCAGCACGAACAAATGCAACCTGTGCCGGATGCGTGTCTTCACATTCATATGCACCATCGGGTGCAACATCGATGCCCACAATGCCCACTTCACAATGCAACGACAGCGCAAGACCCAACACGTCAAAACCTGGTCCGAGATTTGCCGACGTTGCAGGAACACGAACGGTCAT
This sequence comes from Ilumatobacteraceae bacterium, assembly GCA_044353425.1. Lineage (GTDB taxonomy): Bacteria > Actinomycetota > Acidimicrobiia > Acidimicrobiales > Ilumatobacteraceae > UBA2093. The sequence continues at coordinate 9,371 of JBILBZ010000049.1, read as the reverse complement.
GACTGTGATTCCATACGAGCGGCTTCACGTTGAGTGATTGCAATGACACTGTCTAAAACTGCAATGGCTGCGCCAGAATCAATCGATGCACGTGCACGTTCGATGCCGTCGGACACATCGCCAGCAACGCCCGCGACATAGAGAGCACATCCTGCATTGAAGGTCACGATGTCGCGCACGGGACCAGGCTTACCGGCGAACGTGTCGCGCAAAATTGCAAGGTTGTCTTCAGGCTCGCCACCACGAATGTCATCAAGTATTGACACTGCAATACCGAAATCTTTTGCGTTCACTTCAAACGTGTGCACTTGGCCTTCATGTAGCTCAAACACCGTGTTCGGACCGCTTACTGCCAACTCATCCAAGCCGCCGTGACCATGCACTACCCATGCCCTTGTGACTCCACGAGATGCAAGGGCATCTGCCATTCGATCCATCATGTTGGGCATTGCGACCCCTACCAACATGTTGGAAATAGGCGCGGGGTTAGCCATTGGTCCGAGAAGATTGAGTGCCGTCGGCACGCCGATCTCGCGACGAGACGGAGCCAAGTAACGAAACGCCGGATGAAAACGTGCAGCGAGACAGAAACCAAAGCCAGTTTCTTCCACACTGGCTTGCACACCTGCAGGGTCAAGTTCGATGACAACGCCCGCAGCTTCCAACAAGTCAGCAGCGCCACATTTTGAAGACGCAGCGCGGTTGCCGTGCTTACACACAGGCGCTCCGGCCCCAGCCACTACAAGCGCCGACATTGTCGACACATTCACCGAGTTGCTCTTGTCTCCACCGGTACCAACAATGTCAATTGCGCGAGATGCCAGTGTTGGTTCGAGATGCACACGGGCACCAGCGGCGCGAACAGCGCGCAACATTCCTTCAAGTTCCTCGGTGGTTTCACCTTTGGCACGAAGCGCAACGATGAACGCAGTCATCTGAGACGGTGTTGCAACACCATTGAGGATTTCTGTAATCGCAGACTCTGCCAACTCCGCGCCAAGATCTCGTCGATCGAGAAGTTGCGCCAAAATGGTCGGCCAACCGACGAACGCTTGTGTAAGAGCCATACCTGTAAGTATCCCTGCCCGCAGACAGAAAAAACGAATGATTAGGCGGTTCGACGACGCTGGCGGATCATCCGGCGCCGTTCTTTCTCGGTCAATCCACCCCACACACCATCACGCTCGCGTACGACCAAAGCGTGCTCGAGACACGACAAACGCACGACACACTCTGAGCAGATGGATTTTGCTTCTTCAGCGTTCTCTTCAGAATCAGGAAAGAAGACAGCCGGGTCTAGCCCGTTACACGCGCCGCGATTTCTCCATGTGTTTTCTGTGATTGACACCGGAACCCCCTTCGATGCCGGGGCACCCGCCCCTCGCTCGCATCGTATGTGTCGGGCGTCACACCATTCAAATCAGGAACGCACGGCCGTCAAACCCTTGCGGGCAAGAGGATTACTCCGTAGGTTCTTCGGTCATCCCATAGGCACGTGCCAAAACCTGCAGTGGGTGTCGAGGCGCCTTCCCCGTTTGTTCACGTATCACGGTGTTCGACAGATGGCAGTCGCCAGCGATGAGTGCACTATCAGCATCTGTGATTGCGTCGGACAACTTCCGCGCGACAGAGAGAAACACCTCCTCGTTGCCGGCCCGATAGCCCCACATTCCATCGACGCCAGAGCTCTGGTCGATCACGGTGATGTGCGCGCCGGTCAACTGCATCAGATCACGACTGCAGTAACCAACGTTCTGCGCCTTCAGAAGGGACGGCAGGTGATACGAAATCGTCTCTGCCACGTCACCAGTGAATTGCACATCGAGATTGGTGCCGTCAGCCTGATGCATGTTGAGGAGATACTCAGAAGAGTCAAACGTGTGGGCAGCTACTAGTTCTGCATCAGGTCCGCCCACATACACGACGTAGTCCTTTTTCACGATGTAACTGCACGTTGGCTGAGGCACCACGATGTCAGTCCCGCGACGCACAGCATCTGCAAGAACTTTCACTTGCCTAGCAGCCACCTTTGTAAATGCATCGATATCGCCACTGTGTAAGTACGGCGCACCACAACAACCAGCGCCGTCTACCAACGAACATTCAATGCCATTGCGTTCGTACACCTTGACGAGGTCATGACCAATACTTGGTTGCTGATACTCCACGACACAAGTGGGGAATACGGAAACACTGCCCTGCTTCTTTGAGATCTCTGGCTGATCTCGTTGCTTGAACCAAGTACTAAAACGCTGCTTCGCAAACGACGGCAGCTGTCGAGCAGACGACACACCAATGGTCTTTCCCACAACTGTGCGCACGAGGGAACCAGGCTTTGCATTGATCACAAAGTTCGAGATAGTGGACAGCGACAGAGCAAATGCACCCACCAGATCAGCGTGCCCAATTACCCGTGTGGTGATGCGCTGACGGAGAGACGCCTGATTGTTTGCTACTCGCATTGCAGAATGGCGCAACATCAGGCGTGGAAAGTCAATTGCACTCTCATGTATCTCAGGGGTGTACGGGCAGTTAACGAAACACAGTTTGCACTGAAAGCATTCATCAGCAACTTGGTCTTGCTGTTCCGGAGTCAGGCGGCCCGCATCATGATCTTCATGGCGCTCGATATAACTAAACAATGTCGGAAACGATGAACACAAGGTGACGCACGAACGACAGCCATGGCACACATCGAAGACGCGAGTGAGTTCGTCACGAACATCAGCTTCGTCTAGGTACTTCGGATGTTTGGGGTCGTATGTAATAGCCATTGTTTTTTCTGAGGAAGAAGACTGTTGAGCCTAAGGAGAAAGGGGCAACGACCGAAGGTACTGCCAAACAACAACGACTACGATGACCCCCTATTTAATTGTAAGTCACCCGACTTACTAACTCTGACGGCAACCATCTAGGCTCAACAACGATGTCACAGCACCCAGAATTCGATCGCCTTTCTTCGCTCCAACGACTCGAATCTGAAGAGTTCGACGTCGTCGTGATCGGAGGCGGAATCACTGGCGCCGGAGTCGCTCTCGACGCGGCCTCTCGCGGACTTCGCGTGGCACTTCTCGAACGAGACGACTTTGCATCGGGCACGTCATCAAAATCTTCCAAACTGATTCACGGCGGTCTTCGGTATTTGCAACAAGGCGATGTGCGTTTGGTGTACGAAGCATTGCGTGAGCGCAAGCGCTTGTGCCACAACGCACCTCATCTCGTTCATGTCCTTCCATTCATGATTCCCATCCTCACGAAGAATGGTGTTGTCTCGAAGAAGATTGCGCGCGCTCTCGGTTCAGCAATGTGGATGTATGACCTCACTGGCGGATGGCGCATCGGTCGCATCCACCGGCGATTGTCTGCGAAAAAGGCTTTTGCACACCTCCCCACAATGGAAGAGCGCAAGCTCGCATCGGCATACCTCTATTACGACGCAGAAGCAGATGATGCACGCTTGTGCCTCACAGTTCTTCGCACGGCGGCCGACAAAGGCGCTGCAATCGCAAATCGCTGCACTGTCAACGGCATTGACACCGAAAACCGCACATCTCACACAGTGCGTGTCACTGACAATCTGACGGGAACTTCTTTCACGGTGCGCGCAAAGGTTGTTGTCAGTGCAACAGGTGTATGGGCAGACGACGTGCGCGCACTTGATGAGAAGACTCATCCCGACACCATTCGCCCAGCCAAGGGCGTGCACCTCACAGTTCCATGGGAAAAAGTTCGCAACGACATCGCTGTTGTGATTCCTGTTCCTAAGGACCGTCGCAGTTTGTTCGTCGTGCCCTGGATCTCTAACGGCGACGGCACGTATCAGTACACATACATCGGCACTACCGACACTGACTACAAGGGTCCTGTGAATGATCCGCAGTGCACCAAGGACGACATTGAATATGTCCTTGACGCACTGAACGCAAGCATCACAACTGGCGTCACCGTTGACGATGTCACCGGTGTGTGGAGCGGATTACGTCCACTCGTCAAAATGGACGACTCTGCTGCAAAGGCTGGCCGCACTGCAGACCTCAGCCGTCGTCACAAAGTGTTCGCCAGCGACAACGGCGTCATCACAGTCACCGGTGGCAAGCTCACGACGTACCGTGAGATGGCAGAAGATGCTGTTGACGAAGCCTGCTCATTGCTGGGCCTCAAGAAACAGTCCAAGACAAAGGCACTGCAATTGCGCGGAGCCAGTGGCAAGCGCATCACCGCTACTCATTTCGATCGCCAGCTTGATGGTCGCTTCGGATCTGATGCAGCTGCAATCAAAGCACTTATTGCCGGCGATGCATCGTTGGGAGAAGCACTTGTACCAGGACTTCCCTACTGCAAAGCCGAAGCTGTGTATGCGGTGACACACGAGATGGCAACAACGCTGGATGACGTACTGACGCGACGTACTCGCTCGCGTCTTCTTGACCGCAAGGCGTGTGTCCGCGCAGCCGGCGATATTGCCAACCTCATGGCGCCGTTGCTGCAGTGGGACACCGCAACACGTGATCGCAACCTTGCTCAGTTCATGGACGAATGCGCCCGTGAAGATGCCGCAGCACTTGTGACAGAAGCCGAATTCATCGCATCATCAACTCCCGGAACGGACCACCAGTGAGCCTTCACACTTTCAACACCGCCATTACTGACCCAATCGAGTTCGGCGGTGACCCGGCTGTTGCGACAGCTCGTCTCACAGGACCTGTAACGGTGATCTCTGCAGAGAACGCACGCGAGATTGCGACAATCTGCGAAACAATTGATGACGCAGCCGACCGCGCAAATCATGGTCGCGATTGGTGGCCATTGTCTTTGTCATGGTCATTGCAGAATCAAGTCCCGCGTATTCCTGGACTCGTGTGCAAACCACGCACTACCGAAGAAGTCTCAAAGCTGCTCGCCTACTGCAACACGCACGGCATCGCAGTCACAGCATCTGGTGGTCGTAGCGGTGTGTGCGGCGCAGCAATTCCTCTTCGTGAAGGCGTCGCACTCGACATGACCAACATGCAAAGTGTTGAGTCAGTCGATGAAGTCTCTGGCATCATCGAAGTCCTTGCCGGCACATTTGGTCCAGACATGGAAGACGCAGCCCGTACGCACGGCCTCACTGTTGGACACTTCCCACAATCCTTCGCACTTGCCACTGTTGGCGGTTGGGTTGCTTGCCGTGGCGCGGGCCAGTACTCCACGCGCTACGGAAAAATTGAAGACATGGTGCATGCACTCGAAGCAGTGCTCGCCGATGGAACCATCATTCGCACGGGCGGCGCACCTGCTGGCGCAGTCGGACCCGACTTGTCACAACTGCTCCTCGGCAGCGAGGGCACTCTTGCTGTCATCACCCGCGTGTGGCTTCGCGCTCACCCACTTCCCGAAGTGGAACGTCGCGGCGCATATGTGTTCGACACATTGACTGATGGTTTCGAAGCATGTCGACGCATCATTCGCAATGGCGCAACACCTGCAGTGCTTCGTCTGTACGACGGCGCGGAGAGCAAGCGTTCACATGGCGGCAACGGCACCAATGCAACTCTCCTTGTTCTTGACGAAGGAACTGAGCAACTCATTGACGCAACGATGTCAATCGTTCACGATGTCTGCATGTCAATGGGTGCAACCGTTGGTGATGTCGCACTCGTCGAGGCATGGGCACATCATCGCAATGACACCAGCGGGCTTCAGGCACTGACCCGCAAGGGATACGTCGTCGACACCATGGAGATTGCAGCCAATTGGGCTGACCTCGACAATGTGGTGGAAGCAGTAGAAACCGCAATGTTGGCTGTGCCCGGTGCGCGCTCATCAACATGCCACCTCTCTCACAGCTATATCGAAGGTGCATGCATCTATTTCACATTTGCTGCAACACCATCAGCAGAAGAGTTTGAGTCCACCTATCTCGCACTGTGGGATGCCGGCCAACGCGCAGCACTTGCTGCTGGCGCAAACCTTTCGCATCACCACGGCATTGGCTACAGCCGTTCTCAATACATGGAGCAAGCACTCGGCACCAGCATGCAAGTGTTGCGCAGCGTGAAGAACGCACTTGATCCGAAGGGCATTCTTAACCCAGGCAAACTCGGGTTATGAGAACTCTCGTCATTGACGTCGGTACTAGCGGACTGCGTGCAGCCGTCATCAACGATGACGGCACCGTTTCCGATCTTCACTACGAAGAGTTTTCTCCCTCATCTCCAGCAAATGGAATGGTCGAGTTCGATGCAATGGCGATGTATGCAGCGGTGAAGCGCGTTGCTACTGCAGCAATCGGTACTTCGAGCGCCGATGCTGTTGGCATCACGAATCAACGTGCATCCACCATCGTGTGGCGCGCGAGTACCGGTCAGCCAGTCTCGCCCGCAATTGGCTGGCAGGACCTTCGCACCATCGGTGAGTGCATCATGGCCCGCATCGAACACGGCTTTCAGATCGCACCGAATCAGTCCGTCACAAAAGCTGCATGGATTCTGAACAACGTTGTCACCGATGCTTCCGTTCGCGAGAGCGATGACCTCCGTATCGGAACAATTGAGACATGGCTGGTGTGGAACCTCACACGCGGAGCAGTATTCGTGACCGACCACACCAATGCTGCGGTCACCGGTATGACCAATGCGTCTGGCACTGAGTGGAATCAAAAAGTTCTTGACGCATTCAATATCGACACGCGTCATCTGCCTCGCATTGTCGATAGCGCTGGCTATGTCGGAGACGCCGTTGACCTTCCTGGCTATCCCCGCATCATGGCGATGGCCGGCGACCAACAAGCCTCTCTCGTGGGTCAGGGCTGTCTTGAGCCCGGCATGGCCAAGATCACATTTGGTACAGGTGGCATGTTGGACATGTTCACGGGGCCCAATGCACCAACTGCTGCTCGTCGTACCGATGGCGGAACCTTTCCCATTGTTGCCTTCAGCCAGAACGGTCAGATCTCGTATGGCACGGAAGCAATCATGTTGTCAGCTGGCACAAACATCGAGTGGCTTCGCGACGACATGGGACTCATCGACAGCCCGAGTGATTCACACACCATCGCTTCCACATGCGCCACAACCGAAGGCGTAGTCTTCGTGCCAGCACTTTTGGGATTAGGCACACCGCATTGGGACTACGGCGCTCGCGGAGCATTGTTCGGCATCACACGCGGCACCACACGCGCCCACATGGTGCGTGCCGTCCTCGAAGGCATTGCCCATCGCGGTGCCGACCTAGTTGATGCGGCCGAGGCCGACTCTGGTCTGTCCATCCCTGAAATTCGTATTGATGGCGGCATGAGTCGCAACCCCACCTTTGTGCAATCACTCGCCGACGCAACCGCTCGCCCAGTTCGAGTCTCGTCCATCACAGAAGCCACCACCCTTGGCGCTGGGTTCCTTGCAGGTACTGCAGCTGGACAATGGTCACACCTCTCCGAAGCTGCCAGCACCCTGAAATGGGCTGCCACCGTTGCCCCATTAGGTGACCCTGGGGTTGGGCGGCAACAATGGACGGAGGCCGTTTCCAGGTCTCGCTCCTGGATACCCGACCTCTCAGCACTGGACTTCTAGTGTTGGGGGGCGACAATTCGCCAAAACGACAAAGGATGACCCGAGTGGTAAATCACCAAGTTGACCTCCCCGAAGTAACCGCGACATCACGTCGTCGTCTTCTCACATCACTTCTTGCTGGTGGTGCCGCCGTTGTTGCAGCTCCATTACTTGCAGGTCGTGCATCAGCAGAAGAGATTGTGAATGCTCCCAGAGATCCACAGGACTTCCCTGCGCTGAATGAGGCTTTGAAGCGTGAGCGCCAAATGGCCGCCACGTACAAGGTTGCAATGAAGAGTGCCACAGGAGACGACAAGTTTGCATTGACCCTCTTGAGCGATCACCACGATGCATACGTGGATGCCATCAAGGCGTACCTCGGCACCAGCGCAGTCTCTGGCACAGAAGCACCTCTTGCCGCACCAACTGGCTCGTTTGCCTCAATGGCACCTCAGATGTCAGCACTTGAAAACGACACTCTCGTTGCACACACGACACGGTTGGGCACATTGGTTGGCCTTGATGCCGCCAAGTTGATTGCATCCATCATCACTGTTGAAGCCCGTCATGCTGCAGCGTTGTCGCTGCTCGGTGGCGCTAGTCCCCTTGCCGCTGCTGGCGCCTGATTCGAAGGAATATCACAATGACTACTGAAAACACCTCAAAAGTCAGCCGCCGCTCCATGCTTCGTACCAGTGGCGCACTTGTCGCCGGCGGAGCAGTCCTCGCAGCCTGCGGCTCAGACCATCACACCGTTGCTCGCATTGGGCAAACAGATGAGATTGAAAAGCTCAAAGATGCCAAAGTGACCGATGTGGCTCTTCTCCAGACTGCAATGTCTGTTGAAAAAATGGTGGCAGACATGTTGTCCGACAAGCGGATGACCTCGCTGGCCGACAACAAGGCCCAGCCAATCATCACGGCATTTGCTGCAGCTCACCTCGCTGACCTTGCAGATCTCTCTCCACTCGTTACAGCTCGTCAGGGCAGACCAGTGAATGAGGCGAATCAGAAGCTCATGAACTCGTACGGCGAGAATGCGCTCAAATTGGTCGACGAAGGCAAGAACCCCACTGATGTTCTTGCACTGACTCATGCACTTGAGTCTCTTGTTGCGGCGACATACCAGTACTTCGTTTCGCTCACCACAGAGCCAGCTCTTCGTGGCGAGATGATGCAAATGGGTGCCAAGTCAGCACGACGCGCTGCCGTTGCAGCACAGCTGTTCAACAGCGGCATCAAGGCACTCGGCGATCAACTCAATGAGGACGGCACTGTTGTCGCGGGAACAATCGCAACCTTCCCATCAGCATTTGGTCCGCTCAATGCGGTGCAGGTTTCTCTCGGACCAGAAATCCCTGAGGCTCCTCGTGCAAATGTCCTGATGGACACTCCAAGCCTCAACAGCATCATTTACTGATCTGTCCTACCTCATCGGTAGTAATTCCGATTACCTTTCGTTTGCGCTGTCCGTACACTCGTTAACGACGGTGAGTCATCCGGGTGACCGCGGCGTAGCAATATGCTGAGGAAAGTCGGGGCTTCACAGGGCAGAGTGCTGGCGAGAGCCAGGTTGGGGAAACCTGACGGACAGTGCAACAGAGAGCAAACCGCCGATGGACGCGAAAGTGTCACAGGTAAGGGTGAAACGGTGCGGTAAGAGCGCACCAGCATGCGAAGTGATTCGTGTGGCTTGGTAAACCCCATTCGAAGCAAGACCAAGCAGATGGAGGGTGCCCGCCCGCCGCAAGGCAATCCATCGGGTAGGTCGCATAGAGGGATGGTCACCACTCGTTCGCGAGTACAGAACCCCGCTTATAGGGTGGCTCACCGTCGCCCCCC
>JBILBZ010000159.1:0-3026 GCA_044353425.1 Ilumatobacteraceae bacterium | reverse complement strand
ATGTCGGGCACAGCAGACTTCACAGCCTTGGTGACGTCGATGTAATAGTCACCATCAAAGTTGGGGTGAATGCCACCCTGCAGTGTTACTTCGGTTGCACCCAGTGCGGCAGCTTCCACGGCGCGATCTGCAATGTCATCAAGCGTGAGTAAGTACGGCGTGCCACGAAGGTTGAGCGACATCGGACCCTTGGAGAAACCACAGAACTTGCACTTATACGTGCACACGTTGGTGTAGTTGATGTTTCGGTTGTGCACCCATGTCACGGTGTTGCCAACAGCATTGAAACGAAGCTCGTCTGCGTAATCGGCAATCAGACCCACTTCGGGTCCACGCGCGCGGAACAAATCAACAACTTCTTGTTCGCCGAGTTCCTGACCGTTGCGATGTCCTTCAATGATTTCAGTAACGCGCCCACGTGCGAATGGACGCGGATGCGGCACCAATGTCATTGGCTTGGTGTTGGAACCTGAGTACCACTGTGTGGACTTGTGCCCAACGAGAACAACTTCGGCACCGTCGAGAACAACGTCTGCAGCGGTGACTTTCTCTGGCCAAAATGCGCCTGGATCATCGCGACTCATGCCTTCAGCATCTGTGCGGTCCATCACTGTGAAGTGGAGTGCAGGGTCGAGCCACTTGTCCGGTTCAAGAACAAACTCTGGGTAAATCGTGAGACGTGGTGCCAGTGCAAAGCCGCGGTCTTCGGTGACATCGCGCAAACGATCAAGTGCTGGCCATGGGCGCTCAGGGTTCACATGGTCGGCAGTCACGGGGGAGACGCCACCCCAGTCGTCAATGCCTGCATCAAGCAGCACGCCAAAATCATCAGACAAGTTCGGCGGAGCTTGCAAGTGAATCGACGCAGGAAGAATCAATCGCGCAACGGCGATTGACCACAGATATTCATCTTCAGGGCATGGCTTTGCTTTGTGCATTGCAGTGCCGGCCTTCGGCAAGAAGTTCTGCACGATGACTTCTTGTACGTTGCCGTACTTCGCGTGAGCAGCGGCGAGAAGCGCAAGGGCATCAATGCGATCACGACGTTCTTCGCCGATGCCGACCAAGATGCCTGATGTAAATGGAATGGCAAGTTCGCCCGACATACAGAGAGTGTCGATACGACGTTGTGGTTCTTTGTCGGGCGCTCCGCGATGGCATTCCAAGTCATCACGCAATGACTCGAGCATCATTCCCTGAGAAGGGGAGACTGCGCGCAACATCGCAAGCTCGTCTTCGTACAACGCACCGGCATTGGCATGCGGCAACAAACCGGTTTCATCAAGAACCAACTTGGCCATGTCATGCAAGTAATGCACAGTGCTGTCGTATCCGTTGTCTCGCAACCAATCTGCTGCAACGTCGTATCGCAGCTCGGGTCGTTCGCCGAGAGTGAACAATGCTTCGTGACAACCCATGCGTGCGCCTTGACGGGCAATGGCAAGAATGTCTTCAGCTGTGAGGTACGGCTTTTCTAAACGTGCAGGTGGTTGCGCAAACGTGCAGTAACCGCACTTGTCGCGACACAGCATCGTGAGTGGGATGAACACCTTGGGTGAAAACGTGATGCGAGTGCCGTGGGCGGCATCGCGAACATCACGCGCACGACGCATGAGGTCGTCAAGCGGCGCATGCAAGAGATCATTGATGAAGGATTCATCAATCGGGGAGGACGACATGAGGTCATCGCGGGAGAACTGACGCAACAAGGCAGCACCTTTCAGGTGAACGCAACGGAATGGGTTTTGTCAGTACTGGTCGAACCATCTGCGGACGAGTTAGAGAGTGTCCACTGATGGCCAAATGACCAAGCCCTTGAAGCGTATCGCTATTACTGGGCGGAGTCGGTGTTGGAAATGGCCTGGAACATGGCCGAGACATTGTGGCTGCTCATGGGCACCCGGTGCCCGGTGCGGCTAATGAAGCTGAGTTGGACGCCAGTGGCGGGGTCGAGCGCCGTGAACACCTGCTCGTGGCCCTCGGAGTCAACGACCACGTCGGTGAGGCGGGGAACGCCGGCTGCGTCTAATGCGTCGCGGGTATATCCAGCATTGAGGACCTCGATGGCGATCTGTTGAACTCCTGAACCATGTTCAGCCAACTGTCGTTGAACTGCAGGGTTGTGGTCGCCACTGACAAGAACCACGGTGACGCCGCCAGCTTCTGCGTTCACGACTGCTGTGTTGTCGGTGGCCGTAATGCGGAATCCCATTCCAGTGAAGAAACCTTGTGCGGCTGCCAAGTCGGCCACCGCAACGACCACGTGGTCGATGCGGCATGCAACAGTGTCGAGTTCACTTCGTGAAGTGGTGCCTGCTTCTTTCTGCGGTGCAGGCTCAGTGCGTTGTTCGGCAACTTCTATGCGATGTGTCTCGGAAAGCAATGTGCGAAACAGTTGCTCAGCAAAGTCGGCATCGACACCAGCGTCAATGGCCCACTGGCGACGACTGGCCAAGACATCACGCACGCGTTGTGGCTGAATGACAGCGGCCCCCGTTGTTTCTTTGATCTCTGCCACCTCACGACATGCATTCATGCGGTCGGCGAGTAATGCAACGATGGCGGCATCAATCTCATCGATGCGCGAGCGAAGTTCAGATAAGTCGGCCATGTCAGTCACTGTGTCCCATGAGGCGCTCAACATGCTTGGCGAGAACATCGATTTCGATGTTCACCTTGTGGCCAGGCGCGCGATGTCCGAGCGTGGTGACTTCTGAAGTGTGTGGAATGACTGCTACTTCGAAAGTGTCAGTAGTGAGGTTGAAGACGGTGAGGCTGATGCCATCAATAGTGCAGCTTCCTTTTTCCACCACGTACCGCATGAGTTCGCGAGGAATACGCACGATGAGTCGTGGAGCAGGGGAGACAATCTCGCCGACTGCATCAACATGACCCAGAACGATGTGGCCGCCGAAACGGCCATTGGCCACCATGGGGCGCTCGAGGTTCACGGGGTCACCGGGTTGAAGATCTCCCAGATTGGTGCGTGAATAGGTTTCTTCGGAAACATCGGCCAGCCACCAGTC
>JBILBZ010000158.1:0-3080 GCA_044353425.1 Ilumatobacteraceae bacterium | reverse complement strand
CCTTGGTGACCGCAGTGTCTGCTCTCGCAGCAAGCATCAATGGTCAAATTTCTGACATCTTCACCGAACAATTCAAGGGCGATTACGCAATCAGTGTTTCCGCCCAAGGATTCGGCGGTCTCAGCCCAAGTCTTGCCGATGACATCAGCAAGATTGACGGAGTCAAGAATGCAACAGGCATCGGTACGGCGTTGGCCAAGATCGACAACAAGGGTCGTACCTTGACCGTCATCTCCCCCGACACCATCGAAGGCAACTACGACATCGGTCTCATCAATGCCTCGTACGACAGCCTGGATAAGAAAGGCATCTTCATCTCACGGTCACTTGCAGAGCGCGACAATCTCACTGTCGGTTCTGTGATCACTGTTGTCCTTGGCGACGCAATTTCCCGACCTCTCACTGTGCGTGCCTTATACGAACATGATGATCTTGCGGGTAATCGCGTGATTAGCCGTGAAGCATTTGCTGGCACCACTGTGTCAAGCTTCGACTTCGGCGTCTATGTGAACCTTGAAGACGGTGCCGACGACACAGCAGTTCGCGCCGCTCTCCAGAAAGCAGTTGACGATTACGGCCAAGGAAAACTGCTCTCTCGCGACGAATACATCGACGAACAAGCCGGACAGATCAATCAATTACTGGGCCTGATTTACGGCCTGCTTTTCCTCTCCGTCATCATCGCCATTGTGGGCATCATCATCACCTTGCTGCTCTCGGTGTTTGAGCGTCAACGTGAGTTGGGACTACTGCGGGCTGTTGGCATGACGCGCTCACAAGTACGCACAACTGTGCGTTGGGAGAGTGTCATCACATCCCTTTTGGGCGCTGTGACTGGAATCATTCTGGGTATCGGTCTCGGGTGGGTCATTGTCTTTGCCCTCCGCGATCAGGGACTCTCGTCATTCCAGATTCCGATTGGCACCACCATTTTCATCATGGTGATGTCATTCCTTGTCGGAATCATTGCTGCGATTTATCCCGCATGGCGAGCCACAAAGGTCGACATTCTCAGCGCGCTCAATACCAACTGACATGCGAACTCCTGACGACATCACTCCAGAGATGCTCACGTTTCTCAGTGAGTACCACTTGGCCTCACTCACCACAATGCGAGCCGACGGGTCACCGCACGTTGTGCCAGTGGGATTCTCGTACGATCATGAAGCTCGCATTGTTCGCGTCATCACTTTCAGTACGTCATTGAAGTACAAGAACGCGTTACGTGGAGGACGTGCAGTTGTTTCTCAGGTTGACGGTGGTCGGTGGCTCACGCTTGAAGGAATAGTGAGCGGTACTGATGATGCAACACGTGTCGCCGCTGCTGTGGCGGGATACGCGGGGCGCTATCGCCAGCCAGGTGAGCGCGAAGACAGAGTCGCAATCGAAATTGCTGTTGATCGCATCATGGGCCGCGGGTAGTTCGCAGCAACCAAGAGTGCTGTTACGACGCAGCACGTGAGCGCAAAATGTCGCCCACAAACATTGACCCTGCTGGATGCGAGTCAGTCGCACGAGCAATCGGATCACTGTCATCGCGTTCTGGGTACGGTTCGCATCCCACTTGGCACCCAGGGCACCAATACAAGAGACGACCATTTTCGCCCAGTTTTGTTAGTCGAATGACGTCTCCACAGCGAGAGCATTTCTGACCGTTACGTCCATACACAGCAAGTCCACCCGGCACATCGGGAGCGGTAATGCGCACCGGAGAATCCATGTTTGCACGCACTTGCGCGGCGGCTGTGAGCACGAGATCAAGACACGTTGACTGCGGAATAGATGACACCTTTGCCCATGGATGAACTCCGCAGGACCAGAGAATTTCGCATCGAAAAACATTGCCCATGCCTGTCATCACACGCGAGTCAAGCAACGCATCAGCAATTGTTGCATCAAGGTTGTCGTAGTGAAACAAGCGCGATGCGCATTCGTGCACGTCGGCATTTGTATTAGCTAGGTCTGGGCCGTTGCCACCTGCACGCGGGTGGCGTGTCTGATCAAACTGACGATACGTTTCGACTTCTGACGCTTTGAAGCCGACAGCAATCCATTCGTCCGTCTCAATAATCACGCTGGCATGGTGACGACGCTTGCGCCACTTCTGACCAGGTCGATACAGATGCCAGGCACCAGTCATACGCATGTGTGTGTACAACACAATGCCATCATCAAAGACAATCTCAATATCTTTGCCATGCGTATCAATGCGCTCAACAGCAGCACCCGAACGAATAGATGGTCCAATCAGGCGAGGTGATTCAAACCGAGAGACAGTGCGACCCACTAAAGCAGTTCGAAGTGCAGAAGCAACTCTGCACGTGGCGTCACCCTCGGGCACACCACAAACTTAGTTCAGGGAAGTTGCCCGACTGAGGCAAGTGCTAAACGAATGAGGCGATCGTGACCACCAGTCATCTCGCGAATGACATCTGTACTCACTGCTTCTTCCGGCGTGAACCACGCAAGGTCGAGCGCCTTCTGCGTGGGATGACACTCACCAGTCACAGGTACGACGAATGCGAGACTTACCGCGTGATGTCGTGGGTCATAGAAACCTGAGATGGATGGGTCGGTGAAGTACTCGACCACGGTGAACGGTGCAGGCTCGGGCGGAACACGGGGCAATGCAAGTGGCCCTAAGTCTTTTTCAAGGTGGCGCATGAGGGCGTCTCTGATGCGCTCATTCAGCATGACTCGACCAGATACACACATACGGCTGATCTGGCCATCTGCGCCCTGCTGAAGAAGCATCCCGACGTGTGTGACACGACCATCAGGGTCTGTGCGCACCGGAACAGCGTCGACGTATACCAGGGGAATCTGTTGGCGAACCATGGCCAGTTCATCGGGAGAAAGCCATGCGTTTTGGGTATCTGTCCGGGTCTCGCTCACATCGTCAAACTACTACGGGTACTTCGCCGAGAAATGCCAAAAGGGCCCGGCACCGAAGCACCGAGCCCTTTCGTACTAGTTGTTATCAGCCGGCGTTGATCCTGGCAACCTGAGCAACGGCCTTATCCTTGATTGCTCCCTGGAGTGCTGTGTAGCCCACACCAGTTGCATTCTTTGGCGCACAC
>JBILBZ010000048.1:0-10466 GCA_044353425.1 Ilumatobacteraceae bacterium | reverse complement strand
TAGTAGCTGTTATCGCCAATCCAAGCAGGAACTCGGTACAGCAGATCGAGACTTATCTCGCGACACTTGTCAAGTATCGGGCAGACAGATTCGGTTTCGCCTTGGTACACGTTTGCTAGAGAGATCTGCACTCGCCCAATGACGCTCAGGCTTCGCTCGGGTGCATCAGTGACCTTTTGGTACGAGTCGATAGCGGAAATCTCTAACGGCAACTCGAGACCACCTAATCCAGCGACCTCAGTTGCAAGAACAAGAAGGTCGGGCGGGTTGGTGAGGGGAGGAAATGCCCAGGTGAACACCAGTGGAAAACTGAAATCACCTTGTGGTTCATCGTCAGGGTCATCCATTGCGAGTACGACATCTTCAAAGCTGAGAAGGGTTCGTGGGTCAATTTCGAGGCTCACATGAAGGTCGATAGGGCCAGTGCAGGCCTCTTCGGGGTGAAGATCTACTTCCCATAATTGGCGCAGAGAGTAGGTCTCAACAAAGTGACGCTCATCGTGGACATGGAAGCCATGATCGACAGCGTGACTCTTTAGATCGCTGACAAAGCCTGCTATGTCAATAACTGCCACGCAATGACACTACCGTTTGAACGTGCGACGCTTTGATGCTGATTCTGATGACCGTGACATCCTGGGGTTTCTCCATGATGTTGCTGATGCTGCGGCAGACATGATTGATGAGACTGTGTCGTGGTCTCTCACGGGACATCGTGAAGGCCAGTACACCGGGGATGTCGCAGTGGACGAGGTCGTCGTTGACATGTGTGAGGCCGCTGGTTTCTTTGTCTTGAGCGAGGAGTCCGGTGTTGGTGATTTGGAATGGCCATTGCCCGCAGGGAAGTTGTTAATTGTTGTTGATCCTGTCGATGGGTCCACCAATGCAAGCAAGGGTCTTCCTTGGTACGCGACCTCATTGTGTGTGGTTGACGCCGATGGGCCACGAGTTGCCCTTGTTGCAGAACAGTCGGGCAGTGAGACTCGGTACGCCGCTATTCGGGGTGCTGGTTCCAATGTCGATGGAATGCGCCTTCGTGTTCAGCCAATTGAAGACACCCGCACGGCTGTCGTCGGGGTGAATGCGCTTCCGGCGCCAACACATGGTTGGTGGCAGGTGCGAACAATGGGTGCAGCTTCCCTTGATATTTCATTAGTTGCAAAGGGTGCACTTGATGGATACATCGATTTCGATGGCGGTCTCGGGGTATGGGACTACCTGGCCGCAGTTCTGATCTGTACAGAGGCGGGAGCACTTGTTGCAGAAGCTGAAGGGCGAGACCTAATGACAGTTGATGTTGATGCTCGCCGTCGACCAGTTGTTGCCTCGTCTCAAGCGATGATGAATTCACTCATGATTGCTCGCCGTCTGTAGACCATTCGTTTTCTGAAGTAGAACGGAGTAATGGTTCTTCGTCGTCTCTTGTCTCTTGCCATTGCGCTGGTATCTATTGCGTCGCTTATTTCGACTGAAGCTAGAGCTGTCTTGCCTACGTGTGCCCAAGGTGGTGTTTGTCGCGTCGGAAACTTCGGACCGGCCGGTGGACGCATTGTGTATGACGCTGGTTCATTGCAGTGGTGGGGCCGCTATCTAGAAGCCATCTCTGTTCCTTCAGGGGCAGGGCGTCGGTGGTCGTTGCAGCCAACAACTTCGTTGTACGCAAATGATGTCACTGGCCGCGCACACATTGATGCCAAAGGAGTTGGTTATGGGCGTATCAATACCGCAGCGATCATCGCTCAGAGTGGTCCAGGAAATTACGCGGCTTCATTTGCCGATTCTTACGTTCGCAATGGCTACGACGATTGGTTTTTGCCATCGAAAGATGAACTCGATGCCGTCTACAGAACTCATGCTGTCAAGGGTGTTCCTAGGATTGTGAATGCTGCGTACTGGACTTCCTCTGAGAACTCTGCGAACTATGCCTGGTA
This sequence comes from Ilumatobacteraceae bacterium, assembly GCA_044353425.1. Lineage (GTDB taxonomy): Bacteria > Actinomycetota > Acidimicrobiia > Acidimicrobiales > Ilumatobacteraceae > UBA2093. The sequence continues at coordinate 8,535 of JBILBZ010000048.1, read as the reverse complement.
TCAAATTTTTCAAGATGGCACGCAGTTCACCGATGAGAGTGGAGTTGGCGCGATCACAGGGATCAAGCAACTCACACGAAATCGATTGCATCGTGGTTCTGGCTGGCCATCGTTGCCGTTTCAGTTGATGGCGATGCGTTCATTCCCCGCTGGAACAGGTGTGCCACCGGCTCAGTCGAACCCAGTGCTCACCGGCAACACCTGCACGAACACAGGGCCATGTGTCGTTGGCGATATCGGCCCAGGTGGTGGTGTTGTCTTTTATGACGCAGGCGTGCGTAAGGCATGGGGGCAATACATGGAGGCTGCACCCGTTGAAGTTGAAGGTGTGGGTCTTCCATGGAAGAGGCTGAACGCCGTCGATCGTCGGACACCTGTGTATCGAGATTCAAGAGGTCAGCCTGCACGAATCAAGCGTGTTCGCTCAAAAGCAATTGGCATGGGGCAGATCAACACCGCAGCGATCGTCAGGGCATATGGACGAGGTCGTTATGCAGCACGGTATGCGGATGCCATGGTTCTGAATGGGTACAACGATTGGTTCTTGCCGTCCAAAGATGAACTCAATGTGATGTATTCGATTCTTTCGACTGCGTATCCCCGCATCGGCAGTTATGCCCGCAGTTTCTATTGGTCGTCTAGTGAATACGACTTCAACAACGCTTGGACTGTGAACTTTAAAGACGGTCAACAGTTTGATAGGGAAAAGTGGCTGTTGCCTGATGCGCTCAATGGAGTGAAAGCACTGCGCGTTCGACCAGTACGCGCCTTTGGCTAAGCAATCGAGATCTGGTTCTTGCGCATGAATCGAGAGATGCACATCACTTCATTGAGTGCATCGGTGCGAACCAAATTGTCATGAATAAGGGCGGTCTCCGGGGGCGCCGTGAGATGCTCCACTGCGATGCCAGAGTTTTGCATCGGTGCGAAGAGTTGATTCTCTCGACGAGTATTGCGAAGGATGCCATGAGAAACCTCATAGATGATCCCTTCGTGCTCAAAAGTGAGATCACCTGAACTGCACAACTCTTGTGCTTGCATCTGGCGTTCGAGGGCATTTTCAAGATTGATGATGCGATCACGAATAAAGGCAGCGTCTTCATATCGCTTGGCCTCAGAATGGTTCTGCATCTTTGTTGTAAGTAGGGCAATGACTTCGGCAGGGTTGCCAAGCAAAGTCTCGCTGACGATGGCCACTAATCGTGCGTACTCCGCCGGATTAGCAGTGCCAGAACATGGACACTGCGCGAGGCCTAGCCGTGCAGCAGAACAGACTTCAGCGTCTGATGGCGGAGAGTAATTGCGCCCCATTCGAACAGTGCATCGACTGAGGGGAATCACAGATTCGATTGCATCAACAATGTCTCGAGCCATCGCTTTTGTCGTAAATGGGCCAATAGTGATTCCCTTTGGAGACGGCACTTTGGTGACGACGAGACGTGGCCATTCATCGTCGGTGGTGAAACGAACGTAGCTGTACTTGTCGGCTCGTGTTCCGGCATGGTTGTATCGCGGCCGTGCTCGACTAATAATTCGGGACTCAATCACTTCGGCCGTCAAGATGTCGGGCGTCTCAATGTAGTGAACACCGTTCATGATCTTGAGTAGCTTGCCCACTTTGTTACGCGATTCACCAGTGCCGAAGTAGCTACGTACACGTGAACGAATGTTGCTGGCCTTGCCAACGTACAAGATGTCGTTGTGAGCATCGACGAAGAAGTACACACCGCATGTGCGAGGTAAGTCTTCGGTGAGTTTCAGTTTTCCGGATTGTGGATGACTACTCATTTGGGGAAGTGCAATGAGGTCTTCGAGGAACTGAGTGCCAAGCGATGTTGCACGCTCGATGAGGTAGTGCAATAGATCGCCTGTTGCCAAGACATCGTCAAGCGCGCGGTGAATGGGCTGATGATTTAAGTTGAGAAATGAAGCAAGGGTCGAGAGCTTGCAGTTAGGTACTTCGCTACGAATTAGCCGACGCGCCAACTGCAGGGTGTCAACAACCTTGTTCGCAAGTGGTGGTTGGTCGAAGCGATGGAGGGCAGCATTAATGAAGCCAATATCGAAGCGAGCATTGTGGGCGACAAGAACAGAATCACCAATGAACTCCAGTAGAGGTGCAATGTGTTCCCGGATTGGCGGAGCTTCGCGCACCATGCTGTCGGAGATGCCCGTGAGCATCACGATGAATGCTGGGACGTCGCACTCAGGGTGAATAAGAACATTGAAGCGATCAATCTCGTAGCCGCCTTGGTACTTCACGGCTGCAATCTCAGTAATACCTGCCCCGTTGGGGCTGCCGCCGGCTGTCTCGATGTCGAGGACGCAGAAGATGACGTCAGAGAGGGGTGTGCCAGTCGCCTGTTCCGCTTCCTCTGTCAGTGCCATGTAGCCACTGTAAAGCGGGGCTCTGTCTGCCAAGGGTGAGTTGGGAGAGAAGTCTCCCGATATCCTGACGGCTCCTGCATCTGCGGGCGTTTAGCTCAGTTGGCTAGAGCATCTCCCTTACAAGGAGAGGGTCGGGGGTTCGAGTCCCTCAACGCCCACCATTTATTCAAAAGAGATAGAGAATCTGGCTCAGGTTGATTCAAAGTCGAATGATTTATTGCATAACCTCATATAGCTCTCAGCAGCATTTTGCCCATCCTCGATGGCGAATTCATCCATGGGCTCATCTGTCTCAAGTGCGACACGAGATTGGTTGAATGCCAGTGCAACCCCACGAAAGATTCCAACGTGCTGGACGCTGACTATCTCTGCAGCAGAGCTAAATGCATCGGCTGCTGTCTTGTAGGCCGCAATCACTTCATCAACTGTCGCGGCTTTATTTCTTAAACGTGCAGAGTACTTACGGGACTCATCAAATGGCAGATCAACTTTGGAACATGCTGCTTCGGTCGCCGTTTGCTTCCTGGTTGATGTCGTGAATCCCGTATCTTTCGATTCGGTTGAGCTAGAAGAATTCCCGGAACAACCTGAAATGATCAAGGTCAGAACAAGTGCACTGCTAGTTATCAAACCTCTTGAAGTTTCTCTTCTCATGATGTCAATTTACTTCTCAAACAAATTGCAGACTCTCACCAGCGGAAAAAGGGTTTATTCAGCATTCATCACTTGTTTGAATCCCCATACAAAGTATCCAGCCAGCAAGACTGCGAGTGCTCCGTAAGCCAATCTGTCCGTTGTTCGGCTTACAAAATTGTTGGAGCATTCCTCGTCTAGGCGATTCAGCAGCGGCTCTGGGTAGTTCTTCTGAACGAGGTCTGAGAAGTTCAGCTCGCTTCCTGTGTTAAATGAATCATTCCATGTTGATGCATAATCAAACTTGGCACCCTGGCAGATGACATCAACTCTTGTTGCTCCAGTCAATTGAAGAAGAACTTCTTCGTCAAAGAACGTCAATCGATGTTCCGTCATGGGTTTAGTGGTGAGAGCAAGAAATGCAAAAACCAAACAAAGGATTCCAGCAATTAGTAGCAGTGGACTCGATATCAGCAACTTTTTCACAACTGAAGACCCTACTTTGCATAGATTCGGTTCTTGAAGGAAACGGACTGAAGTTCGAGTCCCTCAACGCCCACCATTGAGGTGTCCAACCCAAGCAGGGCTTGGAGCACCGACGAGACTCATCACAGGCTTCTGGCTTGTCCAGTCGGCCACCCACAACTCCATACGATTGTCTCCGGGCTGTATGTATCTCGACATCAAACTGCTGGAGAACGGAAGTGAACCCATCTCGGCGGTCATTCCGGCAAGTTCGGGAAGCAAGCCAACAAAGCGACCATTTACTGCGATGAGTCCTTCGCATCGCTCACACATTCTGCTTTGGGTTGTAAGAGTTCCTGATGCGCGAGTGGGAACTGGAGCCAAACGCCCAGTACCAACGTTCTGGTAATTCTCTTCTCCGTTGAGCGTCCACGAGACCCTGACATTCTTTGGCGCGGTGTCCGGGACTCTTTTGCCGAGAAGCCGTCCACTGAGTTGAACGCGATAGATGTCATCCACATCGCCGTTGGCATCTATCCAGTTGTCGTAATAGCGAACCCGTTCAAGGACGGCAGAGAAGTCGGTTGATATCTGAGTAGTGCTGTATGGCCATTGCACTCGGCGTGAGGCGCGCAGTGGACATATGTCGCGCAGGTTGATGCCTTCAGTTGTCCATGTCGGTGCCACTCCATTCGTCGCAATGATGGTCGGCAAAATGTCAATAGATGAAGCCGGACAATCACTAACGGAACTCTTTGTTTGTTGCGGATACTTAATGAATAGAGGCACACGATAAATATCTTCAAGCGTTCCTGGATTCTTGATGTTGATCTTGTCGCGATACGACTCGCCAGGAACAAACGTGATGCCATGATCGGCGGTAACAACAATCATGGTGTTGTCCCAGCGAGGGGACGCCTTCAGGTTGTTGATGAATTCCAAGAGAAGAGTGTCCGTCGCCACGTACTGACGCAACATGGATTGATAGTTGTCGCGACGACGATCGACGAGTCGTTCACTGCGCTTGTCAGTGAACTGAACAAGGTCGGGCGACAGGCGTACATCAGGAGCCAAGCCCCATGGTCGATGCGGCAACAACAGGTGAGTGAAGTGCAGTGTGGGGACTGTTGATGAAGCCGATTCCTCAATGAACTCCTCAAACTTTTGAACCTGTCTATTCACTAGGCGGAAATACTCGGGTCCGGCATTTGGGCACACCCCTCTGGGGCACAGTTTGGTAATTGACTGATACACATTCAATTCCTTTCGGCCCCGCATGTAAGTGAAGAGATTGTTGGGGTGGTCGCGGAGAACGGGGTATTTCTTCAGTGATGGCCACTGGCCAGACAGAATTGATGGGACTGCTTCTGTTGTTCTTTGTGATGTACCCATCATGTTGCGATACCACGTTGACGTATCTGCGAGTGCTGCGAATCCTGGGAATCGTTTTCGGTTGATTGTTCCATCGACGCGAAGAAGAGGAGAGAGCATCGCTTCGTCTAGAACAATCATCACAACTGAGATTTCAGGCTGCGGTTGTTCTGAAAGAGCAGGATTCTTTGCTGATACAGAAAGGACTGACAGTGTGAGAAGAATGCACACAGGAAGGACGAGGGCGACACAAATTCGGCTTGTGCGATGACGTAGCCAGCTGTGTTCTGTAATTCCCATGGCGTCCTAACGGTTGTGCCTTGGGGGGGTGCTCTGACCTTAGGTCATTTTTGAGCGGTACTTTCCGCTGGGTCGGGGACAGATGCGTCCTGTCAACAAAAAAGGGACTCACCCTCGAAAGGGTGAGTCCCTTTTTTGTTGAATTCAATTACAACTGAAGGCTCTTAATCTCAAGGAATTCCTCGAAGCCGTACACGCCCAACTCGCGGCCAACACCTGACTGCTTGTACCCGCCGAATGGCGCATTGGGGTTAAACGCTCCGCCATTGACGGTGACCTGACCGGTACGAATGCGGCGTGCAATAGCGATGCCGGTCTCCTTGTCGGCTGCAAAGACTGCACCGGCAAGGCCATATGGCGAATCGTTAGCAATATCAACAGCGTTGTCGATGCCGTCATACGGAATGATGGAGAGTACGGGTCCGAAGATTTCTTCTTGCGCAATCGTCATCTTGTTTGTGACTTCCGAGAACACAGTTGGCTTGACGTAGTAGCCAGTGCCGAGTCCTTCAGGCGTCTCAGCGCCTCCCGCAATCAACTTTGCGCCCTCTTCGATGCCCTTGTTGATGTATCCGATTACACGATCACGCTGTGCTGCGGATGCAAGTGGTCCCACGTTGGTGCCTTCTGCGAATGGGTCGCCCACCTTGATGCCGTTTGCAACTGCTGCTGCAAGGCCTTCTGCTTCAGCCAAGCGTGAACGTGGCACAAGCATGCGACTGAGAAGTGAACATGTCTGGCCACTGTTCAAGAAAGCCTGTCCTGTTCCGCCCATGACGGCCTTTGCGAAAGTCTCTGCATCGAGGTCTTCACAGATGATGTTGGCGCTCTTGCCACCAAGTTCGAGTGCGACCTTCTTGATGGTGTCGGCACTTGTTTGCATGACCATCTTGCCAGCACGTGTTGAACCAGTGAAAGACACCATGTCAATGTCGGGGCTGGCAGAGATTGCTTCACCAACAACGGGACCGGTGCCGGTCACAAGGTTGAACACACCTGCAGGCAAACCTGCCTCATGAATGATTTCAGCAAGCATGAATGCGTCGATGGGCGCTACTTCGCTTGGCTTCAAGACGACGGTGCAACCGGCCGCCATTGCAAATGCAACCTTGGCAGCGATTTGATGCAATGGGTAGTTCCATGGCGTAATGCACCCAACAACACCAATTGGTTCACGAACGACGAGTGATGTTCCGATTTCTTTCTCGAAATCAAAGGACTCTGCAAGGATTGCGGCCTGTGCGAATGAGTTCATGGGGATACCCACTTGAATCATGTTCGACAGTGGCTTCGACATTCCGGTCTCACGTGAGATGGCCGATGCAATTTCATCCATGCGTGCACCAAGCGCACCAGCAATGGCGTTCATGTACTTCGCGCGATCTGCCTTTGGCAGTGTGCTCCAGGAAGGGAATGCAGCTTTCGCAGCAGCAGCTGCTTTGTTGACATCGCCCGCTGTTCCTTCTGGGATTGTGGCCATGACCTGTTCGGTGATGGAGTCGAAAACTGAAATGGTCTTGGTGCCTTCAGAGGCGACCCATTGGCCATTGATATAGATCTTGTCGTAGGTGGTCATGAGAACTCTCCGTGATCAGGCACCCCGAGATGGGCGCTCCCTAGACGCTAGGCGAATGAATGTCCCAATGTCCCGTTCTGCGACACGTTCGCGGGAAGTATTCGGTGAAACTGAGTGTGCTGAGGCTGTGTGGCTTCAGCAAGGGGGTCACATGATGAATTTTCGAGGACGAAGTGCATTGGCGCTAGCGGCAGGACTGCTACTTGCGTCGTGTGGAGCGGACCCGACGAACTTTGGTGTCCTGCCGGCAGATACCACTGCAAACAAAATCACTGGAAGTGTCCATGAATGGGGCATAGATGTCAGTGCTCAGAAGGCCACAGCGGGTGAAGTGACTTTTGCTATTGCCAACTTTGGAACCATTGCTCATGAGTTCATCGTGGTGAAAACCGATTACGAACTGGGCAAGATTCCTCTGGGAGCGAACAATCGTTTTGATGAAGAAGGCGAAGGTGTGGAAGCGATCGATGAGATCAAGGAATTTCCTGTCAACACGTCTGAAGTGTTGACTGTGAATTTGGAAGCGGGTAACTATCAGTTGCTGTGCAATATTGCTGCTCACTACGCAAATGGAATGTACGCAGCATTCATTGTTGAATAGCGAGAGATGGTGATGCTGGTTTAGGCCAGCACGAACCCTTCGTAACCATTGCGCACAACTTCGTTGCATTTGTCGATATATGTGGGAAAGCCAATGAGCGGCATGAAGACACGTGGTTTCCCCGGAACGTTGGCTCCCAGATACCAGCTGTTGCAGGATGGATACAACGTCTTGTCTGCAACGGCGTTCACAAACGTCACCCATTCAGATTGTGATTGTTCGGTTGTTTCAATTACTGAGAGACCGTTGTGAGACATGTGGGCAATGCAATCTGCAATCCACTCCACATGTTGCTCAATAGACATGATCATGTTGGTCAGCACGGAGGGGCTTCCTGGGCCAGACACCATAAACATGTTTGGGAAACCTGCAGTATTGAGCCCCAAGTATGTAACGGGCCCACCGTGCCATGCATCGGCGAGCGACTGGCTATTGCGTCCACGAATGTCAATCTTGAGAAGTGATCCGGTCATGGCGTCAAAACCTGTGGCATACACCAAGACGTCGAAGGTGTGCTCTACTCCATCAACCACAAGACCGTGCTCAGTGATTCTTTCAATGGGGTGGTTGTCAACGGCGACGAGGGTCACGTTGTCACGATTAAACGTCTCGTAGTAGCCGCTGTCCAAGCACAGTCGTTTACAGCCAATGACTTGGGCGGGCATCAACAAATCTGCCGTAGCGGGGTCTTTCACGATGGAGCGAATTTTCTGCCGCACAAATTCCGCCACTAAATCGTTCGCGTCTTTGTGAAGTAGGAAATCGTTATACGACGACAAGAATGCAAAACCGCCTTCGTCCCAGCGACGCTCAAACTCTGCCCAGCGTTCCTCGTCGGTTGATTCCAATGCAGATGTCTCTCCGCGGCGAATGTTTGAACCGAATGCTCCTGTTTGTTGACGGTTTGCGTCTCTGAACTCTGGATACGCAGATTTCACCTTGGCGACGTAGTCCTGATCAATTGATTCGTTGCGCGCAGGAATGGAAAACGACGCAGTGCGTTGGAACACGGTGAGGTGCGCCGAATTTTGGGCGATGATGGGGATGCTCTGGATAGCAGAAGAACCCGTACCAATCAGGCCAACGGTCTTTCCAGAGAAATCGACACCATTGTGGGGCCACTCTCCCGTGTGATGCACCTCGCCGGTGAAAGATTCTGCACCGGGGAATTGTGGGCGGTTGGCAGATGACAAGCATCCTG
>JBILBZ010000157.1:0-3096 GCA_044353425.1 Ilumatobacteraceae bacterium | reverse complement strand
ACCGTTTCCTGGCGCCACCAACAAACGAGAGCATCGCAATGATTGTCGAACGGAATGAGCCATGGCGTGTTCACGACCGCCACTTCCCAGAATCAGAATGGTGAGTTGATTCTTGGCGTTCATGCCAGCACCTGCTCAAAGGAATCTTTGCGTCGAGGCAGCGGAATTTCCACGGGATATTCACCGGTGAAACATGCATTGCAATATCCGTCTTCGCGACCAACAGCGCTCATCATCCCTTCCAGTGAGAGGAAAGCCAATGAATCAGCTTTCACCACTGCACATAATTCCTCGAGGTTGAGACGTGCCGCAATGAGGTCGTCATCATGGCCCATATCGACACCAAAGTGACACGGATGTTTAATTGGTGGGCATGTAATTCGCAGATGAACCTCGGTTGCTCCCGCATCGCGAATGAGTTGAACGAGTGGGCCCGCAGTTGTTCCTCGAACAAGCGAATCATCAATAAGTACGACGCGCTTCCCACGGAGATTCTCAGCCAAAGCGTTGAACTTCATTGCAACACCGCGCTCTCGCATCAGTGGCGTCGGTTCAATAAAGGTGCGCCCGATGTAGCGATTCTTGATGAGCCCGTCGTTGTACTCAATGCCGCTCTGCCGTGAGAACCCAACAGCTGCGGGAATCGATGAGTCGGGCACGGGTACAACGACATCTGCATCAACAAGTGACTCGCGAGCTAATTGTTCACCCATCCGTTGGCGAACACCATGAACGCTGAGACCGTCCCAGATCGAGTCTGGTCGTGAAAAGTAGACAAACTCAAACGTGCAACGTGATGATTTCACTGATGGAACTAATGCTTGACGTCGCTTTAAATCAGTCCCCTTCAATGTCACAATTTCACCAGGGGCGACTTCTGACATCTCAACGCATCCCAGCGTGCTGAGCGCACATGTTTCCGACGCGACCGCGTAACCACCATCAGGCAATTTTCCAATTGACATCGGACGAAAACCCCACGGGTCCCGCACGGCAATGACGCGATCTTCCACCAAAATCACTAATGAATATGCGCCTGTCCACGAGGACAACGTTCGAGCAAGTCGGTCTTCCCATGTGGCACCACTTGCTGAGGCCAGCATCATTGTCATGACTTCTGTGTCAGACGAAGCGGTTAAACCAAAACCCTTTGACAACAATTCGGTGCGAAGTTCATGTGCGTTGACCAAATTGCCATTGTGGGCAACTGCGAGTGCACCGTGAATTGTTTCAACGAGAAACGGTTGTGCGTTTCGTGCCCCTGAACCACCAGTCGTGGAGTATCGCGTATGCCCAATGCCATTGCTTCCCCGCAACGGTGCCAAGTTCGCAGGCGTAAACACGTGGCTCACAAGTCCATCTGCTTTGTGGATTCGTGACTGTCCCCCGTCTGACACTGCGATTCCTGCAGCTTCTTGACCGCGATGTTGGAGTGCAAAGAGCCCGAAGAAGACCATCTGAGCGACGTCTTCGCCCGCCGAGGAAATTCCGACAACTCCGCATTCTTCATGCAGGCGATCTGCGAACACGCTGTCGAGATTGTGTTCTGACGTCATAAGACTCCCATAATTTGTAGATTTTTTTCAAGACGTTGTTGCACGGGATACGCGCCAGGGGTGAAGGAATGGCCGGTCAAACGCGTAAACGCAGCGATGTATCGCTGAGTCGTTTCAACAACGGTGACGTCACTCATCGCTGGCGGTTCGCCATGGCCGTCGTATCCCGCAGCATTCAAAGCAAGTCGCACCGGTTCTTTGTCGAGGCTCTCTGGCTCATCGCCACGTTCCATTCGCTCTTCATACGTACTCAATTCCCAGAAGCGAGAAGAATCCGGCGTGTGCATTTCATCAATCAACATGACCGAACCATCTGAATCGAGTCCGAACTCGTACTTCGTATCCGCTAACAACAGACCAGCCCTGCGAGCAACATCTTGACCATGCTCAAAGAGAGCCAAAGCCGCGTCTTGCACGCGCTGCCACACGTCTGGCTCGACGATTCCGCGTGTCACTACATCTGCGCATGTCAGGGGCTCATCGTGTGCGCCCGCCTCACCTTTTGTTGTGGGGGTGATGATGGGGTGAGGAAGCAACTCGTTTTTCTGAAGCCCATCGGGAAAGTTGTACCCGTAGATCTCTCGTGCTCCATTGCGATACTGGTGCCATAGTGACGTAGTGGTGGAGCCAGTAATGACTCCGCGCACAACAACTTCGACGGCCAAAGGAGTGGCCGTGTGGCCAATCGTTGCATTCGGGTCTGGACAACTAATGAAGTGATTGTCGACAATATGTCGAGAGCTGTCGAACCACCATGCAGAAAGTTCGTTCAACACCTGACCCTTAAACGGAACAACCGCCACAACACGATCGAAAGCAGACAATCGATCGGTGGTGAGAAAGAGTCGTGTGTTGTCATGCAACGAATACGACACTCTGACCTTTCCCGACCGTCGGTCTGGGAGCGCAAGTTCAAGATCTGAACAGCCTTCAGTTGATAGCAAAATTCACTCCCTCTCGAAATAGGGATAATCCCAAATTGCCCGTTACTCCACGATGAAACTGTGGATGCTGACGTGGCACAACATGATTCTCTGGATGTGGCATGAGACCGAGAACAACACCGCTTGCATCACAAATTCCTGCCGCGTCTCCGATCGATCCGTTCGGATTGCCGTCGACATAACGGAGTGCAAGTTGATCAGCTTCTATCAAACTTGCCCATGTGGAATCTTCTGCCGTCAACCGACCTTCGCCGTGTGCGATCGGGCACTTAATGTTCTCAGTCAGATTTCGCGTCCAAATACATTTCTGCGACAAGGGCTCAATCTCGACCCAACGACAATCAAAAACACCAGCTTGATTATGACCAAGTGCAACAGCATGATCAGCGCCTGGCAGAATTCCCATTCGCACGAGAGTTTGAAAACCGTTACAGATTCCAATAACTGGTCGACGCTCCGCAATAGCAGCAGCCATTCGATCTCCAATTGAATCCTCTAGTTCCACGGCGAATAACCGCCCCGCACCCAATGCGTCGGCATACGAAAAACCGCCCGCAATGACAATCATGTCCGCCTCATCAATACAGGAAGGTTGA
>JBILBZ010000179.1:0-3121 GCA_044353425.1 Ilumatobacteraceae bacterium | reverse complement strand
ATGATCGTCGTGTTGAGCCCGAGAGGGTGGCGAAGTCGATTGGACATGAGGAAACGTTCTCTCGTGACATCACAACTCATGAAGAACTTCATCATCATCTGGTGCGCTTGTGTGATGCCGTGGCTCGTCGGACACGCGAAGCGGGCATCGCTGCCGGAACTCTGATGCTGAAAGTGAAGTTCTCTTCATTTGAGTCTGTGACTCGTTCGACAACACCAGCAGTTCCGTTAACAACTGGTCCGTCCATGGTTGCTGCTCTTGAGCCACTCCTTGCATCGCTTGATTATTCGCAAGGCGTGCGTCTTCTTGGAGTGCATGCTCAAAAATTGGGGGATAGTCCAGGTTCTGCACCTCGCTTGTTTGACGATGGGGGAGAAAGTCCTGAAGATGTGGAAGAGCAATGGGTGCCAGCTAGTCGGGCAATTGATTCGATCGCAGAGAAATTCGGACCAGGACTGATTGGGCCTGCGAGCACCCTTGACTCACGTCGCCCCGGGGAGAATCCCTTTGGCCCAGAGGCCAATGCAGGGTGACTCTGTGACATGTCGCCCCCTCTGAGGGAAGGAAATGATTCTTCCCTGCATTGTGTTTGGGCGCTCAGAGTGAGACAATCAAACCGTGCCATTGTCTGACGACGAACAGCGAATCCTTCGGGAGATCGAATATCAACTGAGTGCTGACGAGAAGTTTGCCTCTGCAGTGTCTGCGAAGGGTTTGTACAGCCACTCTGCCAAGCGTGTGTGGTGGTCTTTGTTGGGCATGGTCGCGTGTCTTGTCGGCATTGTTGCCACCCTGCAGATTCATTACCTTGTCGCTTTCGCCTCTTTCGTGGGCATGTTGTTCTTCGCGATGTTGATTGAGCGCCAGCTTCGGCTCATTGGTCGTGCAGGTGTTCAAGACCTTGCGCAGAAGATTCCACGACCTCGCGTTAACTTTCCTCGGGACTAGCGCTTCTCTTCGGAGTGGCTGGCTCATTGTCTTGTACTGTGGTCACCATGCAGTCGCTCGTTACTCCCTCGGCAGTTCTTGCCGTTGTTGTACGACCCCATCTCTGGGGTACTGCCATTCGCCAGTTGTCTCGTCTGTCTCCTGAAGGCTGGTGGAGACGGGCTCCATTCCTTCCGATTCCTCCCGCTGATTACATCGAGTTCCGCTTTGTCACGCAATACGGCGGGGAACACGGATCACGAGATGAATCAGTTCGCACTATTGATGTACTTGATTATCTGGCATGGTGCAAAGAATGGAATCAGGCTCGCTGATGAAAATCTCTAGGCGGACTTCTTTTTTCTCTCGGTTGCGGGCGAGATAACCATGAGGAGCGCGCTCGTACTCAATGCAACGTACGAACCGCTCAGTGTCGTGTCGGCGCGTCGAGCCATCTGTCTGGTTCTGCTCGACAAAGCTGAAATCGTGGCCGATGATGGCACTCGAGTTCATTCTGAGCGCTTCTCTGTTCAGTCGCCTGTCGTGATCCGATTGCGATACATGGTGAAAGTTCCGTATCAACGCAGTACCACGATGTCTCGACGAGCTGTGTTTGCTCGTGATAATCACATTTGTGGCTATTGCGGGGGAGCAGCCGACAGTATCGATCACGTGATGCCTCGTTCGCGCGGAGGGAAAAATGAATGGGACAACGTCATCGCGGCATGCCGTGGATGCAACCTTCGTAAGCGAGATCGCACGCCTGAAGAAGCAGGAATGAAACTGGCGCATCCTCCGCAAGCCCCTCGTGAGTTGTCGTGGATTATGTATTCGGTGCCTCGTATTCCTGAGGAGTGGAAGCCCTACTTGGCTCGCGCCAGTTAAAACGACAAGAGTGGAGCCATGACTGACCGCCAATCTCCGTGGGCGCGCCACGATTGGCTGGGTACTGCTTCTGAGTTCCACGAGTTGTCGTTGCCATCAGAGCGGGCACTCTGGTCTTGCTCGGTCACTTCGCCAGCAATCATTCTTGGGTCGACCCAGCAGGACAGTGATGTTGACTCTGATGTTGCTTCCTCACTTGGGATAAATGTGGTGCGTCGACGTAGTGGTGGAGGTGCAGTGTTTGTGCACCCCACAGAGTCGGTGTGGATTGACATCACAATTCCGCGAAACGACCCTCTGTTTGTCGACGATGTCAGCGAATCCATGTTGTGGCTCGGTGATGTCTTTGTCTCTGCGCTGAAACCGTGGGTGAATGCAGAGACATATCGCGGTGTGTTCACTGCTGGCGACTTTGGCCGCAGTGTGTGCTTTGCCAGTACGTCACCTGGCGAGGTGTTCGTGGATGATCACAAGTTGGTGGGCATTAGCCAACGTCGCGGGCGAGACGGTGCACGTTTGCAATGCGTGTTGTACCGCTCATGGAATCCGGACGAGTGGGTTCCATCGCTGACATCGCCTGATGCGCTCGACCAGATTTCGTCTCTCCAAGTCGCCATCATTTCTGCCGAGACCGCCGACATTGTGTCTGCTGTCTACGGCGCTCTTCCGGCCTAGTCCGAGATTTTCAAGAGAAACGCCTAGGGGCGGAGCTGTGCCCTTTGTGGAGTCCGTGGGGTGCAGTGGGGGGATGGGTGGAGAAAAGTGGGGGATGGTGGTTGACAGTGGGGAAGAGTGGGGATAATCTGTCACACAGGTGGAGGCGGAGAACTTCCCCCGGGAAGGCAAAAAACCGTGTTTGTTGGAGTGCATGAGCGCCAGTTAGACCCCAAGGGTCGTCTTGCGTTGCCTGCTGCATTCCGTCCACGGTTAGAGCCACGCTGTTACCTCTCTTTTGGTCGCGACAAGTGCATTGACGTCATGACTGCTGAAGCCTTTGAAACTGACGTGGCTCAGGTGTTGGAAAAAGTTCGTTCTGGCGAGATGAGCCAAGAACAGCGTCGTGCGCTGGCTGCAAACACTGTGGAAGTCACCATTGACGCTCAAGGCCGAGTGAACATCGATGAAAAGTTGCGTGCCTACGCGGGAATCTCCCTCGGCGCCAAAGTTGTTGTCGCCGGTTCGTTTGACCGAGTGGAAATCTGGGAGCCGGAGCGCCATGAGCGCACCATTAGTGCCGGCACCGAGAAGATCGCTGGAGCGGGCGCGTGATCGCTGATGCTTCGACTGACCTATCAACACGCCTTGGACC
>JBILBZ010000156.1:0-3159 GCA_044353425.1 Ilumatobacteraceae bacterium | reverse complement strand
AGGTGCATCCACAATCACCCAGCAAGTGGTGAAGAACGAATACCTCGCCGGACTTCCACGAGATGGCCGATACAAGATTCTCCAAGCGCGCTATGCAGTGATGTTGGAAAAGACGACGCCAAAGAAACTGATTGTGGAGAGATATCTCAATACCGTGTTCTTTGGCAACAATGCGTATGGCATTCAAGCCGCTTCAGAGGTGTACTTCGGCAAGAAGGTTGCGGAGCTCTCTATTGCAGATGCAGCGTTCCTTGTCGGACTGGTGCAGGCACCGTCCTCGTATGACCCCATTAACCGCCCAGTGGCTTCCAAGCGTCGTTTCAATCAGGTGATTGATCGATTGGTGCAGGTGGAACTTGTGACGAAGGAAGAGGGAGTCGCGCTGCAGGCTGAGACGGGCTTCCAAGTACCGGAGACAAAGCGCGAAGTGCCTCAACAGGGTACAAACCGGACGTACTTCACTGAGATGGTCCGTGATTATCTTCTGAACAAGTCGACGATTCTTGGTGCAACGTATCAAGAGCGATTCAACATGTTGTATCGCGGTGGTATCACTGTGACGACCACACTTGATACGCAAGCGCAAGCAAAAGCAGAAGCAGCAGCAAAGAAGAACTTGCCTGCAAACAGAACAGGCATCCAGTCATCAATGGTGTCAATTGACACTGCCACTGGAGCATTGCGTGCTCTTGTGGGCGGGCCTGGCTTTGTTGCGGGTCGAACTGAAGTCAACCTTGCACTGCGGCGTCGTCAAACCGGTTCAAGCATCAAGATGTTTGTGCTCACGGCTGCACTTGAAGCAGGTGTGCAGGCAAGCGACATTATTGATGGAACATTGCCCTGCACATTGCCGAATCCCGGCCTTCCTGAAGAACCTTTCAAGATTACGAAAGGTGTCAGCAACCCTGTTGCGACCTTGGAAGCGCAGACGTATCTTTCAATCAACTGCGCATACGCACGCTTGGCACAGATTGTCGGATTGAATCGAGTGGTGAACACGATGTACAGAGTTGCTTCATCGATGTACCTCACGCGAGAGAACTACAAGATTCAGCCGTACGCGAGTTTTTCAACCGGTGCTAACGAGTTCAGCCCCTTTGACATTGCGTCAGGTGCGCAGACAATCGCAAACGGTGGCATTCATCACGAGCCCTACTTCATTGAGAAGGTTGAAGGCCCGAACGGGTTGTTGTATCAACATCAGTTAGCTCCGCAGCAGGTGGTTTCAAAAGAAGTAGCCGATGCTGAGGTCGACATTTTGAAAAAGACAATGACGTTGGGGACAGCTCGCAGATCACCACTCAAGGACAGGCGACCATCAGCGGGTAAGACAGGCACTCAAGATGAAAACACCAATGCATGGTTTGTGGGCTTTACAAAGCAGTTGACAACAGCAGTGTGGGTGGGGGATCCGAAGGGGTACACACCAATGGTGAACATTCCTGAGTTCAAGGCTGATGGCGTTGCGCGAGTAACGGGCAATACGTATCCCGTGAGAATTTGGAAAGCCTTTATGGATGAGGCTCACGCTGGTCTGCCGAATCTTGACTGGGATGCACCGCCAAGGCCCACACGAAATCCGATGCGTTTGTATCTGCCAGGGCTTGATTGCATTGCCGAGTTGGTGTCGGGCAGATTGCCTCGTTCAGCAACGGGGCCAGTCACAACAGTGGTGCCGAACACAACGACAACCACAGTGCCGGTACCTGTCACGTCTGCGCCACCAACCGTGACAACATCTCCTGCTACACCGACCATTGCTCCAACAACCACGGTGTTCACTGGCCCTGTAGTGCGAGTCGTTGACCCCGGAACAACCATCGCGCCCACCGATTTAAACCCACTAACTCCAATTGTGGGCGTGGATCCTTTACGCACGTTTGTGTACAGCTGCGCAAGGGGCTTACCAGCGTCCGTGCGCGCGGGCTAGAACTGCCTAGCCTGACACCAATGCTTTTGTGGTTTGTAGGTACGTCATTTCTGGCGGTGTGGTTTGTCTTCCGAGATGACCAATTTGATTATCGGGTACTTGCCCTTGGCGCACTGCTGCCTGACATCATCGACATCACAACTGGTGGGGCATGGGCGATGCATTCAATTATCGCACCCATTGTCGCGCTAGTTGCAGTGATGGCGATAGCGCGCCGTGGTTCAATTCGACGTCGTCGTTGGCTTGCATTGCCAATTGGCATGTTCATGCATCTTGTATTTGATGGTGCATTCAACAATACGAAGAACTTCTGGTGGCCTCTCACAGGAATCTCTTTCGATAACAGACCCCTTCCCAGCTTTGATCGATGGAGTCTGAATATCGCACTTGAGATAGCTGGGGCGCTCATGCTTGCGTGGATATGGAAGACACACTCGTTGTCGTCGCTTGACGCGCGTCAACGTTTCCTGCGCACCGGTCGTCTCGTGGGGGTAACTCAAGGGGGAGTGGGCACGTGTTGATTCTCTTGCGTCACGGACAAACAACGGCGAATGCACAAGCGCTGTTGCAAGGACGAATTGATCTGCCTCTTGATAACGAGGGTATGGCGCAGGCAATGCGTTGCGGAATTCATATTCGTTCGCAGTATCCAAACGCACGTGTGGTGTCGAGTCCGCTACAGCGCGCTAAACAAACAGCGGCAGCTATCTCTGACGAAGTTGAAGTGGACGAAAGATTCATAGAACTTGATTACGGTGACTGGGATGGTGTTGCGCTTCGTGATGTTGATCAGGCGAAATGGCAAGAGTGGCGACATGATCCACATTTTCGTCCGCCGAACGGTGAGACCTTGGTAGAACTCGACATCCGTGTGAGACCAGCTCTGGAAGAGTTGTTCACTGAGTCAAAAGAACGCGACATTGTGGTCGTGAGTCACGTCTCCCCGATCAAGAGTGCGATCACTTGGGCATTAGGTGTGGGGCCTGAAGTGACATGGCGTTGCCATCTCGATAGGGCATCCATTTGTCGTGTCTCACACGGTGCACGTGGGCCATCTTTGTCCGGCATGAACGAGACAGCACACCTTCTGTAACGAAGGGTGGGGGGGCGACGGTGAGCCACCCTATAAGCGGGGTTCTGTACTCGCGAACGAGTGGTGACCATCCCTCTATGCGACCTACCCGATGGATTGCCTTGCGGCGGGCGGGCACCCTCCATCTGCTTGGTCT
>JBILBZ010000006.1:0-29065 GCA_044353425.1 Ilumatobacteraceae bacterium | reverse complement strand
ACAAGGACCACAGGGTTGTTCTCTGATGAACTCATGCTGACACGGTAGTCTCGTGACGCCCTATGCGCTTCCTACAGCAGACTCCCGCGCACGACCTGACATACAACGATGTCTTCATGGTTCCGTCCATGTCGAATGTTGCATCCAGGCTCGATGTCGACCTCAGCACAGCCGACCAGATCGGAACGAACATACCCATCGTGGTATCCAACATGACTGCAGTGGCTGGTCGCCGCATGGCAGAAACTGTTGCGCGTCGCGGAGGTCTTGTGGTGTTACCGCAAGATATTCCTCTCGACATCATCCAGACTGTCGTCGAACATGTGAAATCTCGACATCCAGTATTCGAGACTCCCATTACGTTGGCTCCCGAGGACACCCTTGGTGAGGCAATCAGCTTGATTCACAAGCGCGCACATGGTGCGGTCATCGTTGTCGATGAACAGAATCGTCCACTCGGAGTCTTTACAGAACACGACGCTGCTGGTTTCGACCGGTTCACACAGTTGAAGAATGTCATGAATCTCGACATGGTCTGCTTCAAGGACTCGCAGTCAGTGTCTGAGATTCATGATGCGCTTGTTGAACAGCGTCTTTCCTTTGCACCGGTCATTGATTCGAATGGTGTCCTTGTGGGCGCGGTTACTCGCAAGGGAGCGCTTCGTTCCACGATTTACAAACCAGCGCTAAACAGCCGTGGCGAATTCCTCACCTCAGTTGCAGTCGGTATCAATGGAGATCCTGCACAGCGGGCTCGGGACTTGGTTTCTCTAGGTGTGGATGTTTTGGTCATTGACACAGCTCACGGACATCAAGCATCAATGATTCGTGCGATTGAAGCAGTGCGGGCAGCCACTCCCAGCGTGCCCATCGTTGCTGGCAACGTAGTGACTCGAGACGGCACCCGTGATCTCATCAATGCTGGAGCTGACATCATCAAGGTAGGTGTCGGGCCGGGTGCAATGTGTACAACGCGAATGATGACCGGCGTCGGTCGTCCTCAATTCTCTGCAGTTCTGGAGAGTGCAGAGGTTGCACGATCCATGGGCAAGCATGTGTGGGCTGATGGTGGAGTGCGTTACCCGCGTGACGTCGCGCTTGCCGTTGCCGCAGGAGCATCCAGCGTGATGTTTGGGTCTTGGTTGGCAGGCACATACGAGTCGGCAGCTGACACGCTTCGCGATACCGAAGGTCGTCTGTACAAAGAGAGCTTTGGTATGGCTTCGAATCGTGCAGTCAAGAATCGCACGCGAACTGAAACAGCTTTTGAACGTGCAAAGAAGGAACTCTTCGAAGAGGGCATTAGTTCCTCGCGCATGTACCTCGATTCTCAACGACCTGGCGTTGAAGACATCATCGATCAGATAGTTGCTGGTTTGCGTTCGTCTTGTACCTACGCGGGTGCAGCAAGCCTGGAGGAGTTCCATGAGCGCGCAGTGGTGGGCGTGCAGAGTTCGGCTGGGTACGACGAAGGTCGTCCTCTCGGTACCAGCTGGTAGCTCTTGACAGTCATCGCTATCGATGGTCCTGCAGGTGCGGGGAAGTCAACCGTTGCAAAGCTTGTCGCTGAAGCAACTGGACTTCCATATCTCGACACTGGTGCTATGTATCGATGTGTTGCGCTACAAAGTGTCCGCACAGGAATTTCATCGACGAATGAACAAGCTGTTGCCACCATTGCAGAGACTGTTGACATCACACTTGATGGCGCTCAGTGTTGCTTGAATGGCGAAGATGTGTCGCAGGAAATTCGCTCCTCAGACATTGCTTCCATTGTGAGCGTGATCGCGGCTCACAGTCCTGTGCGTTCTGCTATGCGGTCACAACAACAGCGATGGATTCAACAGCACAATGGCGGAGTTGTTGAAGGTAGGGACATAGGCACAGTGGTTTTTCCCAATGCTGATGTGAAGATATTTCTCACCGCGTCTCCCGAGGAACGGGCAAGCCGCCGTGTAGGTCAAACCGGTGGTCAGTTGTCAGAGATAGCGCACAACATTGCAGAGCGAGACCGCATTGATTCTGAGCGACAGGATTCTCCTCTTCGTCCCGCCGTTGATGCCATCGTGGTTGATTCGACTGGGCGCACAATTGAAGAAGTGGTCGGCTTAATCGTTTCTCACTATGCAAACCTTTCCGGAGGAAATCGTGGCTGAAGTAGACACCTTTATGGCGGGTTATTCACGTTTCAGTCGCGTGTTTTACACATTGTTTCGCGCTCTGGTTGTTGCTATTTGTGTTGGCTATACACGGACCAGAATCATCGGAAAGCACAACATTCCCAAAACTGGCGCATTTCTTCTTGCTCCCATTCATCGCTCGAATATCGACACACCACTTGCAGCTGCAGTTACCGCACGTCGCATGCGGTTTATGGGCAAGGATTCCATCTGGAAGATCAAGCCCATTGGTTGGATCATTTCTTCCTTGGGGGCTTTCCCCGTAACACGGGGCTCGGCAGATCGTGAAGCATTGAAGAGATGTATTGCAGTGCTCGAGGCCGGTGAACCTCTCGTTCTATTCCCAGAAGGAACCCGACAATCGGGGCCCCTGGTACAACCTCTTTTCGACGGCGCCGCCTACGTTGCGGTCAAAGCGGGGGTTCCCATCATTCCTGTAGGAATCGGTGGTTCAGAAGGCGTGATGCCGAAGGGCTCAAAGATGATTTATCCTCGCAAGTGTGTGCTTGTGATCGGTGAACCAATTGTGGCCGTCGCAGATGACAGTGGGCGTATTCCTCGTTCAGCCGTAAAGGACATCACGGAACAACTCACGGTTGAACTACAGCGTCTGTTTGATGAAGCACAACAGCTTGCTGGTACTCCGAATACGCCTAACGCGCAATAAACCCGCTCATCAATGAGACCAAATGACCAGGGTCCTGAGCGCCACACAATTCTCGTGCCGAATGCATCGATAGCTGCGGGACTCCAATATCAATTGCTTCAATTCCAAGTCGTGTCGATGTGATCGGTCCGATTGTTGATCCACATGGCATGTTGTTTCGGCTGACAAACATTTGCAAAGGAGCATTCTCCGAATCGGCAATACTGCGCATATGGGCAGCCCCTCGAGCTGTTGTTGCATATCTCTGATTGCCATTCAGTTTGAGTGCAGCGCCATCATTGACTCGCGGTCCGTGTCGGGGATCGTGTCGCTCTTGATAATTCGGATGGACAGCATGAGCATTGTCTGCCGATAAGCACCACGAGGATGCCAACAGATCATGTCGTTGCAAAGGGGTAATCCCGTGATGGTGGAAGATCGCATCGATTACAGATTCGAGCATCGGACCCGCAGCGCCTGTAATGCTCTCTGAACCCACTTCTTCATGGTCGTTGAGTACGACGACGACATTGAACTCGCTTTTACGGGAAGTAACTGCCTGCAAAGCAGCCCAGCAAGAGAGCTGGTTATCAAGCCGAGCACTCGCGATGAGCGATTGATCAACTCCGAGTAGAGATGCAGGGGTGATGTCATAGAGATGTGCGTCGTAGGAAGTGATGTCGTTTCGACCAGTCTTTTGAGAGAGCCACTCATGAAACGTGGGTGCATTTGTTCCCCACACGGGCACCGTGTGTTGATGCTTATCGAGATGAACGCCCCGTTCATTCACTTCACGATCAAGATGAATCGCCAACTGCGGTACTCGGGCGAGTGCTGTGTCGTCGTTGAAGAGGGCAACTGAACCATCGGCAAAGATGACACGACCGGCCAAACCAAGATCGCGATCGAGCCACGAGTTCAGAAGAACCCCGCCATAAATCTCGATTCCTAACTGCGACCAACCTGCTGTCTGAATGTTCGGATTCGGCTGGACACGAAGATTGGGCGAGTCAGTATGGGCTCCAATGATTCGTAGAGGAGCATTCTTTTCACCGAGCGACCATGCAATGACTGCACCATCTCGCACGAAATAGCCCTTTGTTACCAATTCGATAGCGAGGGATGTCTGAGCCACATATCCGCTTTGTTCGAGCATCTGCACTGTCGACTGCACCACATGGAACGGTGTCGGTGAACTGTCAAGAAAACCGAAGAGTGAAGAGGTTGTCTTATCCATTGAAAAGCCCAACGGGAAGGCCTGTGCCGCGAAGATGAGCTGTCTCATTGATAGATAGAACGCTTCGGTGTCCCGAACTAGAGGCAGCGATTCGATGGATCGATGTGTAGTTGGGATAGAAGAACTGTCCGGTCTGTAATCCGAGAACTTTTGAAAGGTATTCGTTAATAACTCCGCCATGGCACGTCACAACGACCTTTGCACCTTTGTTCTCGCGAACGATTTTATTCAAAGCATCATTGACGCGAATGGTGAACTCTTCAGCAGGCTCTTGTGAAGCCCATCCACCATTAACAATCTCCTGCCAACGTGGATCATTGTTGGCTTTCAGTTCTTCAACGGGAATGTATTCGTTGGAATGTTGATCGTATTCAGCGACACCGTCTACAACGATTGGTTGAAGATTCTTTAAGTGCGAAAGGGGAGCAGCTGTTTGCATAGCGCGCTTCATCGGACTGGTGTAGATCGCATCAATATGCTCGAGCGCCATGTACTCAGCAAAGTGCTTTGCTTGCGCATGACCATCCGCGGACAATTCTGGGTCAGCTGGCCCATCGACGTTCTCGCGGCGAAGCGGAAGGGCATGTCGTACAAGTATCAGTTCCATTGATGTGAAATGATAAAGCGATGTCTACGACTGTTCCTCACTCAACGGAGAATGGGCTTCAGTTTGTTGAAGAAGGCACCCCAGGCATGCCTCTGGTTCTGCTGATTCACGGTTCACTGGATAGAGCTGCAGGAATGCTTCGTGTCTCGCGTCAGATTCATAAAGAAGCCCATGTCATCCGTTTTGACCGTCGAGGATATGCACAGAACAATTCGCATGCGGGTCCATTCAACGTTCCTGGAAATGTTGAAGACGTCGTCAGCATTTTGAACGGACGGGAGGCGATTCTCATTGGCCATAGTTTCGGGGGCAATATCGCCCTGGCTACTGCCGCTCTTCTCGGCGAACAGATACGTGCTGTTTCAACGTATGAGACCCCGTTGTCATGGTTCGAATGGTGGCCGAGGAATACAGCCGGTGCCACCAGTC
Source organism: Ilumatobacteraceae bacterium (assembly GCA_044353425.1). Lineage (GTDB taxonomy): Bacteria > Actinomycetota > Acidimicrobiia > Acidimicrobiales > Ilumatobacteraceae > UBA2093. Next base: position 23,966 of record JBILBZ010000006.1, on the reverse strand, counting down.
TTCAGGTACCGACCAGTGAGGCAGCTGAAGCGTTCATGATCCGTCTCATCGGACAAAAGCGATGGGGCCTGTTACCTGAAACCACAAAAGAAGCAAGACGTTCTGAAGGATCTGCATTAACGGCAGAGTTGCAATCAATTCGCGAAGCAGCTCCCTGGAGTGTCGATGACATCAATTGTCCAGTGCTGTGTGGGTACGGATCTCGAGCTTTGGAACACCACAAAAAGGGCGCCCTGTGGTTGGGTGCGAACCTTCATAACGCCCGAAGCGTTGAGATAGAAGGAGCGGGGCACGGCGCACCGAATTCACACTCTGCTGCCTTTACGGATCTTCTCATTCGGCCTCACTTGGCCGATCTGAGTCCTAATTCTTGATCTGCGGCACGTCGACTGTGATGTCTTGGCCAAAGAACTTGCACGAGAGAGTCTTTGGAATCTCCAATTGTGTTTCAGCTGATGCGGGAGCCGCCTTGACTTTGTCGATGCAATCTGTGATTTCTGCTCTTTGGGAGTAGCCGACGAGCGCAATGGCGACAAGGACCACTGTTGAAATGATCTTGCCGACTACACCAGAAATAACCTTCATCAGTACAACAGCTATCAGGAGAGAGCCAACGGAAAGCCCGAGAGCTGCATTCTTAAGGGTGTCGGCGTCGGTTGCTGCGAGAATCGTGCTCATAGGGCAACTGTAGGCTCATTTCTGCCCGTAGCGTTGACATCATGTCGGGCGCTGATTTCACCGTGGCCATCCTCATCGGGGGAGACAGCACGCGTATGGGTACCGATAAGGCCACGTATCTAATTGACGGCGTCTCGATGGCACAGCGCGTTGCAGATGCGGCGACAGCGGCTGGAGCCGCCGAGATTCTCTTTGTCGGTGGCACTCAAGCTCGGGGAAAGAAATTCTCTGGCACTTGGAAGAAGGACCTGTATCCAGGAGAAGGGCCCCTCGGTGGAGTGATTACCGCGTTGAAGGGTTCTTCATATGATGCGGTTGTCGTTTTGTCCTGTGACATGCCTTTCGTGACGGATTCAGTCATCTCTAGTTTGGTTCGTGCTCTCCCTGATGCGCAGGCAACTGTGGGACGTACTGATCGGTTGAATTGGCTGTGCGCTGCTTGGTCAAAGGGCGAGTGTCTCAAGACCCTCGAATCAGTGTGGAAACGAAATGAGCGGGCCGTTCATCGTGCCGCAGTCCTCCTCGACGTCGCAGAAGTCCCAGTGCCTGCCGTGGCAGTTCGCAATATCAATTCACCTGCAGACCTTGTTGCTGACGGCGATACAACTAATCTTTCCTGATGAGTTGGTCCGAGATATCCATTACTGATTTTGCTGATGTGAACTCCACTTATGTTGTGGACGTTCGCGAAATTGACGAGTACACCGACGGACACATCCCTGGAGCTATCAACGTGCCTCTCAGTGAATTGACGGAAAAGTTCTCCTCAATCACAAAACACGAGACTATTTACGTTGTCTGCCAATTAGGTGGACGTAGCGCTCGCGCATGTGAGTTTCTTTCGAATCTTCCCGAGTTTGATGGCTCGCACTTCATCAATGTTGTCGGTGGTACGGCCGCTTGGATTATTGAAGGAAATGAAGTGATGACCGGTGACAGACCGTCCTGAGATCACGTTTGACTGGATTGACTCCGACAAGGATTTAATCGAATTCACTCAAGAATCATTGAGTGAATCTCATTTTTATTTGGATACTGAGTTCCATCGCGAGAAGACTTACTTTCCTCAGCTGGCCCTAGTTCAGATTGCAACATCGCAACGAATCGTCATTATTGACCCGTTGATGGTTGATATGAAACTGCTTCGACCGTTATTCGACGGACCCGGAATGTGTGTTCTACATGCAGCGCAACAAGACCTTGATGTCATGGCCCAAAGCTGCGGCTACATACCGTCGCGAATGCTTGACACACAATTGTGTGCTGGTTTCCTTGGTTACTCCCAGCCGTCGCTCGCATCACTTTTGCAGTCGTACTTAAAAGTGATTGTCCCCAAAGGTGATCGATTGACTGATTGGTTGAGGCGTCCATTGACTAAGGATCAATTGGTCTATGCGGCATCGGATGTTGCATATCTCGCTGAACTCTCTTCCATCATTTTCAATGAACTTGAAGAACGTGGTCGTATGCAGTGGGCCACCGATGCATGCGAGGAACTTCGTACACGGCCAACCGGACCCAACCCTCCAGAGGATGCATGGCTTCGCGTGAAGGATGTGCGCACTTTGAAGGGGAGAGCCCGCTGGGTCGCACAAGCAATTGCTGAATGGCGAGAGAACCGCGCAATGGATCTAGACCTTCCACCTCGTCATGTTTTGTCAGACATCGCAATCCTGGGCATTGCACAGAAAGCTCCTCGTACCGCAGAAGACATGTTGCAAAGTCGTGGGGTTGACAATCGTCATGTGGGCGGGCAGCAAGGCCGAGCCCTGCTGGAGGCTGTCCAAACCGGTACCGAGAGGTCTTCGGAGGGGGAACTTTCCTTTCCCACTCACGATGGCGATGACCTCGATAAATCAATGAGACCCGCCGCCACTTTGGTGTCTGCATGGGTGACAGAACTAGCTCGTCAGAGCAATCTCGATGCCGGACTTCTTGGTACACGAAAAGACATCAACGACCTCTTGGGCGGGGCCCCGGGCGCGCGTATGAGCCAGGGCTGGAGGGCTGACATCGTCGGTCGGGATATCGAGGACCTCGTTGCTGGACGTAAAGCCCTCACATTTACTAACGAAAACGGTGGAAATGGCCTCCGGTTGGTTGATGTCACGTCTGGATAGGGCAATGTCCGTCATTTCGACTGAGACCTATGTAAACTCGTCAGGATTGTCCACACGGCCTTGTGCCACACACTGTTCGGAGACCGACCATGAAAAAAGGTCGACATCGCCGGTTCGAAGAAGCGCGCAAATTGAAGCAAGCAGGCCCTAGTGCTGCAGACCTAGGTTTCGGCGGTTCGGATCGGGAGAACCCAGCAGAGGACGACGAATACGCAGCCATCGCGGAGCGCTACGGCGTGACCTTCGATGATGATGACGATGACTCGGACGACGATCTCGCCTAAAACCGTCCTTTGGACAGAAATTTGAACACCCCCCATGAGTGCACTTCGTAATGTCGCTATGGTCGCTCACGTCGACCACGGCAAGACCACCCTTGTAGATACCCTTCTTCGCTCCACCGGAGCGTTTGCAGCACACCAAGCTGTCGTCGACCGCGTGATGGACTCTGACGCCCAAGAGCGCGAGCGAGGCATCACAATTCTCGCAAAAGCTGCTCGTATCACCTTCAATGGCACCCTCATCAATTTGGTGGACACGCCAGGCCACGCCGACTTCGGTGGAGAAGTAGAACGAGCATTAGCTCTTGTTGATGGTGTTGTTCTGCTGGTTGACGCCGCAGAGGGTCCATTGCCTCAGACCAGGTATGTGTTGTCAAAGGCTCTTGGACTCGGTTTGCCAACAATTCTTGTCATTAACAAGGTTGACCGTGGTGACGCCCGCCCACAGGAAGTCTTAGAAGAAGTTGAGCAGTTGTTCTTAGACCTCGCCACAAATGATGATCAACTCACGTTCCCGGTGATCTCTGCCGTTGCACGTGAGGGGCGCGCGATGCGCGGCATTGGTATGCCGCCGGCAGATGCAGACTTGTCCTGCTTGCTTGAAACCATCCTCGATACCGTTCCAGCGCCGACACATGACGCGAATGCGCCCTTGACTGCACTTGTCACCAACCTGGACGTTTCCGATTACTTGGGTCGCCTTGCGATTGGCCGTGTTCATAGTGGTGTCATGCACAAGGGCGACACCGTAGCTCTGTGGGGCAAAGATTCTGACGGAACGCCTATTCGTCGTCGCATTGCACAGTTAAGTGTTTTTGACGGCATTGGTCGTACGGAAGTTGACGAAATTTCTGCTGGAGACCTTTTTGTTCTCGCTGGTATTCCAGAGGTTGAAGTGGGCGACACAGTGTCAGCGATTGAAGTCACCACGCCATTGCCTCGTCTTGAAGTTGACGAGCCGGTTATTCGCATGGCCTTCGGCGTCAATACATCCCCATATGCCGGCCGAGAAGGAAAGTTCGTTACCAGTCGTCACCTTCGAGATCGCTTGAACAAAGAGATTTTGGGCAACGTGTCCATCAAGATCACCGACACTGACTCACCTGATGTTACGAGTGTTGCTGGTCGTGGTGAGTTGCAGCTTGCAGTTCTTATCGAAAACATGCGTCGTGAAGGTTTCGAACTTCAAGTTGGTCGTCCCGAGGTAATCACCAAAGAAATCAACGGCAAGAAGCACGAGCCACTCGAATCGGGAACATGCGACGTTCCTGATGAATTCGTGGGTGTGATCACACAGACTCTTGCTCCTCGTAAGGGTCGTGTTACTGAACTTCGCGCAGGCGACCCAGGACGAACTATTGTGAGTTTTGAAGCGCCTTCACGTGGTCTCATCGGGTTCCGCTCAATGTTGATGACATCAACACGTGGTACCGCTCTTTTGAACCAGACTCATGCTGGCTGGATGCCGTGGGCAGGAGACCTTCCACACCGTACAAACGGCGCAATGATTTCAGATCGTATGGGAACAACAACCGCATACGCCTTGGACAACTTGCAAAAGAGTGGCGAATTCTTCCTCGATCCAAGTACCGAGGTCTATGAAGGAATGGTCGTTGGTCAGGCTGCCCGTAACGAAGAGATGGTTCTCAACGTTGTGCGTGCGAAGGAAAAGAACAACATCCGTACGCACAGCCACGACGACGGTCCGAAACTGTCCGCACCGATCATTCACACATTGGAAACTGCTATTGAATGGATTGGCGATGACGAACTTGTTGAAGTTACGCCGAAGGCAATTCGTATTCGTAAGCGTTTCCTCACAGTCGAGGATCGCCGTCGCCAAACGAAAGGGAAGTAGAACTACTTCTTTTTCTTTGTAGTCCGTGAACGCACCGCTGGGTGCGGGAGCGGAACTGCAGTTGGCCGCTGCAACTGAGCGACCATAATCTTGTAGCTCTTTTCACCCATCATCTCGGTGATCTCGTCTTTGAAGAACACATATGCAGGGTCCTTCCCGACGAATGCATCGGGAGACTCAGTACACCACCAGTGGAAGTCGTCTCCACCGTCTCCCCAGTCACGACGCTTCCATTCACGAATGGTTGAAACGACGTATCCACCATCTTCCACGTGTTCTTCGAGACGAAGAGGCACCTGCCAACACACATCGGGCTTCCAGTCCATGTGGCGCTCATTTGCTTCAACGGCTGCAATATGAAATGCACAGCCGGTTCCGCCTTCGAATCCAGGCGGGTTGTGGAAGATACAAGCGCCCTTGACCACAGCCGTCTTCTTGCCGCCATCCTTCTCCGTCATTAGCCACTTGTTGTCACGACCCTTGTCGTAGTTCTTCCAATGGCGCGGCTCTAAGCGCTTCACAGACTTCTTAACAGACTTCAGATCTTTGTCATCAAGGAAATGCGCACCGAACGAGCAGCACCCTTGCATCAATTCTGGCGTTGGATCATCATGAACACCCTTGCAACCTTCTCCGTAGATGCACTTGTAATTGGAGCGAAAAAAGGTCGCGTCAATCATCCAAGTACGAAGTTCATCTGGGTCTTCAAAACTGACCCACTCGCGGGGTTCTTCTTCACGTAGCACGGTCATACGATACGCCATGTGGACATCGGGAAGCAGTATCCACTTCTATTCTTTAGATGAACTCGACACAAAACGGAGATGAACCATGGATCAGATTGATGCGATAGTGGAAGAGCTGAAGGCAATCTCCGAGCGGCTAAACGATGCATCGATGCTCTTATTGTCAGATGCCATCGAACGTGGAGAGTCAACACGACCCGCTATGGAGAAGCAGATTTCTCAAGCGAGACGTGCTGTTGATAAAGCCGTTCATCACTTAGTTCGAGACTAATAACGATTGATGGCATCGATGAAGGGTCGCAACGACGCGAACCCTTTGCCGGCATAACGCATTGATACGCGAAAGAGCTCAGAGTGATCTGCTTCCTTCACTTCAATTCCTGAAGGAACCGTTTGTTCTATGAAACCGTCAGCTGCGAGATAGGCAAACTCAGAAGCTATGACAGCGAAATCGGAAGAAGGAATCTCTCTCTGCATTCGCACGTACATCACATCGTTAACAAAGCGAATGGAGTGATAGTTCGAGTAAAAACCAACAATCTCCTCAACAGCATCTTCAATCGAATCAGCAATTCTATAGAGAGTGTGGTCATTGTCTGAGATCAAACCGTGGCGACGAAGCAGGGGCTCCATGGTGTCCATCAAAGGGGTCCAGAAAGGGTCTCCAGGAACTTCCATAAAAACGATGGGCACTGGCACTGATTTCGCTGTTTGTGCAAGCGTGAGCAATTCGAAGGTTTCATCCAAGGTGCCGAACCCACCAGGCATGCATAAAAAGGCTTGAGACTCCTTCACCAACATGAGTTTTCTTGTGAAGAAGTACCTCATGCTCACGTACTTTGCATCACCGGCAATAACCGAGTTGGCGCCAGTCTCGAATGGCAGACGAATAGATACTCCAATGGAATTCTCGCGACCGGCACCCAACATGCCTGCTTCCATGATTCCAGGGCCAGCACCGGTGACCACCATGAAACCAGAATCAGACAGAGCCTTCGCTGTACGCGCCGTGAGGCCATAGATCGGATTCTCTGGTGTTGTTCTCGCTGAGCCGAAAATGGAGACCTTTGGCTTGTCTCGATAAGGCGCAAACATGTCGAAAGCTCGGGTCATCTCCTCAAGAGTCGTCGTAGCAATCTTGAAGTCAAGTGAAGAAGCATCACTCTCAATGAGATCTGCTGTCGCCTTCACCAGACGTTCGACCATCTTGCTCTTGAAGCCCGATGGAGCATCGGCGCTTAGGGCAGCGGCAATTCTCTCAAGAGAATCGGATCCCTCAGCGTGCTTCGACATGTAATCAGCCTAAGGAAGAAGCTTTCGTTTCAAGAGCTTCAATTAGTTCTACGAAGCTTGCAATGAATGACGCAACACCTTCATTCTCGAGTTTCTCAGCGACTTGCCGAACATCGACCCCTAAATCAGCAAGCGCAGACCAAGTGGAGACAGCATCTTCAAGATTCGCATCAATAGTGCGTGTGACAGTTCCATGGTCGGCAAAGGCATGCAGAGTGGCTTCGGGAATTGTGTTAACTGTGAACGGTCCAATCAATTCATCAATGTACAAAGTGTCGGGATACGTAGGATTCTTCGTAGACGTTGATGCCCATAAAGGTCGTTGCACAGCGGCACCGTGAGCGGCGAGTGCGGACCATCTGTCACCAGAGAAGGTTTTGTCAAAGGCTGCATATGCCAACTTGGCTTGTGCGATCGCAGAGTTGCCTCTTAAAGCAAGCGCAGAATCAGATCCGATGCTGTTCAGTGCAGCATCGATGTCGTTGTCAACTCGACTGATAAAGAAACTGGCAACGCTTTGAATGTTGTCGATGGGAAGATTGGCTTTGACCCTCTGCTCCAGCCCTTCCACATATGCATCCATCACCTCTTGATAACGATCAAGACTGAAGATGAGCGTGACGTTGACGCTGCGTCCTTCAGCAATCATCTGTCGGATTGCTGGAAGACCTTCCTTTGTTGCGGGAATCTTGATCATGACGTTCGATCGATTGATTCTTTCGTGAAGCTCTCGAGCAGCAGTCAGTGTTCCGACGCCGTCACGGGCCAGGCGCGGGTCCACCTCAACACTCACGAACCCATCAACGCCCTTTGATGATTCATACAAGCCAGAAAAGACGTCAAGTGCATCGTTAATGTCCTTGATCACGAGAGACCAATAAGCCTCAAGGGGAGAAGCTCCCTGTCGAATCTCAGAGGAGAATTGATCATCGTAATCTGCAGACCCTTGAATGGCCTTTTGGAAGATGGTGGGGTTTGATGTCAATCCACGCACACCCGCTGCAATGAGCTCGGCCAGCTTTCCTGACGTGATGTAACTGCGTTGCAAGTTGTCGAGCCAGGGACTCTGTCCCTGTTCCGAGTAGGTGCGGAGCAGAATTTCGCTCACTACGCGATTGCCCTCTTGACGGTGGCTGCAACGTTGCTTGCAGAGATGCCCAACTTCTCCATTACGACATTTCCCGGAGCACTGGCTCCAAAACGATCGATACCAACGCTGTGTGTAGCGATTGCTGCCCAGCCGAATGTTGAACCAGCTTCGACACTGATTCGCGGAAGAGACGTAGGAATGATCGCGTCTCTCTCAGATTCAGGCAAAGAAAGGAATCGTTCCCACGAGGGGAGAGACACAACATTCACAGCAATTCCGTCTGCTTCGAGGAGAAGTGATGCTTCTAATGCGGTGCCGACCTCAGAACCTGTCCCAATAATCGTTGCAACAGGAGATGAGGCCTTCTTGATGATTGCTCCTCCTGGCTGAACAGCAGAACCGTCAGTGACGGACGGGACATTCTGGCGGCTGAGAATGATGGCCGTTGGACCGTTGTGAGTGACAGCCGTGAGCCATGCATGTGCAGTCTCATTCGGATCAGCTGGACGAATGACCTGTAAGCCGGGAATCGAACGCAAGGAAGACAAGTGTTCAATCGGCTGGTGTGTGGGACCGTCTTCTCCAACTCCGACAGAGTCGTGACTGAAGACAAACACACAACGCGCGCCCGATAGAGCTGCGAGGCGAATGGATGGTCGCATGTAATCGGCGAACACAAAGAATGTTCCACCAACCGGAATGACGCCTCCGTGAAGAGCCATGCCAACCATTGCAGCACCCATTGCATGCTCACGGATGCCGTAATACACCTGCTTGCCTGATGGGTTCGATGACGAATACCCCGTTGCGGCCGACAGCTTGGCTCCGGTGTTACCTGTCAGGTCAGCGGCACCGGCAATCACGTGTGGAAGGACACCATCGGTTGCTTCAATAACTTTCTGAAAAGCTTGACGTGTTGCGAGGTTCGTCGAAGCGTCATAGACCGGCAGGGCTGCAGTAAGGGTTTTGACGTCAACAGTTGAATGCTGATCGTTGAGCTTCTTCTTTGCATCTGGCGAAATTGATGACTCCCATGCAATGCGTGATGCACTACCGCGAGACAGAACATGTGAACGGTAGGAGGCCACAAGATCCTCTGGTGCCCAGAATGGCTCATCTGGGATTCCCATTACTTTCTTGACGGAGGTGACAAGCTCAGCGGTGAACGGGTTGCCATGTGCTTCGTGCTTATCGGTCATCTCCGGTGATGGGAAACCGATGTGTGTACGCAACACAATCATGGTCGGTGCACCGGAATGATTCTTTGCTGCAAGAAGTACTGACTCCAACGCGTCGCAATCTTCTGCGATTTCACCAGCTTCAATGACATTCCAACCGTATGAGCGGAAGCGTGCTGGGACGTCATCGGTGCATGTCAGATCTGTGGAACCATCAATAGTGATCTTGTTGTCATCAAAAACGCAGACAAGATGGTCGAGTTTGAGGTGACCCGCCAGCGATGCAGCTTCGTGGCTGACACCTTCCATCAAGCATCCATCACCGACAATCACATAGGTGTGGTGGTCAACTGCGTCTGGACCATGAACAGAACGTAAGTGACTTTCAGCGATTGCCATTCCCACCGCATTGGCAAACCCTTGACCAAGTGGACCAGTTGTAACTTCAACACCTGCTGTATGTCCTACTTCTGGGTGTCCCGGCGTTGCCGAACCCCACTGACGGAAGTTCTTCAAGTCGTCCATAGAGAGGCCCCAACCGCCGAGGTACAACATGGCGTATTGGAGGATGGATGCGTGACCATTCGACAAGATGAAACGGTCGCGATTCAACCAAAGAGGTTGTGATGGATCGTGCTTGAGAATTCGGCTGTACAGAACGTGCGCAAGTGGCGCAAGGGACATTGCAGTTCCTTGATGACCACTTTTTGCCTTCAAAGGAGCGTCGAGCGCAATCCCGCGAATAAGGGCGATTGCCTGTTTGTCTTGATCTGCAGTCAGTTTGTTAGCCACGTAGAGACACTAATCGGCTCCATGTCCCCACCACGTGGAGCGAGTCGTCAAGTGACACGAAATCTGCTGGATGCCCGATTGCAATACGACCAACACCAGAGAGTCCGACCGCATCGGCTGGGGCAGATGTTGCAGCACGTAGTGCTAGTTCTATGGGTACCCCAGCTTCTTGGACCACGCGTTGAACACACATCGCCAGTGGGGTTGAGCTTCCGGCCAAGGTGCCATCGGGTAGTCGGGGAGAACCATCACAAATCTCTATGTTGCGTTTACGTGCCCACGACGAAGACCAACCAACAGTGTCGGATACCAAACAGATGTGGCCATCTCCCTTGACAGTGAAAGCTAAAGCAATCGCCTGCGGAGACACGTGAACTAGATCGCCTATGAGACCAGCGAATACTTCTCGGTCATTCAAGGCGAAAAGCGCAAGTCCGTCTTCGCGATGATGGACTCCACTCATGCCATTAAACAAGTGAGTCACGATGTGTGCACCCGCGTCTCGGCACTGTGTCCATTGCCCATGAGTGGGCCTTGAGTGTCCGAGCGAGACTGAAATGTTCTTGTTTCGTAGAAGTGAGATTCCAGACGCTGCATTACTTTGCTCGGCCGCAAGTGTGACCAGACGAACGCTCGTCGGTAACTCTGTGATCCAGTCTTCATCAAGCGGGATTATCCATGCAGGATTGTGTGCACCAGGAGCATCCCCAAGAAATGGGCCTTCTAGATGAATCCCACCACAACCCGTAGCAAGGTTCGAATTAATTGCACCATCAATGGTCGCAATCGATCGCGAAAGCGAATCCAATGGCGCGGTTGTAATGGTCCCCAACCAAGTCGTTGTTCCAAGCTCTCTGAGCCGAACACCGAGAGCGTTCAGTTCCAGTTCTGAAGAGCGAGCGACATCCCACTGTTCGAAACCATTCATCTGAATATCGACGAAACCGGGAGTAACCAGATAATGCTCGGCGACGCCGTCGAATGGTTCAATCGAGCTAATAACCCCATTATCGGAAGTGAGTTGTCGCGCACTATGCATGACTTCGCCATCGAAGAAGTGCTGACAAGTAATGATGTCCGACATGGTGTCAGAGTAGTTGTGCTTTAGGCAGTACCCGTACGTGCTGCGCGAGAAAGTCGTACATCGCTAAAGCGGAGGGTCGCCAATCTGAAAGTTTTCAGAGTGCTGATGACCCACCAGCCTGGATCGATTTGACCTCGCTTGTGAGACAGTCGCGGTGACGATGGTGCTGCATGGTGGTTGTTGTGCAGTCCTTCGCCCATCGTGAGGATGGCGAGCCATTGAAGATTTGTTGCTTGATTTGCATAAGGACGTCGCCCGAAATGGTGACCGAGAGCATTAACTCCAGCATTCACAGCCAAATACACGTTTGCATGAATAAAGGCTGCAAGTAATCCTGTCCATGGCCCGAGGACAAGCATCAAAATTGCTATTCCTGCAATTAAGCCAGTCTTGTTGTGCCCGAAGAACATTCGATCCCACTTGTCGTCCGGGAGATCCTTCGCGTATTTAGAAATGATGCTCTTGTCAGCCAGTGCTTCTCGATACAACATGACGTTTCCCTTTTGCACCCGCTTCCAGCCCAAAAGGACAGGGGAGTGTGGGTCTCCTTCAGAGTCGGTGAATGCATGGTGTTTACGGTGCACTGCAACCCATTCTTTCGGCTTGATTCCAGTTGATAGCCAAATCAATGCCCGAAAGATCCATGCCACTGATGGATGAAGGGTAAGTGCGCGATGACTCAATCCCCGATGCAGATACACCGTTGTGCAGGTATTGGCCACTGTGGTGACAATCGCAGCAGCAATGAATGCAACGAGGAGAGAGTGCAGAACTGAATTCATAAGAGCACCATAACGCACTACCTACTGGTAGGTAGGCAGTTCTGGCGATATGTTGTCCCAGTGTCCAACGCCACAAACCCTGAATCTGTCTCATCGACACGGGACCAGATTCTTGACGAGGCCCTCAAGTGCTTTGCTGAGAAGGGATACGAAGGCACGTCTTTGAATGACATTGCGGCAGGTGTTGGGATTCGTAGACCTAGTTTGTTGCATCACTTTGCCAGTAAAGAGGCTTTGTACGGAGATGTGTTTGAACGTCTGCTGTCCGACTGGATGGAACGTCTTGACGAAGCCGTTGAAGTACCAGCAACGGGATGGGACAAAGCAGAACTTGTCCTTCGTGCATGTCTCAACCTGTTTGCTGAAACACCCGACTACGTGCGAATAATGCGACGTGAAGCCCTCGATGGCGGGACTCATCTTGGCATCGATCTTTCGGGCGTTCTACGGCCATTCTTCGACAGTGCAGTGAAGTATCTCGAAAGCCAAATGGATACAGGAGTCTTCACACGACTCGATGCTCGACATCTTCTAATTACTGGTTATGGCGCCATTCTGACGTATTTCTCAGACTCACCATTTGTTGACGGACTCATTGATGACAATGCCATGAATGAGAAGAATGTTTCAGATCATCAAGAACACGTCATTCAGTTCTTTCGGTCCGCACTTCTGCGCTCATAATTAGTCAATTCATCGTCTACCGTCGTTGCATGGCAGTTTTTGAACACAACGGACGCATCATCGGTTACAACGTCAACGGCTCTGGTCCTGCTGTTTTGGCATTTCATGGAACGACGCAAGCAGGCAATGCTTGGGATCAAGTGCGAGAGGCATGCACCCAAGGGCGCACGTGGATTGTTTTTGAATTTCCTGGTTCCGGCGAGTCACAAATGCCAACAGAACCGCTCGATCTTGATGCCATCGTGAGCGATGCTGTTGCGTTGATGAAACATCTTGGACACGAGACATTCCATGTAGTGGGTTATTCACTCGGCGCCGTTTGTGCACTGCATACGGCTGCTCGGTACACGTCTGAAGTGCTTTCAGTGACATCACTATGCGGTTGGTCTCGAAGCGACGCTCGCATGCGGGGAACTTTTGATTTGTGGCGTCGACTGATTGCTATCGGACCGGATTTATTCATTCGGTATGCGCTCGTTGATGGCTATACCCCTGAGACGTTGGAAGTCATCGAGCCAATGTGGGAGGGTGCCGTCGCGATGGCGGCGTCAACAGTGCAACCAGGATCGGACGCACACTTGGAACTCGACATCCGTATTGACATCGAAGAGGATCTTCCGCTTATCAGTTCTCCATGTCTCGTGATTGGTGGACTACAAGATCGATGGGTTGACATTTCAAAGTCTCGGCATATCGCTGCACAAATCACACACTCATCTCTTGTGGAGCTCCCTGCGGGACACCTCGTGATTGGTGAAATGGCCAGCGAAATAGGCTCATTGATCGCTAACCACACCTCTTAGACGCAGTTCATCCCTTCCGAAGACGGGGTATTGACTACGGTATATAGCCGTGTCATCTATAAGTTCATCCACCTTGTCCGAGGCTGCGTCAAAAGAGTTGCTCGCCGCATATGGCGTGCCTTTCGCATCCGAACACAAAGTCTTCTCGCCCGATGCAGCAGTAGATGCTGCCGAGGCCCTCGGGTATCCGGTTGTCGCCAAATTGGGAGGCGACAAGATCGCGCATAAAACAGAACGCGGTCTAGTCCGACTTCGTCTTGGTGATGCGGCAGCCGTTCGACAAGCAGCAACAGACTTGTTTGCTGCAGCAACACCAGCTGATGGCGAAGTCCATGTTCTTGTTGCACCAATGGTCTCAGGTACCCGAGAACTTATTGCAGGGCTTCTTGTGGATCAGCAGTTCGGTCCGACAGTGATGTTAGGAGTCGGAGGCGTAATGGCAGAAGTCATCAAGGATGTTTCATTTCGGCCAGCTCCGTTAACGAAAGAGATCGCGCTAGACATGGTTCACTCGCTACGTATGCAAGGCCTACTCGAAGAGTTCCGCGGTGAAGCTGCTGTGAACATTGACCAGGTGGTGTCGTGTCTAATGGGACTGTCGGCAGTAGCCACAGATCGCTCCGACATTGTTTCTGTCGACATCAATCCACTGATTGTGATGAAGAATGGAAACATCGTGGCTGTCGACGCCCTTGTTGAGTTGGGTCAACGCTCAACAAATGAAGGAACAGTACGTCCACCATATTCTCATGATCAGTTCATGGCCTTATTTGAACCACGTGGCGTCTTGGTCACTGGTGCATCTACGCATCCTGGAAAATTTGGTTTTGTATCGCTACACAACATTCTGGCAAGCGGTTACAACGGTGCGGTTTTCGGCACAAATCTCCAAGGCGAAGAAGTTCTCGGAATCAAGACAGTCGCGGATATTTCTTCGCTTGCTGACAATCAAATAGATCTTGTCTTCGTGTGTACACCGGCTTCGGCTAACCCTGATCTCTTGCGAGCGTGCGCAAAGAAAGGCGTGAAGGCTGCGTTTTTGACTTCGGCTGGCTACGGAGAAGCTGGTGATGAAGGTCGCAAGCTGGAAGATGAGTTGATTGCCCTTGCAGATGAGCTTGGAATCTTGCTTGCCGGGCCAAACGGTCAAGGTGTGGTTTCGACGCCAGCGCATCTCTGCGCACAGATAGTTGCACCGTTCCCTCCAGCTGGTGCCATTGCCGTTGCAAGCCAAAGTGGAAACTTTGTATCCAGTTTCTTGAACTATGCACGTCAGACTGGAGTAGGAATCAGTCGCGCGGTCTCAGCAGGAAACGCTGCCGCCCTTGGAGTCGCTGACCTAATTGAGTGGTACGGCACAGACGATGCGACACGTGTGTCTTTGGCCTATGTCGAAGGCATCAGTGATGGTGCTGGACTGATGAAGCGCCTGACATCTGCAGCCAAGAACAAACCGGTTGTCTTGGTCAAGGGTGGTGCAACAGAAAATGGGGCACGTGCAGCCGCTAGCCACACTGGCGCACTTGCAGCAAACGATTCAATTTTTGATGGCGCATGTCGTGCTGGAGGAATTTCACGAGCTGCCACAGTGGAAGAAGCATTTGAAGCAGCAGCCACATTTGCAACCCAACCGTTACCAAAAGGCCCCAAAGTAATTATCTTGACAACTGCGGGCGGTTGGGGCGTCGTCACGAGTGACGCAATCGCACGGGATGGTTCCTTGGAGTTAATGGAGCTCCCAGAAGATCTTCAAAAGCAGATCGATACAAAGCTTCCGCCACGTTGGAGCCGCAACAACCCAGTTGACTGTGCCGGGGGAGAGACTCGTGACACAATTCCAGAAGTTATGGAAATGATTGCGTCACATCCAGAAGTCGACGCAGTGATCTATCTCGGGCTTGGTATTCAAGCAAACCAAGCTCGGCTCATGCGCGAGGGACGCTTTCATCCCGATCATGGTCTCGAGCGAATTGTTGATTATCACGAACGTCAAGACGCCAGGTTTGCCCAAGCTGCTCATGAACTTTCTGTTCGCACAGGTAAACCAATTCTTGTTGCTACTGAATTAGCAGTTGCTGATCCGGACAACGCTGGTGTCGTTGCAGTCCGTGAATCTGGTCGTCTGTGTTATGCAAGTGGTAACCGAGCAGTGACAGCCCTCGGGCATCTCTATCGCTATGCGGTACACACTGGAGTTGCCCGTTAATAAGTCACCAATGCGCACTGGTCGGCGCGCCAAGGACCCACTGAAGGTCGTTCTTGGTGTGGGCGTCCTTGGTGGGGTGCTTCTCGCCTCGGGTTATTTCTTCGTATCTTCACTAGCCGCACGCGTGACGCCTCTAGAGAGTGGAGCTATCTCACAGGAGCCCAAAGCCGTTGTACTCTCCGCGCGCCGGACACCGAACACATTGTCTAACGACACACGTCTCGGTGGTCTCCGTCGGTCGCTTGCAAATCTCCAAGGTCGTCTGCCTGAAGATTCCTGCCTCACCGTCGATTGGTTAGGGCAGTCATTGTCAAACGTGCGAGGAAACAAATTATTGGTTCCAGCTTCTGCGATGAAGGTATTGACAGCTGCAACTGCCTTAAAAATGCTCGGGCCTACTTTCACATACAGAACAGAAGTTCTTGCCACT
This sequence comes from Ilumatobacteraceae bacterium, assembly GCA_044353425.1. Lineage (GTDB taxonomy): Bacteria > Actinomycetota > Acidimicrobiia > Acidimicrobiales > Ilumatobacteraceae > UBA2093. The sequence continues at coordinate 7,941 of JBILBZ010000006.1, read as the reverse complement.
AAAACAGGGCAGCCTGGCGTTGTCACTGACCTTTTTCTGGTGGGTGGTGGTGATCCTGTGATTGTCCGCAATGAATACGTTGCAACAGAAAAGTACAAGACGATCAACGGTACGTCCCTTGAGACCTTGGCAGATCAGATAGTCGCAACCGGCATACGAACGATCACTGGTTCAATCGTTGGCATTGATTCCCGCTATGACGACAAACGATTCGTTGACGTCTGGCCGAGCGAATTTCACTTCACAGAGTCGGGTCCTCTTGGTGCGCTCATGGTCAATGATGGTGTCGTGGTTGGTGAACCGAATAAACCGGATGATCCTGCTGTGGCAGCTGCAACGGAACTTCGAGTGTTGCTGAACGCTCGAGGAGTGACAGTAAATGGGTTGGAACGCCATGATCAAGCCGTTCCAAATTCTGCAACGGCTGTCACGTACATCACGTCATCTCCGCTTCCTCTGATTCTTCGAGAGATGCTTGTAAATAGTGATAACAACACAGCTGAGTTGCTGTTGAAAGAACTCGGCTTTAACAAGAAGAACTCTGGCACTACAGCAGCAGGTCTTGAAGTAGTTGCTCAATTCTTCGCCGATGAGAAAATAGCTCCTGTGCCGTCGTTGTTTGACGGATCTGGTCTCTCCAGTTCAAATAGGGCCTCATGTCAGACATTTATGACATTGCTCAACTCTCAGGCTTCGAAATTGGCTCCTTTGTTAGCGATTGCAGGTACCACAGGGACATTGGCAACAACGTTTGAAGACTCACCAATGGATGGACGTCTACTTGGGAAAACTGGAACTCTTTCTGGAGTGAAGTCTCTCGTTGGGTATCTTCCAGTCGAGGGTGGTCAGCCTGTTGTCTTTGCTTTCATCATGAATGCATCAGGAATAGACAACAAAACTTCCTATCGGCCCTTATGGAATGCGCTAGGCGAGGCCTTGAATAAGGCAAAATCGACACCTCGGGCGGATCAGCTAGCCCCGTAATCGACCTGTGGATAACTTGCGCTCTCTGGCGTAGAATGGTCTGTCCATGGTGAAGCCTCCTCCTTTTCGCAAGCGATTGACGCCGACTGACCAGGTCTCGGACCTCGTTGAGTCGGTCAAGACCTATGCGCGTCAAGAGACCCTAGGCCCACTGAAAGGTGCTGCCCGTTGGGTAGCGATTGGCACCCTGGCTGCGACGTCTCTGGGACTGTCCATGGTTTTTCTATCGTTGGGCGTCCTTCGCCTAAGCCAAGACCTCGGTGGCGCAGTCCTCGACGGATCATGGTCCTTCCTTCACTACTTCTTCACATTGATCGTTGTCGCGCTATTGGTGTGGATGTCATTCAGCCGCATCTCCCAGCGAAGCCTGGCGAAAGGGGAATAACAATGTCTGATACTCCACACGTATCTCGAGAGGATCTTGAGACAAAGTTCCGTGCCCTCCAAACCGATATCCAAGGAAGGGCCGCAGATAAGAAGCAGTCCATTGTGGCCTTCGGTAGTGCTGTAGGTGTTGTCGTTGTTCTTCTTGCATATGTTGCTGGTCGTCGCGGGGGACGTAAGCGCGGCTCCCGGGTTGAATTTCGTAGGTTCTAATACATGTACACCCTCATCTCCTGGGGTGCGCGAAAGATTCTTAGCAATCAGTCCGCCAATCGTCTATGGCTTCGTCGTTTGCTGATTGTTCTCGCAGCTCTTCGGTGGATTAATCGCCGCTTTAACAACAGAGCATCGCGAATTGCGCTCAAGCGCGGCGAATCTCTGTACATCAGTGTTCAAAAGAACGGAGGCGCTCTGCAATGAGCCCTGTATTTCTCGATGGCGAAAAAGCCCTCTTCATTGACTCAAAGAAACGCCGATACCTCGTCACGTTGAATGTTGAAGGGGAGTTCCACAGCCACTCCGGCTTCGTACCGCACACAAGCATCATCGGACAGAAGCCAGGCATCGTTGCTGAAACGACCAAAGGCGCGAAATACATCGTGCTTCGCCCAACTTTAGAAGATTTTGTCATCGAAATGCCACGCGGCGCTCAAGTGATTTACCCCAAAGATCTCGCTCCCATGTGCATGTTGGGAGATATCTATCCCGGAGCTCGCGTATTTGAAACAGGCATAGGTTCAGGCGCACTTTCCATGACAATGCTTCGATGGGGTGCTCACATCACCGGACTTGAACTTCGCGAAGACTTTCTCAACCGAGCAGTCAACAACGTGAAGTCTTTTCTGGGAGAAGACGCCCTTTCTCGCTACAACGTCAGCCTTGGTGACAGTTATGAGGATTCTCCTGAAGGGGAGTTCGATCGCGTCATGCTTGACCTCCCGGAACCATGGCGAGTTACCCCAACCGCTGAGAAGATTCTTGTTCCAGGCGGACTGATGGTTGCTTATACGCCCTCAATCACGCAGGCCGTTCAAGTACGCGAGTCAATGGGCAAGGGTTGGGTAGACCAACGAACACTCGAAGTGCTTCATCGCACATGGCACATTGAGGGAATGGCAGTTCGACCAGACCATCGAATGGTCGCTCATACTGCGTTCCTTACTGTTGCGCGCTTTGTCGGCGCCTAAGTATCAAACTTCGATGAAGATGCACTCGCCGGGGCATTCCTCGGCGGATTCGACAACTGCGTCCATGCGGCTGTCTGGGAAGTTTGCGAGGCCATCAGCACCCTGTGCATTGCCCTTTGCGGTGGCGTACACAGTGTCGCCTTCCTTCACGTAAGCGAGGCCGTCGTCAAGGAGTGTGAAAACGTCGGGAGCGATCTCTTCACAGAGTCCGTCACCGGTGCACAGGTCTTGGTCGATCCATACCTTCATTTGGGAAGTCCCTTCGTCAAGTCGCCTGATGGCTCCTATGGCTTGCCCCGCTAGGGGATACCCACACAATACACGCAGGCCCTCACTGACACGACTTCACCCAAGAGGACGGTTGTGTTGGCGGACACAGCGTCTCGGCCGACCGCTTTGCAACTAAGTTGGTCACCTCATGGAAGAGTCGTACTCAGAAGGCTTGGACTTAGAGTCCGACGTGGAGTTGGCGCACAGGCCGGGTCGGGTACTGCGTGACTGGATCCTTGTTGTTGCTATTGCTCTTGGAGCGGCTCTTCTCGTTCGCGTTTACGTTCTTCAGCAGTTCTACATCAGCGGTCCTTCGATGGAAACAACCCTGCTTGAGAACAATCGTGTACTCGTGAATAAGTTCGCGTACCGGTTGCATGACATTCGTCGCCAGGACATCGTTGTATTTGACCGGATTACCACTTCCGAGGGAAAGATCTCCCATGCGGATTTGATCAAACGAGTCATCGGCATCGAGGGCGACATTGTCGAGATCAAGGAATGCAAGGTTTTCGTTAACTCCAAGGAAATTGAAGAGCCGTATCTAAATCAAGAAATTCTTTCATTGCCGAATGCGGTTGAAAGATGTCGTGTGATTGATATGCAGCCAATCACAGTTCCCAAGAATCAACTTTTCGTTATGGGTGATAATCGACCTGAATCATTTGATAGTCGGAGCTTCGGAACTATCCCTGAGAATGTGGTTGTCGGTCGAGCGTTTGCGATTGTGTGGCCATTGGGACGTCTCGCCAAGTTGTAATCACAACCGTGGTGCGTGGCCAATCACTTGGTCGTACGTCTCAACCATTCGATCCACGTGATCGCTATAGATTCCGTCTAGACCCATCAAAAGACCATTGCTGAGCGCTGTTGGGAATTGAGCGTCCCATCCGAAGGCTTGAACGTTGAATCGATGCAGGAGTGTGACTAGACCACCGCTCCAATCACTGATGTGCATATTGAGAACATCGACTCCTTTGTTCGCAAGTAATGCAGCACGCATCTCGGGACCATCCTTGAGTCGTTGCAGTCGAGTTGAATCAACGACTTTGATATCGGGATGACGCTCTCGGATTAAGAAACATTCCGCACTCTTCCAATGGCATACGAACAAACGACTCAAATCGAATCCGCAATCTCGTGCAACCGATACCAATCCATCGGTCGCGTTTTCGTCCTTAATGTCGACACTGAATTGAAAATCTGTCCCGCATTTTTCGAAGAACTCGCCAACTGTGGGCATGTGACTAGGTAGGGACGATCTTTGCAATTCCGAAATTGGCCTTTTTCGCCCTCGTACTCTGACAACGCCATCGTGGTCAAGCACTACGTCGCCATCAGCTGTTACCCAAACATCACTTTCGAGTCCGTTGGCACCAAGCTTCAGAGCCAATTGGAATGCCTCAATCGTATTCTCCGGGGCATGAGCACGAGCACCTCGGTGCGCAAAGGCAATGGGCTCATCAACGAGGGAGGGAAGGCGTTGTTGCACGCTTGAAGACTAGATGGGCGGTTCTACAATGGCAGGGTGTTCAACTTCAGTGGCAGCGAGATTGTTTTCCTGCTTCTTGCGGGACTCGTTGTTCTCGGGCCAGAACGCCTCCCGGGTGTCATACGCCAAGCGGGCAAACTATACGGAGACCTCCGGAGGACCACGCAAGACCTCGAAAAGGAACTTCGAGGGACTTTTGATGAACCTTTGAAGGATCTGCGCTCTACCGCAGACAGCATCCGGGCAGGATTCGGAGAAGTTGACGATGAACCGTCACCACCGATGCGTGCAGAGCAATCTGCGGCACTCACTCCAGAACAAGTTGACGAAACCGCTATCGAAGCCTCTGTGAAGGCTGAAGAAACCTCGGAGAAGTCTGATGGTTGAAAATATTTCTCAACCGGAGACGGTAATGCCACTGATGGAGCATCTTCGAGAGTTGCGACATCGCATTGTTCGAAGTCTGCTCTCCGTCGTTGTAGGCACCATTGTCATCCTTGCTCTTTATGATCCTGTGAAAAGTTTTCTGACTAAGCCTTATCGGGATCTCTGCAACGAACGTCCAGAATTTAAGTGCGATGGTTCTCTCTTCGCATTAGGACCCCTCGACGGTTTCTCCGCACGTATGCGTATCTGTGCCTATGGAGGACTAGTTCTCGCATTGCCTGTTGTTTTATGGCAGATATGGCGCTTCATCGTTCCAGCATTGTCCAAGAAGGAAAAACGGTACGCAGGCCCTTTCATCGCATCTTCGATAGTGCTCTTCATCGTCGGCTGCTCTTTGGCTTACTGGACTCTTGATAAAGCTCTTGAGTTCCTGATCACATGGTCTGGCACTGATGTCACCCAGAGTTACCAAATCACAAAGTATGTTTCCCTCGTCGTTCTCATGATGCTCGCCTTTGGCGTTGGGTTTCTCAGCCCTGTACTCCTTGTGTTCCTCCAACTTGCTGGGGCTATTCGTCCAAGAACATTGATTAAACAGTGGCGTTTCGCAATTATGGGAATCTTCATTGCAGCAGCGGTCATCACACCATCCGGTGATCCGTTCAGCATGCTTGCACTAGCGATTCCACTCACAGTTCTGTATCTAGTCGCAGTCTTGGTTGGCTGGCTTCTCACGCGACGTCGAACATCGGCCGCATTGTGATGAATGTAAGAAGTGATTTTCTTTCCAGCCTGAAATATCAGCCCGATACTTTTCAAGTGAAGGCCATGGATTCCATCGATGCCGATGCCTCAGTACTCGTAGCTGCGCCAACTGGCTCAGGAAAGACTCTCATCGCAGAGTACGGAATTGCGCGGGCACGTGCCGCAGGATTACGCGCCTTTTACACAACGCCCATCAAGGCTCTCTCGAATCAGAAGTTTCGCGACTTAGGTGAGCTATACGGAGCCCATAACGTTGGACTTGTCACTGGTGATAATGCCATTAATGCAGATGCTCCTGTCGTTGTGATGACTACAGAAGTGCTTCGAAACATGATCTATGCATCATCGTCTCGTCTGGACAACCTGGGAGTTGTCATTCTTGACGAAGTTCACTATCTGCAGGATGCGTATCGCGGACCCGTATGGGAAGAAGTCATCATTCAGTTAGACCCCGAAGTGCAGTTGGTGTGTTTGTCAGCCACGGTCTCGAATGCTGACGAAGTAGCGGAGTGGCTATCAACTGTTCGTGGACGTACCGACGTCGTTGTAGAAACCACTCGGCCTATTGAGCTAACGAATCACTTTGCTCTGCACAATCAAGCATCGGGTCGAACTGAGATGTATCACACTGTGATCAATGGTGAACCGAATGCTCATGTGCAACGTCTACTAGCTGGTGGAAGGCCAGGACCACAACGCGGTGGCGGACACCAAAAGAAGGTGCGTCGCTTCACTCCACCGACCCGTCCCGAAATCATTGAACTTCTTGAAGACAACAACATGCTCCCCGCAATTGTTTTTATTTTCAGTCGCGCTCAGTGTGAAGATGCCGTCACTTCATGCATGCGAGCAGGAATAGTCCTCACGACCGCTGAGGAGGAAAACCAGATTAGGGAGATTGTTGAACGTCATTGTCAATCCCTGACAGAAGACGACCGATCTGCGCTCGAGTACCACTTTTTCCTCGACGATATTGGTACAGGCATCTCATGTCACCACGCCGGAATGATCCCAATGTTCAAGGAAGCAGTGGAGGAATGTTTCGTCAAAGGGTTAGTGAAAGTTGTCTTTGCAACTGAAACTCTTGCAGTAGGCATCAACATGCCAGCTCGCGCTGTAGTCATCGAAAAGTTGACGAAATACACCGGCGAGCATCACCAGCTGCTCCGTGCGTCCGAATTCACTCAATTGACTGGGCGTGCGGGCCGACGCGGTCTTGATGACATCGGACATGCGATTTCACTGTGGAATCCATTTGTGAATTTCGATCAAGTAGTCGGACTCGCCCTAAGTCGCAGCTTTCGACTTTCATCTGCATTCCGACCCACGTTCAATATGGCCGTCAATATGGTGAGACGACACTCCACTGATGGTGCCCATCACATTCTGAATCTCTCCTTTGCTCAGTTCCAAGCCGACCGAGACGTGGTGACGTCGGAGGCGACCCTAGAGAAGCGCCGAAGAGAGTTGTCTTTGCTTGAGAAAGCACATAATGATCTCAACAATGAAAACCTCAACGAGAATGATCGAGAGATTCTCGCTTCGAATGTTGAAGTTGAGATAGCTCTTCGTGGTCTACGTCCTGGTGACATCGTGATGTTTGATGCTTCAAACATTCGTGGTCGCGGACTTATTTTGTCAACCGCAGCTCGCCGTTCCGGGATCCGACTCACCGTGGTCACTCCCACACGAAAAATCATTGACGTCATGGCAAAGGATCTTCGATCTCTACCCACCCGGGCCGGGCATGTCGATCTTCCCGTACCATTCGAACCTGCACGAACCGACTTCATTAAAGAGTCAGCCGCGCGATTGGTGAAGGCTCGTATTGACGAGACTATTGGAAGAGCAATCGAGGAGAGCGACGGCACGCGAGTAACGGACTCTCCTGTTTCGTCCAAGAACATTCGGCGCTTGCGCAAAGAGATTGAACAAATGGAGTCAAGTACTCGTCATCGCGCTGGGTCAGTGGGTGCTCGATTCATGGACGTGGTTGAGTTGTTAGAAGATTTGGATTACATCCACGAATGGTCACTCACCGAAAAAGGCGAGACACTTGCAGGAATCTTCCATGAATCCGACCTCCTTGTGGTTGAAGTGATGAACCGTGGCGTGCTCGACAATCTTTCTGTGAATGATTTGGTCGCTGTTCTCTCGACATTGATCTATGAGCCCCGAGGCGGAGACAACGGGGGCCCAACACGGTGGCCGACTGACCTTGTTCGTCAGCGCTTTAAACGTATTGAGAAGATCAGCGAGGGCCTTCAAGAAGCTCAACGCCAAAGAGGAATGCATTTACACCGTGCACCTAATGGCGGTCTCGCTCATGAGACCGCTGCCTGGGCATCCGGGAAACCGCTTTCAAAAATTCTTGACCCTGACCTCACACCCGGTGACTTTGTGCGCTGCATGCGACAACTGATTGACCTACTTCGTCAAATTGCCACAACGACTCACAATGATGTTCTGCGC
>JBILBZ010000047.1:0-10722 GCA_044353425.1 Ilumatobacteraceae bacterium | reverse complement strand
AGTCCTTGGTGCGGCAAGGGAGCCTCAAGCACCACACGACTTTGTGGATCATCGGCATTCACAACAACATGGCCACTCGTTCGCATTGCGGCATCGACAAAACAAGCCTGCACTTGTTCAAAGGATCTGAAATAGTCCAAGTGGTCAACGTCGATGTTCGTGATAATGAGATTCTGAAGCGTAAGAACATCCAATGTTCCATCACTTTCATCACATTCAAGAACGAACACTGCACCAGTTCCGTGGCGCGCCCCTACAGGCATGCCGACCACTTGTCCACCCACAATGCAAGAAGGGTCTTTCCCCGCAACAGTCAATATGTGCGTAAGGAGCGCAGTGGTTGTTGTCTTGCCATGAGTTCCAGCGACTCCAATACTCTGAGTAATTGCACACAGAGATGCAAGAAGACCAGAACGATGTCGGACAGGAATTCCCTGTTCCCTTGCCTCTACAAGTTCGATGTTGCTGGCAGGAATGGCAGTTGAGAAAGTAACAACTTCAACATCGTGAACAGCAGCAGCGGTATGTCCGATGGAAACATCAATACCTTCAGAACGCAGAATCTCCGTGATCTCGGTTTCACGCATATCAGACCCAGAGACCTGATGACCTCGAGCAGCCAACAGGCTTGCGAGCGGACTCATTCCGGGACCACCAATGCCCACAACATGGCAACGACGACTCACCGAGAGATCAATCAACTCTTCAGGTTGGCGACGAGGTGGCAGCGCAGACATGGGAACCCATTGTTTCACGCGGCAGTGGTCAGAGAGCGGCGTTCCTGATCACATCGACCAAACGGCTACTGCGATGGGCTTCTCCCAGGCCTCTGGCATTGCTCGCCACACGTTCTCGTGCATCTGAATCGCGCAAAACATTCACAATTGTTGTCACTGCTGAACCATCAGAACATTGTGCCTCAGTCACGACATATGCCGCATCAGCATCCGCCAACCATTGTGCGTTTAACTTCTGATGTCCATCTGCACTGACTTCCCATGGCACAACAACTGCTGCAATTCCTATAGTCACAATTTCTGCGACTGTGCTGGCGCCAGCTCTCACCACGAGGAGATCCGAAGCCGCGTACACCTGCGCCATACGACTCTCGTATCCGACACGTTGATAAACAATCCCTGCCGGAACACTTGGAGAAGCCTCACCAATAAACCGTTTGCCGCAAATATGCAAAACATGAATCTGTGGAATCTCAGCGCATGCCTCAAGCATTGAAGGCACCAACGTATTCAACACTCCGGACCCAAGTGAACCGCCCATCACAGTCACCAAGAGAGCATCGTGTTTAACGCCCAGTTCCTCTCGTGCTGCTTCTCGACTTGCCACTACATCTAAATGACGTAAAGCCGAACGCACAGGAGCACCAGTTACAATTGCGCGAGGAAGATCGACGCCAGGAAATGCGATGGCCGACACGGCCGCATGTTTTGCCTGTCGGCGCGTCGCCAGACCAGGCATACGGTCGTAACTCACACACACCAACGGAACACCCGCCGCAATCGCTGCTGCCGACATTGGCTCACTTGCGTAACCACCCACTGATACAACAACGCGCGGCTTCCATTGACGAATCAGTGTGCGAGCAAGTAATCGACTGCGCAACAAACGCACCGGCAATACGAGATTGCGCGCAATGCCTTTGAGAGACAGTGAACGCTGAAGCCCAGAGATAGGCAAATACTCCGCTTTGATGGGAGAACCATTCATGAGGGACTGTTCAACGCCTCGACGTGAACCGACATATCTCAGCTCAGACGAATCGATTCCTGATTCCATCAAGGATTCCAAAATGGCTTGCGCGGGGATGAAATGCCCGCTCGTACCGCCTCCGGTGACAACTGCAAAAACCACGAAACCTCTGGCCTTACTTCTTTGCGTACCGAGCAACGTTCAACAGCAAACCAACTGCCGCCAACGATGCAATCATCGAGGAGCCACCGTAGGAAAGGAACGGAAGGGTGAGTCCGGTCATCGGCATCATCCCCACAACTCCGCCGATGTTGACAACAGCTTGAATGCCAAACCACGCGGAGATTCCACCGGCGATAAATGCACCATGCATGTCTGATGCAGACAACGCAATCTGAATACCGAAAAAGACCAACAACAAGAAGCCACCGATCACAAAGACAGTGCCCAAGATGCCCATCTCTTCAGCAATCACGGCAAAAATGAAGTCGCTGTATGCAAGAGGTACGTAGCCCCACTTACTCGTGCCAGAACCGATTCCGGTGCCGCTCCAGCCACCATTCGCGATACTCAGCAGTGCTTGATACACCTGATATCCGCTGTCGGCCTTCGTCGCTTCAAGATCAAGGAATGCAAGTAAACGCTCGCTCGCACGTTGGGCAAAGTTCAACACAAAAATTCCAGCTAGGAATAGCCCAGCAGAAGTTGCTACGACCTGGCGTAGCGGCATTGACGACATAAACATGAGAGCCAAAACAATGCCCGCAAAAATAATCGCACTGCCAAAGTCCCTTTGCAGAGCACACAAGCCAGCAGTGCCGAGCAGTGCAATCACTACTGGCAACAACACCGAACCCTTAATCTCCACCAAACGATGTCGCGTCGACATCAGATTTGCGCAGAACAAGATGAGTGCAATTTTCATGAATTCAGACGGCTGAAATCGGAATGGACCAATGTCAAGCCACGCCCTTGCGCCGTTGATGAACTGTCCTGTGAACAGAACAACCACGTTCAGCACCACAACAATGCCCGTAACTGTGCCCAGCAGTTTTCCGTTCTTCCACACGCTGTACGGCTGACGGTACGCCATCCATCCAGCAAGAGTTCCCGCGAGAACCCAGGCAAATTGTTTTATAAACATGCTCCATGCCGATGACCCAGAGTGGAGATTTGTTACCGAAGAAGATGACAAGACCATGACTAAGCCAAGGAGAACAATCAAGAAAACAATGATGATGATCCAGTAGAAAGCTGGAGGCGGCTTCTCAAGTGACAATCGGGAGTTTTGTTTGTCTGCAATACCTGTTCGACGAAGAACACTGAGGCGACGGTCTTTCAAAGACTGTTGCGTGCGGGTTGTTTCATTTGCCATGAACCCCTCCGTTCCTAAAATGATCACGGACACACAGGGTGAAGTGTTCTCCGCGCTCGTTGTAATTGCGATACCAGTCATAACTTGTGCAACCCGGAGACAAGAGAACCGCGACACCAGGCGACGCCATTGACGATGCCATCTTCACAGCAGTCGGCATGTCATGTGCTGTCATCACCTCACAGACACCCGCAAAAGCAGCCTCAACGAGATGAGCATCATCGCCAATCGCAACAACACCTGCCATTCGATCTGGTTCGGTTGCCATCTGCGAGAGATCAAGATCTTTGTTTCGTCCTCCAGCGATCAACACCACTGATTCAAAAGCACGAATCGCAGTGAGTGCCGCATGAGGGCTAGTCGCTTTTGAATCGTCAAACCAAGCACTGCCAGCAAAGTCGCCAATATGTTCGATGCGATGATGAGCTGATTCAAAATTAGACAGCGCCGTTGCAAGTTGTGATGCAGGAACAAGGCCCGCTTCAATCACCAATGCAGCGGCCGCAAGAGAATTCGTTATGTCGTGTGGCATGGAACGCCACAGATTCCCGACCTCACACAGCGAACCTGTCGGGGAGAACAGTGTTTCCTCGCGGACGCAATAATCAGCATCTGATACACCAAACGAGACTGTACGAGCACCTGACCGTTGTGCAGCAGATGCAATGAGGTCATTGCCGGCAGGGAAAACTGCGACATCGGCATCAGCGACAAATCGCCACATCTGTTCCTTGGCAGATGCGTAATCATTGAGGTCTGTGTGCCAATCAAGATGGTCCGGAGCAAAGTTCAGCCATACCGAAGCGTTGCAGCGAAACTGCGTTGTGAATCGCAGGCGGAAGCTAGAGCACTCCACGACAAAGACATCAACGTCACTGTCGACTGCGGCAACAAAAGGCAAGTCCGTGTTCCCAACTTCTGCAACGCGAAAACCATTCTCGCGAAGAAGGTGAGCAGCGATCATCGTGGTTGTTGTCTTGCCATCGGTCCCCGTGACTCCCAAGATGGGGCGTGGGCCGCCAACTCTGCTCTGTTCCCATTCGTAGGCAACATCAATCTCGGATCGCACCGCAATCCCCCGCTGAATTGCCGCGATAATCGCTGGGTGCGATGGAGGGACGCCAGGTGCCGGCATCAATGTGTCGACGTTGTCGAGGAGTGCATCAACTGCCCCTTCGACATTCATATCAATGAGAGCTGCACCAATCTCGCTAGCCAAACTCTGATGATCATCTGATATTCGATTGTCGCCAAGTGTCAGCGAGATGCCACGAGCACTCATAGCGCGAGCAACAGCTGTGCCCGTCAAAGCAAGCCCGAGGACTGCTACGCGTTGCATTCTCAGCGTCCTACGGAATTGTCGGCGATGTTCGTAAAGTCAGCGATAAAGATTCCGAGCGCAAGAGCAACGAATACACCAGAGATGATCCAGAAGCGAATAATGACTGTCGTTTCCGGCCAGCCCAAGAGTTCGAAATGATGGTGCACGGGCGACATGCGGAACAGACGCTTCTTGCGGCCTGATGCCTTAAACACCGTCATTTGCAATGCAACAGACCCTGACTCCATCACATTCAGTGCACAGATGATGGGAAGCAAGAGATGAGTGTTAGTCGTTACAGCCAACAGACCAAGTGCTGTGCCGATTCCGAGTGCGCCAACGTCACCCATAAAAATGCGCGCAGGTGCTGCGTTCCACCAGAGAAACCCACCACAGGCACCAGCCAAAGACGCAGAGAACACGGCGAGGTCAAGTGGGTTCACCAATTCATACACATCAGGATTTCTGAACGCCCAATACGCAATCACAGTAAAGGCAAGGAATCCGAAAAGCGCAGAACCTGCAGCAAGTCCATCGAGGCCATCGGTGACATTGACAGCGTTCGTTGTTGACCACACCATGAATGCAGTCCACAACACCCAGATGATGTTGGGCAGCTCCCAGCCTGGGAAGTCAAATCGAGTGAAAGAAAGATTCTGGCTAACACCAGTTCCTAGTCCAAGCCAGACCATCACCAGAATGACAAGGCCAAAAGTGATGAAGCCTTTCTTCTTCCAGAAAATTCCACGGTTATGAGATTTACGAACCTTGAGATAGTCGTCGAGAAAGCCCATCGTGGCCAGGATGGCAACGCCAGCCCACATGATCATTGCCTGGTCAGACAGCGCAATACCATCACGAAGATGGGCGACAAACCAACCAATAAATGCAGAGAACAGAATGGCAATTCCACCCATTGTGGCGGTCCCCTGTTTCTTCATGTGATGGACAGGTCCATGATCCTCAGAACCGAGAATGGGTTGACCCTTGCCGAGATTGTCAAAGAAAGAAATGAGACGTCGGGTACCAAATAGAGACAGAAGCATGGAAACAGCACCAGCTATCAGAACAGCAATCACAGTTCGCTTCCCTTCTTGTGCGACAGCGCCGACTTCGCAACATCGACATCATTAAACGGATAATGAACACCAGCGACCTCTTGGGTCGCTTCGTGTCCCTTTCCAGCAATCACCACTATGTCACCACGCCCAGCCATTGAAATGGCGGATGCAATGGCCTCGGCACGATCAATCTCAATGTGAACATCACATGATTCACGAGATATCCCAGCTGCAACCTGGTCCACAATCATTGCAGGGTCTTCGCTTCGCGGGTTATCTGATGTCACAACCACAATGTCTGCTTCTTGGGCTGCGGCACCCATCAATGGACGTTTCCCTGCATCTCGATCTCCGCCACAACCAAAGACCACAATGATCCTTCCTGAGCACACTGCTCGTGCCGAAGCAATCACCTGTTGCAAGCCATCTGGTGTATGTGCGTAATCCACGACGACGGAGAAGCCAAGAGTATTAGGGACAGACTGAAAGCGACCAGGAATCTGACCCAGATCTGCGCAACCATCAATCATTGCGTTGACCGACACGCCCAACTGATCGCAAGCCGTCACTGCGGCCAGAGCATTCATCAAAGTAAAGCCCCCACCCATCGGCAATGCGATGACATTGTTTTTCCACCGGAAAGAAACACTGTCGACACGAATAGTGACATCAGAAACATCCGACTGCGAAAACGCCACCATAGGAATTGATCCAACATCAAGTAGAAGTTGTCCATGCGGATCATCACTATTCATTACACCAAGCAATGCTTGCCGCGGAGTAAAGAGTTTTGCCTTCGCAGCGAAATACAACTCAAAAGTCTTGTGGTAATCAAGGTGATCTCGAGACAGGTTCGTAAAGACAGCCACATCAAACATCACGCCAGCAACGCGATGTTGATCAAGCGCATGAGACGACACCTCCATCACAACATGTGTGATGCCTCTTGTGGTGCAGTCATGCAGAAAAGCTTGCACGTCAATCGCCTCAGGGGTTGTTCTTACATTGGTAAGAGTCCCCATCACTTCCACTGATTTCCCATCAGCGCGCAAGATAGAAGAAATAATTGAAGCTGTCGAAGTTTTCCCGTTTGTACCCGTGATTCCCACCATGGTGAGAGACCGTGCAGGAAATGAAAAAGCAGCTGCAGCAAATACACCCAATACTTCGCGGACATTCGGCACGGTTATGACTGCAACCGAATCGGGAACTCCCGTAACTGGCGAATCCACCAGCAGTGCACATGCGCCTTGTGTGATTGCATCTAGTGCGAAACGATGACCATCAAAAGATTCTCCCCGCACACAACAGAACACATCACCTGTAGATACAGAACGCGAGTCTTGTGTAATACCAGTGATTGCTACGTCGGCACCCGAGAGAAGTGCCGATTCGCCAATTGCTACGCGTAGAGCACTAGCAGTGATGGGGGGGAATGAGTATCGAGACATGCCAACACAACACCATTAGTGTCCGGCAGACTGAGCCCCAGGCGCACAACCTGTTCCCGCACCTGTCGCCTCAATACCAAGCTCTCGCATCACTGTCGGCACCAATCGTGCAAACACTGGTGCAGCCGCCGTGCTGCCGAAACGGTCGCGCGAAGATGCATCGGGCTCGTCGATACTGATCAGCATGGTCACTCGAGGATTTGATGCAGGGAAGAACCCAGCAAATGAAGCGAAATAACGACGACCACCACCATCAGTGGTGTACGTACCATTGCCCTGCACTTTGTACCCGGTTCCGGTTTTGCCAGCAACTTGCATCCCTTTGACTTGGGCATTCGTGCCCGTGCCAGTACAAACAACATCACTCATCATGCTGATCATCGTTTCCGCTGTAGCGGGTGTCAGAACTGGACGTGTGACAGAGGGATCAACTTGGCGACGGTTCCCTGCCCTATCGATTGTTGCTGAGACAAGCCGAGGCGACACATACGTGCCCCTATTGGCAACTGTGTTGACTCCAGCGATCAGCTGCAGAGGTGTTGCCGCAAGACCATATCCGTAAGAGACTGTGAACTTCTCAGTACCACGCCACTTACTTGCAGCAGCCAAGATGCCTCGGCTTTCTCCTGGGTAATTCAAACCTGTTCTTGTACCAAAACCAAAAGCTGCAAGATAGTTGTGAAGCCGCTGAGGTGAGATCTTTTCTGCAGCCATAATCGTGCCGATGTTTGAACTCTCAGAAAGAATGCTGCGAACGTTCATGTCAATCAAACCGTGTGGCCACGCGTCACGAATGAGGAATCCGTCAACAGTTCTTGAGCCTGGAACCTGAAAGACCGTGTCTGGAGTGACCGCGCCTTCATTAATGGCTGCACCGATACTGAACACCTTGGCGACTGAGCCAGGCTCATACGCCTCTACAGCGGCAAAGTTGCCAGTTGCCAACGCTGCTACTCCTCCCGGAGTACGGCGAACATTCGACATTGCATAAATCTCGCCGGTCACAGTGTCCATCACAATTGCAGTGCCGCCTTTTGCGCCCAGTGCATTCACGCGTCCAAGAAGTTCAGCATCAGTATGAAACTGAATGTTCTTGTCGATTGTGAGCACTAGGTCATCACCAGGGACTGGAGCTACAGCCATGTTGTTCGCTCCAGCAATGGAACGTCCACGTTCGTCGACTTCACGAGTAGTCCGACCGTCAACACCTGACAAAAGTTCGTTGAACTGCAACTCAAGCCCCGAAGTTCCAAGTCCATCAGGATCTGTCCTACCGATCAGTGCTTGTGCAACGCCGCCCTCAATTTGTCGAGAGGGCTCCGAGTAGGAATAAACGCCGGGAAGCCCCAGGCCTGTCAGAACAGCGGCAGCTTCTTTCGTCATCTCTCTTGAGATGTAGTGAAACTGTGAACCCGCTCTGGCGAAACTTGCCGCCATTGCAGCTTCCTTCTCAGGTGTCAGTTGAAGGAAAGGAGCCAATGCTCGTGCCGTACCAACTGGATCAACAATCTCACGCGGGTCTGCGTACACAGTCACACTTGGAACAGACAGCGCAATTTCGTTCCCGTTGCGGTCAAAGATGACACCACGTGCCGCACGAACAATGTTGACTCTTGTTCGCTGCTCAACGCTTGCCTCGTAGTACCCCGCCCTATTGAACGTCTGCAGCGAGATAACACGCGCCGAGATGAGGACTAACAAGACAGAGAGAAATCCGAGTGACACTCGAAGACGCTTCTTCACGCGGCGGTGAGCATCTTTTGAAGTGATCTTGTTTGCACGAAGATCATTCGGCACTTCGCCAGAAAATGCCATTTTTGTATGGCGCCAAATCATGGACGCCAAATCGGACACTGCCGACTCGAACACACCGTTTGTCGAGACAGCTTCACGTGATTGGGACCGAGAAGAGGCCGGACGGGGACTTGCCGAACGCGACGAAGCCGAGCGAGACGAAGGCGTCGAACGCGAGGAGGAAGAACGAGAACTCGTCGAGCGCGATGAAGACGACGTGCGCGAGGAGGAAGTTGCCCGTGACGAAGACGACGAACGTGAAGAGGTAGAACGAGAGGCAGAAGTCGCCCGAGAGTTTTTGGAGCGCGTGGATGAATCTCGTGAACTGGAAGAACGGTCGGTAGTTGCGTGCGAGCGAGTACCCCGGCGCGTTGACTCATTCACGCTCATGGCGCACCAACAACAGTCTTCTTCAAGCGGCCAAATTCATCCAATGGTGATTCATCTGCTGCAACAACATCGGGATCCACTTTGCCCACCGTCGCGGCAACTTCTGCGGCAACAGCTGCGGGAATACCGACAATTGTGACCCCTAGGCTCGGAACCATTCCCATGATGCGAGCTTGTTCTGTCAGAACTTCAGGAGACTGCAAGCTGGCGCGCTCTGCACGAAGCGTGTCGAAATGTTCACGCGCACGAGAGATGTCGTAATTCAATTTGTCCATCTTCATCTGCTGCTGAGCCATGTGTGCACGCAGCGCAACAACTAACCCCATAGCCAATAGAACGGAAGCTGCGCCAACAGCAAGGACTACGTAGCGGCGATCTTCCTTTGGAACGACAGTAAGCCGAGGACGAGAATCTTCGAGACGAGGGGAAAGCACCGATGGGAAGCGGAATGCAACTGCCATGTCAGTTCATCTCTTCTTGTGAGAGTTTTTCGACGACGCGCAAACGAGCTGAGGTCGAACGGGGATTTGTCTGTTGTTCTGATTGAGAAGCTTCACGAGATACGCGAACACGCTTCACGGTGCGCACAGCAGCACAGCCACACGGAAGATTCGGAGGACATGTGCAGTCCCCTGTCTCAGCAGTACGCATTACTGACTTCACAATGCGATCCTCGCCAGAGTGGTACGACAAAACAGCCAGTCGAGCTCCGGGCGCTAGTGCCGCAATTGCGTCGCGAAGCGCAATCGGCAAAATGCTCAATTCCGAGTTCACTTCAATACGGATGGCTTGGAAAGTGCGCTTGGCAGGATGACCCCCACGACGACGTGCAGGCGCCGGAATTGCACTGCTAACAACATCAGAGAGATGCACAGTTGAGCGGATGGGACGAGCAGCCACAATCGCCTTGGCGATACGGTCCGCAAAACGTTCATCGGCATTCAGGCGCAGCATCCGAGCAAGCGCATCGACGTCGTAGCCATTGACAACATCGTCTGCACTAAAACTCTGAGAGCGATCCATTCGCATGTCCAACGGCGCATCGAAGCGGTAAGAAAATCCACGCTCAGCTACATCGAACTGCGGAGAAGACACGCCGAGGTCGAAAAGGGCACCGGCCAACGAACCAATGCCCTCTTCGGCCACGACGGTGGCAAGCGAATCAAAGCGGGCGCGCCGGAGGGTTGCACGTCCACCACAATCGGCTTGAGAAAGAACTTCTGATGCTGCAGCGAGAGCAACATCATCTTGATCAATGCCTAAGAGGCGAAGATCAGAATGCGCGCGAAGGAGCGCAACAGAATGTCCGGCACCACCCAAAGTGGCATCCAAGAAAACACCGTCATTCATCCCTGCAAAGACATCAGTGATTTCAGTGAGCATGACTGACTGATGAACGAATGCTGCGTTCATGACAACACCTGTGCCGCGGCTAAGGCGACCTGCGGTCCCCGGCAGCTTCCCGGATAGCGAGTGCAGCCCAGATTTATCCCTGGGGCGTGCGCGATGGCAGCGGGCGGAGTTGATGCAAACCACCGTGCCATCCGGAAAACTGCCCGAGACCGCTGGTCCAAGGCGTGTTGATAGGTCAGTCGAAGCATCAGCGATCACGCGCCCGCTCCA
>JBILBZ010000155.1:0-3198 GCA_044353425.1 Ilumatobacteraceae bacterium | reverse complement strand
AGTTGTTGCTCACTGGCGCCGTCAGTCACCTGAGGTTGTGTATGTATCGGGCATCGAAGGCGATGCTGGCAGCCCAGGCAGCAGCGGTGGCGGAGCGTCGTCATATGGTGGCGGAAGCAGCGATGAAGACGATCTGATTCACGCAGCTATCGATGTTGTGGTGCGTTCGGGTCTCGGGTCCACATCAATGCTTCAACGCAAACTAAAAGTGGGCTTTGCCCGCGCAGGTCGCATCATGGATGAACTAGAAGAACGCGGAATCGTGGGACCAGCCCAAGGCTCTAAGCCTCGCGAAGTTCTCGTGACGGTCGAGGAACTCGAAAACGAAGGATAAGACAATGTCAGCAGCATTAACCCAGGTATGTGACGGACTCAAGTTTCCTGAAGGGCCTGTGGCAATGCCCGATGGCTCCGTCATCCTGACTGAGATGTTTGGGGCATGTCTCACTCGTGTGTCTCCCGATGGAACGAAGTCAAAGGTTGCGGATGTTGTTGGACTTCCCAACGGTCTTGCAATGGGGCCAGACGGCTTCTTGTACATGTGCAACAACGGTGGGGCCTTCACACCGCTTGAAATGATGGGACTCACATTCCCCGGTGAGTTTGATCCGTCCAAGTACATCGGTGGCCGTATTCAGAAAGTCAACATCGACACGGGTGATGTAACTGACCTCTATACGCACTGCAGTGATGTTGCATTGCGCGCACCGAACGACATCGTGTTTGACACACATGGAGGCTTCTGGTTCACAGATCACGGTATTCGTCACGAACGTGTCGCTGATCGCACCGGCATCTATTACGCCAAGGCAGATGGTTCGTTTATCGAAGAGGTTGTCTTCCCTGTGGATTCACCCAATGGCATCGGACTCTCGCCAGCAGGGGACAGGTTGTATTGGGCTGAGACTCACACGGGGCGTGTGTATCGACGCACCATCACATCTCCTGGCAAGGTGGGGCCGTTGACCGACATCCCGACGATGTTGTGCGGCCTTCCGGGATATCAGTTGTTTGATTCACTTGCTGTAGATGGTGAAGGAAATATTTGTGTCGCCACGCTCGTAAACGGTGGTGTCACCGTGATTTCGCCCGAAGGTGACGTCATCAATTTCATCGAAGTAGATGACCGCATCACGACAAATATCTGTTTTGGCGGTCCTGAGTACCAAACGGCCTACATCACGGCCTCAAGCACGGGTTGTTTGCTGAAGATGCAGTGGCCATACAAGGGGCTCAAACTCAACTGGCAGTAGGCTCATATCGATGGGGCAGAAGTTCTACATAGAGACCTTGGGTTGCCCCAAGAATCAAGTCGACTCCGAGAAGATTATTGGCACATTGTTGGCCGACGGTCTCACGGCAACCTCTGACCCATCGAAGGCTGACGTTGTTGTTGTCAACACCTGCGCATTCATCGATGAAGCCCGCAAAGAGAGCATCGACACACTGTTGACCCTTGACGATCAGCGCAAGCGCTCTTCTCGTTTGGTTGTCACCGGTTGCATGGCCGAGCGCTACGGCGATGAACTAGCTGAGGCGCTTCCCGAAGCTGATCAGATTGCAGGGTTCGGAGTGCCCATCCAGATTGGTCGCAAGCCCATCAAGGTCACCGGAGCTGTTCCGAAGTTCGACCTCTTGAATCTTCCTCGTCCAAAGTCTTCATCGCCATGGGCGTACATCAAGATTGCTGAGGGCTGCGATCGCAGTTGTGGCTTCTGTGCGATTCCTTCATTCCGTGGACCACAGGTCAGTCGCGACGTGTCGGCAATTCTCGCTGAAGTTGAGCAAGTCGATGTGCGTGAGATTGTTCTCGTCGCGCAAGACCTCGCTAGTTACGGCAAAGATCGTCCTGACGAACTAGGCGCTGGTTCCATCGTGCAGTTAGTGCGTGACGTTTCCAGCATGGTCGACTGGGTGCGTCTGTTGTACCTCTACCCAAGTGATCTTTCCGATGAGCTGATTGATGCGATCTTGGCAACGGGTGTTCCGTACTTCGATCTGTCATTGCAACATGTCTCGAAGGCGCATCTTCGCCGGATGCGTCGTTGGGGAGACAAAGACCGTTTCCTCGAGCGCATTGAGCGCATTCGATCCATCGAGCCAAATGCAACGTTCCGGAGCAACTTCATCGTGGGGTATCCCGGTGAAACCGAAGAAGACCATGACCAATTGCTCGACTTCGTACGTGAGGCGCAACTTGATTGGTGCGGCTTCTTCTCGTTCAGTCCTGAAGACGGAACACACGCACTGACACTTCCTGATCATGTGGAAGAGTCATTGATGCATGAGCGTTTGTCAGAATTGCGCGAGATGCAAGACAACATCACAGCTGAGCGTCGTGATGCTCTGTTGGGCGAAACCATCCAAGTATTGGTCGATGAGCCAGGCATTGCGCGTTCATTCCGCGAAGCACCAGAGATTGATGGCGTTGTGCAAGTGCCCGACACTCTTGAAGTAGGCCAATTCCACACTGTCGTTGTGGAACAAGTTTTTGGCCCCGATCTCATCGCAGTCCCAACGGATGATGCACATGGCAGTTGACGAAACTGCGATTGTGACATGGGCGAACATGGTCACGGTGACACGAGTTCTTGCGTCACCGTTCCTGTTTCTCATGATTCCCGATGAACGAGTGGGCTCATGGGCGGCACTGGCGGTGTGGATTCTGTTGTGCAGCAGTGATGGCTTCGATGGGTATTTGGCTCGTCGTCATGGCATTACTCGTAGTGGTGCATTCCTTGACCCGCTCGCCGACAAAATTCTTGTACTGGGCGCCATGTTCACATTGGTGAGCCGTGATGTGTTCTGGGTTCTCCCAGTTGTGATCATTGCTGCTCGTGAGATTGCTGTCAGTTTGTACCGCGTGTTTGCTGGGTCAAAGGGCGTATCGATGCCGGCCAGCAAGTTGGCCAAAGTCAAAACAGTGATGCAGCAGTGTGCAGTAGGTTTCGCGCTCTTGCCATTGACAATCAACGATGCCACGTGGACCTACATCGTGTGTCTGTGGGTAGCTGTCGCTCTCACATTAGTGAGTGCAGCGCAGTATGCACAACGTGCACTTGTTTCGACACGATGAGCGAGCAATTCTCCGTTGATCAGATGGCGGAGATTCAGCGTCGCACGCTTCGAACTCTCACGCTGGGGCAAGTTGTCGGTGCTGCGGCGTTGTCGTCGTCGGTCACAGTCGGAGCATTTGTT
>JBILBZ010000154.1:0-3213 GCA_044353425.1 Ilumatobacteraceae bacterium | reverse complement strand
TGCAGCCTCTACGTCTTCAGGCCACACATTCTCGCCACCAGTGATAATCAAATCGCCCTCGCGCCCTTCGACGGCAAGACGACCGTTCTCAAAAGTGCCAATGTCTCCTGTGCGAAGCCAACCATCGTGTGTGAGAGGAGATTCTCCATCGCGGTAGGCGCGCATCAGCATTGGCGCTTTGATGTAAATGATTGAGTCTCGAATTTCAATCTCGACGTTGGCGAGTGGTGTTCCGTCGTAGACGACGCCACTGCCGGTCTCGGTCATTCCGTATGTGGTGACAGCGTTGGCAGGTCGATCTTGTGGTGGGCGTGCACCACCGAGAACGATGGTGCGAAATTTGCTGCTGTCGACGCGTTGCAAAGCGGTGCTGACAAGAGACACCAGAGTTGCTCCCTCGCGTGCCGCCGCGTCATAGGCCTCCACGCTGAAAGCAGGAACAGCAATGAGGGGAGTCTCGGTTACCAAGGATCGAAGAATGACGCTGAGTCCTCCGACGTGAGAAGGAGGCAGGCAGGCTAACCACTTGTCTGAAGACGTGACGCTCAGCCGTTGGCTTGTTGCCTGAGCACTGGCTATGACGGCATCAAGAGTGAGGACGACCGCTTTTGATCGGCCTGTGGTGCCACTGGTCGCCACCACAACTGCATCACCCGTTTCCACGAAGGCGCCGGGA
Organism: Ilumatobacteraceae bacterium; assembly: GCA_044353425.1. Lineage (GTDB taxonomy): Bacteria > Actinomycetota > Acidimicrobiia > Acidimicrobiales > Ilumatobacteraceae > UBA2093. Next base: position 2,537 of record JBILBZ010000154.1, on the reverse strand, counting down.
ATGTGTGTCTCATTGTCAAGAGTTGCCACCTTCGTCGGTTTGACTGCCTCCATCACCATGGCTCGGGCTGGTGCAGGTAATCGCTGATCGAGAGGAAAGATGGCATCTCCCTCGTCCCAAGCGCGACGAATGCGGTCGACCATCTGCGGTCCGCATGGCATATCGAGGCAGACCAGTTCGTTCACCCTTTCAGGCTATGGGAGGTGCGACACTTGACCAATGAATAATGCGTTGCCCGCCGCTGGACTTGGATGGAAGAAGTGGGTCCTGGGCTCACGACCGAGGACTCTGCCTGCTGCAGTCGTGCCAGTGATGGTGGGTGCGGCCTGTGCTTCTGCGGATTCCCCTGTGTGGTGGCGAGTCTCGCTCGCGCTTTTGGTCAGCCTTGCTCTCCAAGTGGGGGTGAACTACGCGAATGACTATTCCGACGGCATTAAGGGAACCGATGCAGACCGTGTTGGTCCATTACGTCTTGTGGGCTCGGGTGTTGCTTCCGCATCTTCGGTGAAGAAGGCGGCATTCATCGCGTTTGGTGTCGCTGGTGTCGCGGGACTCTCACTTGCCTTCATGACTACGTTTTGGTTGCTGCTGGTCGGCGCCTGCGCAATTGTTGCGGCTTGGACCTATACAGGCGGACCTCGCCCGTATGGATACGCCGGACTGGGCGAAGTGTTCGTGTTTGTATTTTTCGGTGTTGTTGCCACTGTGGGCACTCAATATGTGATCTCAGAAACTTTTACTGCTGCAGGTTGGGTCTCGAGCATTGCAGTCGGTGCTTATGCGTGCGCTCTTCTCGTCGTGAACAATTTGCGAGATATTCCTGGTGACACCGAGGTAGGCAAGAGAACTCTTGCGGTGAAGATGGGCGACGCCCGTACGAGGCAATTCTTTGCTGTTCTAATTGTCCTAGCAACTGCTTCCATCGTGTGGGTGGGTTTGATCACCCAACCGGTAGCAATGGCTGGACTCGTCGGAGTCATTGCCACTCGCCCCGCTTTGAATGACATTGCGAAGGGACTGAAGGGGAAATCCTTGATTCCAGTTCTAGGAGCTGTTGGTCGAGCTCAGTTGATTCTTGCAGTGACGTTTACGGCGGGAATCTATTTCGCACTACAGGCGTAGAAACCACTCTTCAAAGATCTGAACAAACTGCGTGATGTCTTCCAGATGACAGGTGTGTCCAACGCCTGACATCAAGCGATATTCGCAGTTGGGAATTTCCGCAGCCATCTCGCGCCCGATATCGGTGAACTTCTGATCATGTTCACCAGTGATGATGAGAACCGGCATATGCAGATTCTTCAATTGGTCCCACAACGGTGCTTGAGTGCCTGTGCCTGCGAATCGTAGAGAATTGCCGAGACCTTGCGCAGTGTTGGTGTTCCTCTTGGGAACATCGGCGAACTGCGCTGAGAGCCCCTGGAACATCGGGTTCGCCAGCCATTCGGTAATGAATTGGCTTACACCGATCTCTTCAATGTGTTCTGCCAACGCTTCATCTGATGTGCGCCGTTCCGCACGCTCTGACTCGGTGTGCAGTCCAGGTGTTCCGCTGACAAGGACAAGCCCACGTACTTTGTCGGGATGCTGAAGGGCCGTGTGTAGTGCAATACGGGCTCCCATTGAATAGCCCACCAAAACGCCTGTTGGCATTGTTTCTGCGGCATCGTCTGCAGTCTGCGCCAAGTTGCGTTCGTCAATTGGTGATTCTCCATGGCCAGGTGCGTCAATGAGGGTTACTTCAGTTTCGACTGTGAGTGATTCGACAACTGGAAGCCAGGATTCTTTTGTTTGTGTGAAGCCGTGCAGAAAAGTTGCCGCAGAACCCGAACCGCAAGTGAGAGTTGCAAGTCTCACAAAGAGAGAATTCGTTCGAGCACCTTCACGAATACATCGGTCTCTTGTGCGCCGGGAATGAAGTACTTGTCATCAATGAAGAAGGCGGGCACTCCGGTGACCTCACGGTCAATGGCACCCTGAATGTCCAGTTGAACTTCTGTGATGCCGCCACCGTTGTCGAGCCAGGTTCGCAAAACATCGCCATCAAAACCGCATTGCGTTGCACGCACAACAACCACGTCGATGTCGCCGACATCAAGACCTTCTGTGAAATATGCAGAGAGAAGATTCTCCTTGAATGAAACTTGGGCCTGAGCGCCTGAATTCTCGAGGACCCAATGAAGTGCGCGGTGACATAGAATGGTGTTAGCCCGAAGTGCAATGTCCATGTTGAAGGAGATGTCGTCGCCTGCAGCCACGGAGGTGACATGTTGAAGAATTTGTTCAGCCCGCTCTCGCCCCCCGAACTTCTTGGCATAGGCGTCCACAACAGGGGTGGGAGAGCCGACGGGGGCGGTGGGGTCCAATTGGTACGCCTTGAAGACAATCTCAATAGGCTCTGTGACGCCCTTCTCTCGCAATTGGGCGACGGCATTGTCAAAACGGCGCTTTCCTATAAAGCACCATGGGCACACAACGTCGGACCAGATTTCTACGCGCACAAGTGCAACGATAGGTGACATGAGTTCTATTGGCGA
>JBILBZ010000153.1:0-3226 GCA_044353425.1 Ilumatobacteraceae bacterium | reverse complement strand
CTGTGGTGAAGATTTCCACATTGCAGTACGTCTCTCGCCAGAGCGTTTCGGCATGAAGACATCCGACATCGTGCAGGTGTACAAGCGTCTCGTCAAGGAAGGCAATGTCGACATGATTGACATGTCACTATGGGATTGCTTCAAGCTTGGGGCCGATGAAGACTTCGCGGATCAGCGCCTCATTGACATCTTCGCGAATCTTGAGCGCGGCGATGTGAAGTTGGCTGTTGCCGGCAAGTTGTACTCAGCAGAAGACATGCAGAAGTGCATCGATGCTGGTGCCGACATCGTGGCCGTGGGTCGCGCAGCTGTCACCAACCATGACTTCCCACTGCAGACACGCAATAACCCAAAGTTTGTAATGCGTGAGCTTCCAGTTCCTCGTGCAACATTGCGCGAAGAAGGTCTCAGCGACACCTTTATTGGTTACATGGGCAACTGGCCAGGCTTCGCCGAAGCCGAATAGTCACAACCCAATAGCTATGTACTTGTGGAGGTGCACGGGGGTTCCCGTGCCGCCGACCTGATCAAAGAAGTCATTGCCCTTATCGTCAACAACGATGAAGGCGGGGAAGTCTTGTACTTCAATCTTCCACACTGCTTCCATGCCGAGTTCTGCGTACTCCAACACTTCAACTTTGGTGATGCAGTCTTGTGCAAGGCGCGCAGCAGGACCACCAATCGAACCCAAGTAGAAACCGCCATGTGCGTTGCATGCTTCGGTCACTTGGCGTGAGCGGTTGCCCTTCGCGAGCATTACGAATGAACCACCAGCTGCTTGGAAATCTTCCACGTAGCTGTCCATGCGGCCAGCAGTGGTGGGTCCGAATGAACCAGATGCCATGCCTTCCGGTGTCTTTGCTGGGCCTGCGTAATACACCGCGTGATCTTTCATGTATTGCGGCAAGCCCTGGCCTGCATCAAGGCGCTCTTTCAACTTTGCATGTGCAATGTCACGAGCAACAACAACAGGACCAGTGAGCATCACGCGAGTCTTGACTGGGTACTGACTCAGCGTTGCACGAATCTGATCCATCGGCTGATTGAGGTCGATCTGCACGACTTCATCGCTGAGGTCATCGTGCGTGATCTCGGGAAGGAAACGTGCAGGATCTGTTTCGAGTGCTTCGATGAAGATGCCATCTTTGGTGATCTTGCCCAAAGCTTGGCGGTCTGCGCTGCAAGACACTGCAAATGCAACAGGGCAGCTGGCGCCGTGGCGCGGAAGGCGAATGACGCGCACGTCGTGGCAGAAGTACTTACCGCCGAACTGTGCACCAATGCCGGTGTCTTGTGCAAGCTTGAGAACTTTTGCTTCGAGGTCAAGGTCGCGGAAGCCATTTCCAAGATCGCTGCCTTGTGTGGGTAGTGAATCGAGGTAGTGGGTGCTCGCAAGCTTTGCTGTTTCGACTGCGTGCTCTGCTGATGTTCCACCAATCACCACTGCAAGGTGATACGGAGGACACGCAGCGGTGCCGAGGCTGATGAGTTTTTCAAAGACCCACGGAAGAAGTGTCTTCTCGTTGAGCAATGCTTTGGTTTCTTGGAAGAGATAGCTCTTGTTGGCAGAGCCGCCGCCCTTGGCCATAAAGAGGAACTTGTAGGCATCGCCGTCGACTGCACTGATTTTGATTTCTGCAGGAAGGTTGTTGCCGGTGTTCTTCTCTTCATACATCGAGATGGGCGCCATCTGGCTGTAGCGAAGGTTGCTTGTCTGATACGTGTTGAACACGCCGCGGGCAATTGCCTCCTCGTCGTTTCCGCCAGTCATTACGAACTGGCCCTTCTTGCCCTTCACGATTGCGGTGCCAGTGTCTTGGCACATGGGCAACACGCCGCCTGCAGCAATGCCTGCGTTCTTCAACAAGTCGAGTGCAACGAACTTGTCGTTCGGGCTTGCTTCAGGGTCGTTCAAAATGTTGTTCAGCTGCTGCAAGTGATCACTGCGCAAAAGGTGTGCGATGTCACGCATTGCAGTCTCTGTGAGAAGTGTGATCGCCTCAGGCTCCACCTTCAAGAAAGTGCCAAGTGGTGTCTCCACTTGCGACACGCCCTCGGTGCTCACCAAGCGGTATTCGGTGGTGTCGGGTCCGACGGGAAGAATCTCTGTAAATGCGAAATCAGGCATACGCAAAGGCTAGAGCGCAGGCAGTGTTCCAGCCCTATGCGTATGGCCTGTGAGTGGCCTATGCGCTGGGGTCTAGAGGCCAGTCGTGCTTCGGATAGCGGCCCGCCATGTCCTTGCGCACATCAGCCCAACTGCCTGTCCAAAAATTGGGCAGGTCGGCTGTGATCTGAATGGGGCGGTCGGCAGGCGAGAGAAGCTGAATTCGAAGGGGCACGGCACCATTGAGCACGCTGGGGTGTGCAGTCACGCCGTAGAGGTGTTGCACCCGAATTGCGATGGTCGGCGCGGTGGGGTCGGCATAGTTGATGTCGACAGGGCGTCCGCGAGGAGGTTCGTACTTCGCTGGGGCGAGTGATTCCATCGAGCTGCTTTTGTCCCAACCCAGGTTCGACTGCAGCACCATGGTGAGGTCGACGCCAGCAAGGTCTGCTTTGCCGGTTGCGCCTGCGAGGTAGGGCAGTAGCCATTCATTCATTGTCGACATCAGATGCGCATTCGACGTCTCGGGCCACTCATCGCCAATGTGATGACGAAGGAATGCAATGCGTTGTCGGAATTGTGTGGCTGCACCGCCACCAAGCACAGCCATGCTGGTGGCCTTCACACGGTCGAGCAATGCTTCAGTCGTCTCGTCTCCGGCAACAGGTGGAAGGTCTCGTTCATCAATTCGAATGCTTCCGACCTTGCGCACAACACGTTGTACGAGATCATCGCGACCTTTATCCCACATGAGATACGACTCAACTTCGACATCGTCACCGAGTACAGGAGCAATCAGTTCAAGATCGACTGCGGCGGCTCGACGCACACGCGACACATTGCGTTGCGCGTCGATGTCGGCTGCCACAATGAATTGCTCACGGGCAATGGAATCTTTGGCGTCCATGTTCACGCCGCCGCCACCACGCATCACAAATTGACCAGCAGATGATCGTCGCATTGCAAAGCGGTCGGGATATGCGGACAACAGCACTGCGCCACACAAGGAATCCACCATGTCGGCACTGCAATGGGCGTTGGTGTCGATACTGCTGCGACGTGCAATGTCGCGGGCTGCATCTCGCACGCGATGTAATGCGCCACGATCAACGAGGTCGT
>JBILBZ010000152.1:0-3244 GCA_044353425.1 Ilumatobacteraceae bacterium | reverse complement strand
GTGTCGCGCGAGACCGTGCAACAGCTGTCGGGGGATCTCTTGGCGCTTCTTGCAACCGATGTTGACCAGCAGCGCTTTAACCCATTACAGGTCATTCGTGAAGCAAATGTTTTCGCAAATCAATCTCTCGCCATCCTCGGGGTTCCCGTGCCGCGGCGCGATGAGTTCGATGCTCAGGTCATGCCCCACGACCACTATGCCGTTGGCCCATTGACGTGGAAGGACCTCTCTGAGGACGTTCACGATGCCGGAATTACTTGGGGCGCGTGGAAGGCAGCCACAGTTCTGACACGGCGCCGCGCAGAAGGCAAGATTCCATAATCTCCCCGGAACCGTGGCTTTTGGGGGAATTGTAAAAAGCATGTGAACCATTTGAATTCACGGCTTTCCCACCGGTGGGGCGCCGTACGCTCAGGTCATGGTCACACGCCTGGACATTTCAAATGACTTGTCACTGAGAGGTCTCACGGCGTGTCAGGCGATGTCTGCAGCAACAGATTCATGGCTTGCGCAATTGTTTGAGGCCGCAACTGCGGATGTGAAAAAGCGAGACGACATCGCACTGATTGCAGTGGGTGGATACGGACGTCGCGAACTGGCGCCACAAAGCGATCTCGATGTTTTGTTGGTGCACAAGAACGTGAGAGACATCAGCGAGATCGCACCTCGTATTTGGTATCCCGTGTGGGACGGGGGAATCAAACTGGGACATTCGGTGCGCACTCCGAAAGAAACCATTCAGTTATGTGGAACAGATTTAGACACTGCGACATCACTTGTGACCGCACGTGTGATTGCAGGAAATGAAGTTCTCGGAAATCAGGTCATTGCTGAAGCAGGGGAGAGTTGGCGCAAGCGTGGTCGTGAATGGCTCGTAGAACTACACACTCGTGTTCTTGAGAGATACGCCAAAGATGGCGAAGTTGCGTTCTTGCTCGAACCCAATCTGAAGGAAGGTCTTGGTGGTCTTCGTGATATTCATGCATTGCAATGGGCAGTGAAAGCGGGGCTTGATCTCTTGCCTGGCGATGCGTCTCAACTCGAGTGGTGCAATGACGTCCTGTTGAATGTTCGCGTTGCACTGCATCGTCATACAGGCCGTCCGAATGAAATTCTTCGGCTGGAAGATCAAATACCTGTTGCTGCTCTCGCAGGATTCGAATCTGATGATGCATTGATGGCAGCGATTGCAGAAGTAGGTCGACGTGTTGCATGGATTTCAGACGAAGCATGGTCTCGCCTTGACCCACCTGCGAATCGTTCGAGCACTCCACAGTCAATTGCGCCTGGTGTTGAACTTCTGAATGGAGAAATTCATCTTGTCGACAATGTGAATGTGTCGGAAGACCCCACGTTGTTATTGCGTGTGGCAACAGCAGCAGCACGATTGCGTGCTCGTATTGCGCGACCATCGCTAGATCGACTGGGTCAAGAATCGTTGCAATGGCCAGACCCGTGGCCCGCAGGTGCGAGTGATGATTTAGTGGCATTACTTCTTGAGGGTGAGGCGGCCATTCCCGTATTGGAAGCTCTTGACCAACGAAACCTCTTGGTGCGAGTCCTTCCTGAATGGGCACCTGTTCGCAGCAAACCACAACGCAACGCCTTTCATCGGTACACAGTTGATCGACATCTGTGGCAGACAGTTGCAAATGCTGCGGGCCTCGTTGACCGTGTGACTCGTCCCGATCTATTGGTCATTGGCGCCCTCTTCCATGACATTGGTAAGGGATATCCCGGTGATCACACTGAAGTGGGTGTGGAGATGTTTGAGTACATCGGAACACGCATGGGTCTCACCGATGCCGATAAGGGAATTGTGTGTTCGCTGATTGAACATCATCTTTTGCTCGCAGATACTGCGACACGACGAGACTTGTCCGATGATGCAACCATCACAATGGTGGCTGAGCGTCTTGGCAGTACGGTCGTTCTTGATGTCTTGCATGCGCTGACAGAAGCTGATTCAAAAGCAACTGGCCCATCGGCGTGGAGTGAATGGAAAGCAGAACTGATTGCACTTCTCGTCGACAGAGCACGTCATGTTCTGGGTGGTGGCGATGTTCAAGAAGTGATGTGGCGATTGTTCCCTGACGCAGGCGTCCTCGAGATGATGGCAGCAGGTGAAGTTGCTTTCCGTGCGTTGCCCGATCGCGTTGCTGTTGTAAGCCCTGACCGTCCGGGAACATTCAGCAAAGTGGCAGGTGTATTGGCGCTGAGCGGTCTTGATGTTCTTGGTGCCGAAGCGCATTCAAATGAACAGGGAATGGCTGCATCAGAATTTCGCGTCATTAGCCCTATTGGCGAAATCAATTGGGAGCCCATCATCGAGAATCTGGAGCGAGCTTTGTCTGGTCGTCTTGCCCTTGAATCTCGCCTAGCTGACCGTGCAGCAAATGCTCGTCCACGAAGGGCAACATCGGCGTTAGCGCCGGCAGCGCCCACTGTTCGTTTCGATGATTCTGCATCGTCAAATGCAACTTTCCTAGAAGTGCGCGCGCCCGACATGCTCGGTGTTCTGCATCGGATTACAAAAGCAATTGCTGATTTAGGACTCGACATTCGTCATGCACGAGTATTGACCTTAGGTAATGAAGTTGTTGACTCTTTCTATGTGCGCGAATCAGGTGGTGGACGTATCACCGATGATTCCTACAAGGATGAAATCTCTCGCGCAATTCTTCATGTCCTTCTGTAACACCGTGAGTTACTGACGGAATGAGGTTCTGCTCCGCAGGGCTAAGGTTTGCAATGTGAGCGACGCAAACCCTCAAGACTTCACCCGAGATCTCATTCGTTGGAGTGAGACATTGGCTGCCATTGCCCGCACTGGTATGGGCTTTACACAGAGCCTGTATGAGCGCGAACGCTACGAAGAAGTGCTCAAAGTTGCCGCAGACATTAAGTCTTCGGCCGACGAAGCCCTTGAAGTGCGTCGAGAGCAAGACCACTTTGTTCAAGAGTGGATGGAATCAATTGGTGAAGGCGTTCCGGGTTATGTGACTCCAAAGGTTGCCGTCGGCGCAATTGTTGGAAATGACGAAGGGAAGATTCTTCTCGTTCAACGCAAAGACAGTGGGGTGTGGCTGTATCCCACTGGCTGGGCAGATGTTGGGTATTCACCTTCTGAAGTTGCCGTGAAAGAAGTTGAGGAAGAAACAGGTATTCACGCAACGCCGTTGCAGCTGCTTGGGGTGGTTGATGGCATGCGGATGGGTTTTTCACGCTTTGGTATGTACATGTT
>JBILBZ010000151.1:0-3261 GCA_044353425.1 Ilumatobacteraceae bacterium | reverse complement strand
GTTGGATTGTCCGGATCGTTGTCTGCTCCACGAACATAGATGCACTTTGCTGGGCATACCCCCGCACACAGTTCACACCCAATGCACTTTTCCATGCCGTCTTCATAACGATTCAAGACATGACGGCCATGTAAACGCTCTGGCTTTTCAATCTTTTCGTCTTTGGTGTCGTGATTCTTTTTACGGAAGACACGACCGCCCGAATACTCAGTTGTCACCTTGTTCTTTGCGCCGTGTTGGCGCATGGTGACGAGGAATCCGCCGAAGTAACCCATTAGAAGCTTGCTCCGTCCTGCTCACGGTTGGCCCGACTGACCTTGTACGCCAGTTGCAACAACACGTATCCGACAATGAGAACAATTGCAGTGGAAAGAGTGACGACCGCCTGGTCCCATCCGGCATCTCGACCCACGCGTTGTGCAGCCAACAACATGAACCATCCCAAAGAGGCAGGAATCAAGATGCGCCAACCCAGATCCATCAGTTGGTCGTAGCGGAAACGAGGAAGGGTCGCACGGAACCAAACATAGATATAGAGGAAGACCAACACCTTCAGAAGCAACCACACAGTTCCTTCCAATGCATTTGGTAGTACTGGAATATCAAGAGTGGTGTTACCAATAGAAATTGGTTGTGGGCCACCGAAGAACAACGTGACGATCAGAGCCGACATTGTGATCGTATTCATGAACTCGGCGAGGAAGAACAGAGCGAAACGAATTGAAGAGTATTCAGTATTGAATCCACCTACGAGTTCTTGCTCTGCTTCCACCAAGTCAAACGGGGGTCGATTGAGTTCAGCTGTAGCCGCAATCAAGAAGATGAAGAATGGCACGAAACCGGTTGCAACGATATTCCAATTACCTACAGATGATTGAAGGTCAACAATCCCTGCGGTTGACAAAGTGCCCGAAACAAGAAGCACTGCTGCTAGCGAGAGACCGAGTGCTGCTTCGTAGGACACCATCTGTGCTGATGCACGAACGGAACCCAAGAGTGGATACTTCGAGCCACTAGACCAACCGGCGAGCATGATGCCGTACACCGCAATGGCGGAAATTGCTAAAGCGAACAAAACACCCACTGGTGGGTCGGCTAATTGCAAACGAGTCTCATGACCAAACAGCGTGACAATGCCACCCTTGCCGTCGCGGAAATCTCCACCCAATGGGATGATCGCAAACGCCAGGAACGCCGGCACCAACACAAGATATGGAGCAAGACGGAAAACAAGACGATCAGCGCGCTCTGGCAGTAGGTCTTCTTTAAAGAAGAGCTTTGTACCGTCAGCCAAAGTTTGCAACAAGCCCCATGGGCCAGCCTTGTTGGGACCAACACGGTTCTGCATGCCCGCAATAACTTTGCGCTCAAACCACACCATCAACATCGTGGCGACGAGACCTACAACGAAGACGACGACGACCTTGATCAAGATGATCAACAGTGGCGTCCACAAGAGGCCACCCTCTAATAGTGGGTCAATTGCTAGCAACGACGACATCACATCGACTCAATTCTGACATCGACCACTGAATCTCCATGACGAACAAGTTCACGAATATCTGCACCAGGCTGATTGAACGGAATCACTGCAGTACCGCGGGGAACTTTTTCATTTGATTGAACGGGAAGCACAATGCTGCTGTGTGCATTTGAAATTCTCACATTTGCGCCTACAGCTGCACCCACGCGCTCAAGATCAAGTGGGTGAATCGTGATACTCGCACCTGTCGCAAGATTGACAAGTGCAGGGCTAGTGATGGTTCCAACAGCGCGGTCATAGAGCTTGCGACTCACATCAACACGGAACTCGTATGAGTTACGCGGTGTAATTGTTGGCGCAACAAATGACGTCCGAGTAGGTGTAGGAACTGAAACGACGGCACCATCGCGCTTCACAGCAACTGAAGTTGTCGTTGCACCAAAGCCAGGAACTTTCTTGCCCATCAACTTCTGAACATCAGCAAGAGTTGTGACATCACTGTCATGCCCAAGCAAGAGACCGAGTTCAACGGCAATCATCCAATCAGCACGTGAAGTACCGCGTGGCGTGATCTTTTGAACAACATTGGTGACGCGACCTTCAAGGTTCATTGTGGTGCCATCTTTTTCGCCGTATGCCGCTGCAGGAAGAACAATGTCGGCGTGCGCAGCTGATTGCGTCAGGAACGTATCGATTGCAACAACAAACTTCGCTCCGGCAATACCGCGACGAGCAAGATCAACATCGGCGACGTCATTCAGAGGGTCCGCACCTAGAAGAATCAGACATTCAACTTGTTCTTGTGCAGATGCTTCGAGAATTGCAGCTGCATCTTTGCCGCCTTGTGGCGCCAGACCGAGCGACAATGCTCCACGAACATTTCCACGGCGGAGCACTGGAAGAACCGAAGCGTTCTGAACAGTTGCAAGAACCGCGTCAACAGCCGCCATTGTGTGTGCGGCATCTTCGGCAAGGTTTGCACGACCAGCAACAACCACAACCGGACCAGATGCAAGCTGAGCTGCGATTGCAGAATCTGCCAACAACTGCTGCACTGCCGTGACTGACGTACCCGACTCGGCACGAACTGAACGCCACGCGTGCTTTGTCAGACCTGTTTCGCGAGCAGAAATCTCAATGATGCGAATCTTCTTCTTCTCTGCCGCATCGCGAAGGCGAATGTGCAGAACTGGAAGTTCTTCCTTCATATCGGGAGCCAGCAAGATGACAGTGCCAGCAGAACATGCGGCATCGATTGTCGCTTGTGGGTAGCTAAAGATTGATGCAGGTAATCCGTCATCAAGTTGCGCATCACGCATCGTGACACCCAACGCATCGGCGAGCTGTGCCCACATGAAGGCATCTTCGTTGGTACCGCGAGCCCCACCGAGAATCGCGACTGATCCTGGCGTTGCATGACGAATCGTGCGAGAGATGGTGTCAAGAGCTGCAGACCATGACGTTGTCGCGAATGAATCGCCCGACTTCATCTGTGGGTTCTCTAAACGATCTTCTGAGTTCACCGACTGGAAGTTAAAACGACCTCGGTCGCACAACCAACCCCAGTTCACTGGATCACTGTCAACACCTTGATAACGAAGTAGCTCATCTCGGCTGGACTGCACCACTGTGCGGCAGCCAACAGAACAGGTAGTGCAGGTGCTTTCGCGCTGTTCAAGGTCCCACGGGCGTGCCTTGAATCGGTATGGCTCAGCAGTGAGGGCACCCACTGGACAAATCTGTACAACGTTGCCGCTGAAGTAAGACGCAAATGGTTC
>JBILBZ010000150.1:0-3266 GCA_044353425.1 Ilumatobacteraceae bacterium | reverse complement strand
TCTTCTAACGGCACCCGCAGAGCAATCACGGTTCCCGTATTTCCTGGCTTGAGTTCCAGGTTCACCTCAGCCAGTTCTTCTGGCATCGCTGGACGCATCTCAATGCTTCCCGCAAGTTCCGTTGTCACCAAAGTGCGCACAATGGAAAGACCCAGCCCGGTCGCATCGTCCAACTGGAAGCCCGCAGGGATGCCGCGGCCGTCATCGACCACCGAAACGTTCAAGACACCGTCCAAGACGTTCAGGCGCACCACCACGGTGCCACCGCCATCGCCTTCGGGGTATCCGTGATCCACGGCGTTCTGTAGCAACTCGGTGAGAACCACTGAGAGCGGCGTCACCACGGTTGCGGGCAAACGTCCGCCATCGCCAATCACAGTGAAGCGCATCGGGCGATCGGGCGACTGAAGGCTTTCTTCCACCAAGCGAAGCAACGGCCGCACAATCTCGATGAAGGCGACATCGTCGCCTGGTTCACGCGACAAGGTTTCGTGCACGAGAGCAATCGTGCGAATACGGCGCACCGATTCAGCGACCGCTGCTTTGGCTTCGGCAGACTCCAAGCGACGCCCTTGCAAACGCAACAACGCAGAGATGGTCTGAAGGTTGTTCTTCACACGGTGGTGAATCTCGCGAATCGTTGCGTCCTTCGACAAAATCAAACGGTCACGACGACGCAGTTCTGACACGTCACGCAACAGCATGAGACCACCTGTGACCTCGTTCTTGCCATCGGTCGACACCACCAGCGGAATGCACCGTGTGAGGAGTGTGACATCACCTGTTTGTTCGAACTCTTCCACCACAGGTTCTTGACGTTCGAACGCTTGGCGGACAGAAGAATCAATCACGCCGAGTTCTGCGAGTGTTTGGCCCACTGCGTTTGCACTAATGCCCACGCGATGCAGTGCAGATGTTGCGTTGGGTGATGCATACCGAATGCGTGCATCGGCATCGAGCACAATCGCACCGTCACCCACGCGTGGTGCCACACTGCTGTCGGCCACCCGGCCAGAAAACGGGAAGTCACCCTTGATGATCATCTCGGCAAAGCGATCAAACATGTCGAGGTATGTACGTTCGAGCTCGCCTGGTTGACGTCCGGTGCGGCGCGACCATTCACGTGTCATCACAGCAATGGGTTTGCCTTCAAACACCACGGGAATTGCCATCATGCGGCAATCCTCTTCGATGCCTTCCACAAAGATTTCGTCTTCAACGATGATGCTCGAGTTATATGCCTTCGTCAGCAGCGATTCTTCGCCTGCTTCGGCCAGTGCACCCACACGGTCGACGAGATACAAGGTTTGCCCGGTTGCGGCACGCACTTGGGCCAGCACCAGCCACTTGTTGCCCTCGGTGGGTACATGCAACATGAGGTCGGAGAAGCAGAGGTCGGCGAGCATTCCCCATTCGCTGACGAGGTTTCCGAGATGGACAGTTTGCTCTTTCGAGAGTTCTGTCTGTTGACGTGCAAGTTCACCAATGGTTGACATCGACGCTCCTTCTGAGAGTCAAGTCTGCCCCACACGCACAGGGCAGGTGAGTCAATTGGTACTGAATCGGCACATCGAGGTGCCGAGCAGGAATGTCAGCCGCCGAATCCGATCTTGCGGTCGGGGTCGCTGGAGCCAATTTCTACGTAGGCAATCTTGGCGGTCGGGATCGCAGTGTCGCGACCCTTCTTGTCAGTGATCCACAAGGTGGTGATTTCACCCTTCAACGCAGCTTCCACGTTCTTCTTCAGCGCTTCACGTGCCTTGGCGTCGTCTTCTACTTCTATTGCGATCTCGCGTGGTGCTTGTGTGATTCCGATGCGAATGTCCACTGTGTGTTCCTTTGAAATGACTTACTTTTACCGTACAGGCAGGGCCTGCTAGCCGAGCAGTTTCAAGCCCTTGCTGAACAACTTCTTCGGCTTCATTGCATCGACCTGTGCGGCCAATGCATGGAATGCCTTGCCTGTTTCACTGTCGGGCGCAACTGCTGCGATGGGCTTACCATCGTCGCCGCCTTCGCGCAACGCCATGGTGAGCGGAATCTGTGCGAGCAACGGAACACCGAGTTCATCGGCAAGTTCCTGACCGCCACCGCTGCCGAAGAGTTCGTAACGCTTGCCGTCATCGCCGGTGAACCATGACATGTTCTCGATGACTCCGCGCACTGGCAAGTTGACTTTCTTTGCCATCGCAGCAGAGAGGCGTGCAACTTTTTGTGCAGCTTCTTGTGGCGTGGTGACAACAAGAACTTCTGCCTTAGGCAAGTACTGACTCAGGCTGAGTGCGATGTCGCCGGTGCCTGGTGGCATGTCGATGAGCAAGTAATCAGGTTCATCCCAGAACACATCGGTGAGGAACTGCTCGAGTGCTTTGTGCAACATGGGGCCGCGCCAGATGACTGCCTCGCCGTCAGGGACGAAATACCCAATAGAAATGCACCGAACTCCGTAGTTCTCTGGTGGCAACAACATCTCGTCGATGATCACGGGGTCGCGATCGGCGCCCAACATGCGAGGGATGGAGAAACCGTAAATGTCGGCGTCGACAATGCCCACGGTGTGACCAGCCGCTGCAAGTGCAACAGCGAGGTTGGTGGTAACGCTGCTCTTGCCCACGCCGCCCTTGCCGGATGCGATGAGCAACGGACGAGTCTTTGAATCTTTTGCAGCGAAAGGAATGACACGGCCTTCTGCATGACCTTGTGCTTGGTTGCTGCCAGCTGATGCCTTGGGGTCTCCATTGAGCATCTTGCGAACATTGGCGCGCTGCTCGTCGGTCATCACACCAAAGTTGAGGCTCACAGGTGTTCCGTTGGTGAGGGGCGCAAGAGCGTTGGTGACAAGACCTTGGATCTCATTACGCATGGGGCAACCAGCGATGGTGAGGGTGATGGTGAGCGAGATGCCCTGAGAAGAAATCGCGATATCGCGGACCATGTCGAGATCGACAATGGAACGGTGGAGTTCGGGGTCTTGAACGGGGCGAAGCGCCTCGATGACCTGTTCAACGGTTGCTGTGGACATGGGGACTCCAAGGGGGGTATTAGCACTACGGCCATAGGTAGAATACCTGCGTGACCGAAGTGACCACCACCCACGTCATGACACCGAAGGCGTTTACCGCCAATGTGTCAGCGATTACCTCTGCTTTTGGCGACCCAACGCGCCGAGGTATCTATTTGTATGTGCGCGAAGCCGACAATGGTGTGACCGCTGCCCAGGTGGCCGAAAAGTTTGAGCTGCACCCCAATGTGGCGCGCCATCACCT
>JBILBZ010000045.1:0-10994 GCA_044353425.1 Ilumatobacteraceae bacterium | reverse complement strand
GATTGCACAACATGGTGGCGCCGTGGAGGGCACACACTGAGTTCCCGTAGGGCTCTCAGTAAACTTTCACTATGTGCGGCATTATTGGCATCCTTCCTCGGCCATGCACTCGAGTTGCGCCCGCACCGTCGGAGATCTTGGTTCTACTTGATGCTGCGGTAGCAGCCGGGACAGACATGGCAGCGATAGCTGATGCCGTCGTCTCTGCTGATCAATTGCTGCGCGGAGATGCTGGGGTTCACACTCTCGCGGGGAATGTTTCTCTCTTCCAGGAAATTCTGACTCGCCTCGATGCTCTTGATGCGATGACTGATGTAGAAGAAGCGCGTATTGATTCTCTTCATGTTGATACCATCACTTTGGACTCTGAAGCCCTTCGCTTGTCACGTGTTCGAGATGCCTGCTGGGCAATCCGCCGCGATCGTCTGAGAACAGCCGAAGCAGTGCATCTACTTGCTGGACACGGTGCAACTGCCTCTTCGCTTGCCGGCTACCTGAGCATTCAACAATCACTGTCGGCAATTGACCGCATGGAAGTGCGTGGTCGAGACTCAGCCGGTATCAGTGTGATTGTTTCGTCACCTGTATTCATGAATCTGCCTTCAGAGATGGCAGAAGCCCTAGCGCAACGCACAAGTGACCCATTGTTTACCAACATGAGTGTGCGTCATTCAGGAAACACACTCGTCTTTGTTTATAAGGCTGCTGCGGAAATCGGCGAACTTGGCGACAACACGCGCCATATGCGTGAGGCTCTTGCTTCTGATGATTTACTGCGGCGTGCGCTTGCCGTCGAAGGTTCACGCACTTCGGTGTTGGGCCATACGCGATGGGCGAGTGTGGGCATCATCTCGGAACCGAATGCTCACCCTGTCAATGGAGAAGAAGTAACCGGCGACAACTCGGCAGTTTCGGTTGCGGTATTGAATGGCGATGTTGATAACCATGCGGAATTGAAGGTTCGACATAATCTGCAATTCGCTGATCCGATTACGACAGATGCAAAAGTGATTCCGGCGCTTGTCGATCGTGGACGCGCCAATGGCATGTCAACTCTCGATGCCTTCTTGAACGCAGTCACTCAGTTCGAAGGTTCTGTGGCTATTGGGTACAGCAATGCAGATGAGCCCGACGATTTTTATCTCGCATTGCACGGAAGCGGACAAGGCTTATATGTGGGTCTGGCAGAAGATCGCTTCATTGTTGCGAGCGAGCCATACGGCACCGTTGAAGAAACGTTGCAGTATGTACGCCTCGATGGTGAAACGCCGATTCATCCTGATCAGCCTTCATCTCGTGGCCAAGTGATGCGTCTGTCTGCTTCTGGTGCTGGTTCACTTGCCGGCATGTCTTTGTACGCCTATGACGGCACAGAGATTGCACTATCGCAAAGCGATGTTCACATTGCGGAAGTGACAACTCGCGACATCGACCGTGGCGATTCTCCTCACTTTCTTCTGAAAGAGATCGGCGAAGCGCCTCGTAGCTTCCGAAAGACAATTCGTGGCCGTACGTCTCTGGTTGATGGAAGATTGGTTCCAGACCTCGACGATTTCACATTGCCGGCGTCCATCATTGAACGACTCGCGAATCGAAGCATTACTCGTATTCGAATTATTGGTCAGGGAACAGCAGCTGTTGCAGGAACATCACTTGTCCCCGTTTTGAATTCGCTTCTCGATTCATCAGTACACGTAGAGGCCTTAACTGCTACTGAGCTCTCTGGTTTCGGCATGCAACAAGACATGACCGACATGCTGGTGATCGCGGTGAGTCAGAGCGGAACCACAACCGACACAAACCGCACAGTTGATCTGGTTGCTTCACGCGGAGCAGCGGTCTTGGCGATTGTGAACCGTCGTGGCAGTGAGTTAGCCAGCAAAGCACAAGGTGTGTACTACACCAGTGATGGCCGAGACGTTGAGATGAGTGTGGCGAGCACAAAGGCGTTCTATGCACAAGTTGCTGCTGGGGCAGTTTTGTCTTGTGCCATTTCTCGCGCAACTGGTCTGGCAGATGCTGATCGAATGCATCGCATCCTTGACTCATTGATTCATATGCCAGCTTCAATGGAGACAGTCATTGCGAAGCGTGCGGAGATTGGTGTTGTTGCACGTGCGTTTGCTCCGTCGCGTCGCTACTGGGCAGTTGTTGGCAGCGGCCCGAACACAGTCGCGGCCAATGAAGTGCGCATCAAGTTGTCAGAGCTGTGTTACAAGTCCATCTCATGTGATGTCACCGAAGATAAGAAACACATTGACCTTTCCTGTGAACCAATGATTCTTGTGTGTGCTGCGGGACTCTCTGAGGGGACAGCAACTGATGTCGCCAAAGAAGTTGCCATCTTCAAAGCCCACAAAGCCGAACCCATCGTGATCGCGACCGAAGGTGAAACTCGTTTCGATGCCGCATCTGCAGTCATCACTGTTCCCGTCTCTGATCCTGCGGTTGCTTTCGTCCTGTCCTCAATGGTGGGTCATCTATTTGGCTATGAAGCGGCATTGGCTATTGACGAATTGGCACGTCCATTGCGTGCGCTTCGTGAAGTGATTGATCATGTTGTAGAGCGCGGCGGTGACGGTGATGAAGCATTGCATCGTGTTGAACGTCAGATCGTGACATCGGCACGTGGATTCTTCGCAGCACTGCGCACTGGTCAATACAACGGAAGTCTTGAGGCCTCGACCGCTGTTGAAGTGGTGTCTTTGTTGCGCGTCGTCACAGGCCCTCAGCCATTGCAGGCATACCAACGTGAAACCGGGAAAGTTGCCTCGCCTTCCATTCTGCTGGAAGATCTCATTAATGCTCTCACGCGTGCAATCGATGAACTCACTCGACCAATTGATGCAATCAAGCATCAAGCCAAGACGGTCACGGTTGGTATTTCGCGAAGCGAAGAAGGTCTTCTGGATCGTGCGCTTGTCCGTGCAGTTCTGGATGCTGGTGCACCGCGTGAGAATGTTCCATACGAGATTCTTAAAGTTCTCGCGTCACTTGATGCCTCTGTGGAATCTGTTCTTGGGTACACGCGCTATGCAGTTGTGGGTGATCCAAAGTTGTCGACATCAACAATCTCAATTCTTGACCGAGGCGGGCTAGCTCTCACCCTTTCGTCTCGAGTTGAAAAGAATTCAACATTGGTTGGCACAAAGCGTCGTGTTGCTGCGGAGCAAGAACTTTTGGTTGCCCGTGGTCGCAAAGATTCCCGCACTGTGATCTTTATTCCTGAAGTGCAAGGCGCTGTCACAGTGGGAATTACCTTGTTGCATGTTCAGTTCCGTTCGCAGATGTCACCCACTGCGGTGCGTCAAGTCCTGCAGGGCTACGACCGCCGTTATGACCGCCTTGTCGACTGGGTAACGGAAACAGAAGGGTCTTTCCGCGAAGAACGTCTCGGAGAGGTCTCCATTGAAGACCTGTTGATTCTTCCAGTATCGGAAAGCGCCAACTTGTGGCGTACTGAGGCCTAGACACCATGCGTGGAATTGGAATTGATGCTGTCGACATCGGGCGCTTCCGTGATCTTCTCGCTCGCAGACCACATCTACGCACTCGGCTGTTCACTTCTGACGAACTTGCATCGCTCGCAGAGCGTTCAGACGATGCTCCATCGCTTGCAGCTCGATTCGCTGTTCGCGAGGCAACAATGAAGGCATTGGGCGTTGGCCTTGGTGCTTTTGATTTCCATGACGTCTCGGTGGAGAAGCTTCCGTCTGGTGCGCCTGGCTTGCAGGTCACCGGTCGGGCTCAGCAATTGGCTGATTCTCAAGGTGTGGGCGGTTGGCATGTGTCCATCACCCATACCGACACCGTGGCCATGGCCGTTGTCGCCGCCCTCTAGGGCTTTTCCCTCATACGCTGACAGGGTGATTCCTGTCCTCACCCCAGAGCAGATGCGTGCTGCCGACTCCGCTGCATTGGAGTCAGTTGGTGGTGGAGATGTCTTCATCAAGCGCGCAGGTCATGCTGTGGCGCGAGTTGCACGCACCATGTTGGGCGGTACCTACGGTCGTCGAGTACTTGTGATTGCCGGCAAGGGTCACAACGGTGATGATGGGCGAGTAGCTGCGAAGTGGCTCACCGAATGGGGCGCCAGCGTGCAACTCATTGACGCCAGCGAGGTTGCCGGTCAGATTATTGATTTGCTCGTAACAGACCTTGTAATTGACGCAGCATATGGAATCGGTTTTCGCGGCACGTGGTCGCCACCGTATGTTCTCGATGTTCCCGTTCTCGCTGTCGATATCCCTAGTGGACTCAATGCACTCGACGGAACTGTTGAAGGCGGCGTTCTCGTTGCGGATCGCACTGTCACGTTTGCTGCCGTAAAGACAGGCATGTTGTTCGGTGACGGACCATCATTGTGTGGCGAGATTGATGTTGTTGATGTCGGCATCGACCCTCTTGATGACGTAGGAACATTTTTGGTTGAGTCCTCAGATGTTGCAACGTGGTTGCCTCCGCGAGACCGTCGTGCGCATAAGTGGGATCATGCAGTGCGTGTGATTGCGGGAAGTGCAGGCATGGCTGGTGCAGCTTCGCTAGTGAGCGCTGCGGCAATGCGTGCGGGGGCAGGAATGGTGCACTTGTCTTGGCGCGGCGATATGAATGCAGTGACACCGCCGACAGAAGTGGTGGGACGTGCACTGCCTGTTGAGAACTGGGCAGTTGACATAGCAGCAGATATCAATCGTTTCGCAGCATTAGTGATTGGCCCTGGTTTGGGCCGTGGTGATGACATCGGACATGAAGTACGCGGCGTGTTGTCAGCATGTGATGTTCCTGTTGTAATTGACGGCGATGGCATCGGTGCTTCTGTCGATCCTCATGCAGGACATTCCGTGTTGACTGCCAGAACCGGCCCAACAATTTTGACGCCACACGATGGTGAGTTTGCTGCACTCGGTGGCGATGTCGCAATCCCCGATCGCATTGCTGCAACACGAGAACTTGCTGCACGGACGAATTGCACCATTCTTCGCAAGGGTCCCACCACAGTGATTGCAGACCCAGATGGTGCTGTGTATCTGGTCGCAACGGGCGATGAACGCTTGGCTACGGCTGGCACAGGAGACGTATTGGCGGGGATTATCGGCGCATTCCTTGCACGAGATCTCTCTGCACATGAAGCAGCGGCCGCTGGTTCTTTTGTTCATGGCATGGCCGGATCATCGTGTTCTCATGAAGGTGCCATTGCCCGCGATGTTGTTGCACTAATTTCGGAAGTTCTCACCGAGGTGGCTCATCATGTCAATTGATTTTTCTGGACGCTGGGCATGGGCCGAAGTACACACGGGGCTCATCCAGCACAATGTCGCGATTGTTGCTCAGCGCGTGGCGCCTGCTCAGGTGTGGGCTGTTGTGAAAGCGAATGCCTATGGACACGGGGCTATCCCTGTTGCTCAGGCAGCTCTTGCCGCTGGGGCGACCGGATTATGTGTGGCAATCACTGACGAAGGCGTCGCACTTCGTCGTGCCGGTATCACTGCCCCCATTCTTGTACTCAGCGAACAGCCCGCAGAGATGATTGAATTTTTGGTGGGGTACGGACTAACGCCGACGATTGCTTCAACCCGGGGAGCAGCGGTCATCGCACGCGCAGCTGAAGCTGCAGATCGTAAGGTTCCTGTGCATATCAAGATTGATACAGGGATGCATCGCGTCGGAGTCGCTCCGGCCGAAGCTCTGAATCTTGCTCGATACGTTCAGTCGTTCGAGTCGTTGACAATTGAAGGTGTCTATACGCACTTTGCAGTTGCTGATGAACCAAATCATCCTGCCAATGCAGAACAGCTTTCTTTGTTCCAAGACGTGTTGTCTCAATTCGCAGATGCTGGCATTGAGACGCCGATGGTGCATGCTGCGAATAGTGCAGCTGCATTGGTGAACCCGGAGGCACGTTTCAATATGGTGCGTATCGGTATTGCCATGTACGGACTACTTCCTGGTCCAGGAGTTGCAGAGCAATGCAAAGGGCTGATCCCTGCACTGTCACTCAAGGGCAAAGTGTCCGCTGTGCGCCTAGTAGAGAAGGGCGAGGCAGTGTCGTACGGACTTCGCCGCCCACTGGCTGCAACATCTTTGATTGCGACAGTTCCCATTGGTTATGCCGATGGTGTGCCACGTTCGTTAACAGATTCAGATATTCAGGTTCTCGTCAATGGCGTTCCTCGTCCGCTCGCGGGCACCATAACTATGGATCAGTTGATGCTGGACTGCGGCAATGACTTTGACGTCACCGTAGGAGATGAAGTGGTTCTGATTGGTCGTCAGGGCGACCATGTGGTCACCGCCGATGAGTGGGCCAATGCTCTCGGCACAATTGGGTACGAAATCGTCTGTGGAATCGGAGAGCGTGTTTTTCGGAGATATCAGTGATTGATCTTCGTTCCGATTCTGTTGCGACAACTCATGAAATTGCCAGAGTGATTGCTGGACTCGTGCGACCCCGAGACATCATTGTTCTCGCTGGGGACATGGGTGCGGGAAAGACCGCATTTACTGTTGGTTTTACCCGTGCTCTTGGGGTGAGCGAAGACGATCAGGTTTCATCACCCACATTCACGCTCGTACATTCATACAACAGTGGTCGGATACCAGTTCTGCATGCAGACCTATATCGCCTGAACAGCATGGCCGAAGTTGCTGACCTCGGGTTGCGTGAGCAAGTCGACCTCGGTGCAGTAGCTCTTGTGGAGTGGGGAGACGTTGCCGTAGATGTCATTGGGGATTCTTTGACAATCGAGTTATCTCACGATGACGACGATGATGATGCCCGAGACATTGTGATTTCCGTGGAAGGTCACGGCTGGGACACACGGTGGAACAAGTTACGTGACTCACTTCGTGGGTGGAGTGTCCGCTGATGATTCTCGGAATTGAAACTGCCGTCGAACACGTCGGAGTTGCTCTCGGAGACCATCGGGGTATCCGTGCACACTCAATGGTGGCAAGCGATCGTCGACATGCTGAGTCACTCACACCGATGATTCGGTTTGCACTGCAACAAGCGGGCATTGAGATGACTGACTTGTCAGCAATTGCAGTCGACGTTGGACCTGGTCTCTTCACTGGTATGCGTGTTGGTATGGCAACTGCTCAGTCGATGGCATGGGCATTGGAGATTCCTCTCGTGCCGATCTGCAGTCTCGATGCTTTGGCAATGAACGCGGAGTTGAGCGAACTCACGGTTGCAGCCGCTCTTGATGCACGTCGTGGCGAGGTGTACTGGTCGTTGTACCGCATGCGCGGCGTTGGCATGGAGCCACAGCGTTTGACAGAGCCAGTCGTGTCGTCTCCTGAGGATTTGGCAGTGCACCTTTCGGATCGCGCGGAAGACACCATCTGTGTTGGTTCTGGATTCGATCGTCACGCTGAGCTTTTTGAGGTTTCTCCTTGGACACAGCTCGTGGGTCGTGATGCGTTGTTTCCATCCGCTGCTTCTGTTGTCACATTGGGCGGGCATCGGGTCATTGCTGACGACACGGTGACCGCAATGCAATTGCAGCCGATGTACTTGCGCGCACCTGATGCGGAAATCAATTGGAAGACTCGTGAGGGATCACGATGAGTTTCATGCGCGAGCGTTCCATCGACACATTGACAACAGAGACATTGCGTCGTCGGCATCTCCGTCGGGTGATGGATATCGAAGAACAGATTTATCCTCGACCATGGACTCATCGGACATTCGTGAGTGAACTGCAGCAGATGCGTGCGGGGTCTCGTTACTACCTTGTTGCATATGTTGGCGACACCATGGTGGGCTACGGAGGCTTGATGTTCGCCGGTGACGACGCACATGTCACGAACATCGCCGTTGACCCTGAGTGGCAGGGAAGAGGGGTTGCAACAGAGATGATGCTGGACCTTGCAATCCTGGCCCATGACCGCGGATGTACCGCGATGACACTTGAAGTTCGCCACACCAACACTGCTGCACAAAACCTGTATCGACGTTTTGGTTTTGTTCCTGCTGGAATTCGCAAGAAGTACTACGAGAACACTGATGATGCGATCATCATGTGGGCGCATGGTGTTGATACACCAGAGTTCATGGAACGAATTGCTTTGATTGAATCGAGGCGTTCATGAGTTTCGAAGTCACTGAGTCAACGGTTGTACTTGCCATTGAAACAAGCTGTGACGAGACCGCTGCGTCGATCGTGATGGGCGGCAATGATGTGCTGTCGTCAATTGTCTCTAGCCAGATCGACATTCATGCACGTTTTGGCGGTGTTGTGCCAGAGGTTGCAAGCCGAGCACACTTGGAATCAATTGTTCCTGTCATCGACGCTGCAATTGCAGAGGCCGGCATCTTGCCTTCGCGCATTGATGCTGTTGCTGCAACTGCTGGACCTGGACTCATTGGTGCGCTTCTCGTCGGAGTCTCAGCTGCAAAGTCGCTGGCATTGGTGTGGGATAAACCATTTATTGGGGTGAATCACTTGGAAGCCCATTTGTATGCCGGGCTTCTTGATGATCCGACTTTGGAATTTCCTTTGGTCGTTCTTCTTGTCTCGGGTGGTCACACGATGATCATTCACATGAAGGGTCATGGTGACTACACAGTTCTTGGCCGCACCATTGACGATGCTGCAGGTGAGGCATACGACAAAGTTGCTCGTTATCTCGATCTTGGTTACCCCGGTGGTCCAGCGATTGACCGCATTGCATCAGAGGGAAATCCGCACGCCGTGGAGTTTCCGCGCGCGATGCTGCACGATGGCCTTGACGTGTCGTTCAGCGGTTTGAAGACATCTGTGATTAATCATGTTCGTAAGAATCCAGAGATGCCGAACGTTGATGTTGCCGCATCGTTCCAAGCTGCTGTTGTTGATGTCTTGTGCGCCAAAACAATCAAAGCTGCACAACAAGTCGGTGCCCAAGGAATTGTGCTCGGCGGTGGCGTATCGGCCAATACTTTCCTTCGTTCAGAAATGACACGACGTGGTGGTGAAGCCGGATTCAAGGTGGCATTGCCTAGTCGTGCAATGTGCACGGACAACGCTGCAATGATCGCAGCCGCTGCATGGCATCGTCTGAAGTCCGATGGTCCTCGTGAGTTGGATTGCGGTGCGTACCCGAACTTGAAGTTGGCAGAGGTGCCACGATGACGCGTTTACCTCTTGTTCTGCGAGGTCGCGAGTTTCCAATTCCTGTTGTCTTGGCACCAATGGCCGGAGTCACCAACATTCCGTTCCGTGCGCAGTGTCGACAGTTCGGCCCCGGACTCGTCTATGTCAGCGAGATGGTGATGGCTGCTGCGTTGGTGCATGGCAACGAAAAGACCAAGAAAATGGTGGCATTCGGCCCCGATGAGGACTTCCGTAGTTTGCAGATTTATGGCAGCGACCCTGACTTCGTCGGCAAGGCAGTGCGTGCATTGTGTGAACAAGACATTGCTGATCACATCGACATGAACTTTGGTTGCCCTGCGAACAAGGTCACTCGGAAAGGTGGCGGCGCTGCTGTTCCTGTGAAGCGCAATCTGACTCGTGCCATCATGCGAGCAGCAGTCGATGCTGCAAAGCCATTTGGTGTTCCCATCACTTGCAAGTTCCGCATTGGTATCAATGACGACATCACCACGTTCCTTGACACGGGCAAGGCTGCAGAAGACGAAGGCATCGCAATGATTGCTCTTCACGCGCGCACAGCAGAACAGCACTATGGCGGCAATGCGCATTGGGAGTACATTGCAGAACTCAAGCAAGCAGTCACCAGTATTCCTGTTCTTGGTAACGGAGATATTTGGGAAGCAACCGATGCATTGCGCATGATGGATGAAACCGGGTGCGATGGTGTTGTCGTGGGACGTGGTTGCTTAGGTAAGCCGTGGTTGTTCCGTGATCTTGTCGATGCATTTTCAGGGAATGAAATCCAAGCATCGCCTGACTTAGGTTTTGTTCTCGATGTGATGGTGGAACATGCAAAAGGTCTGATGGCAATCATGGGGCCAGAGTTCGGTATTCGTAATTTCCGCAAGCATTGCGGTTGGTATCTCACCGGTTTCCCCGTGGGGTCTGAAGTGCGTCGTTCATTTGCAACAGTTGCGTCATTGGCAGAACTGCAAGCAGTTGCTGCACGACTTGATCGCTCAATGAGACTCGTGCCTGGTGGCGAACGTCTTGCACGTGGTCACACCAATGGCCCTATCAAGGTGGTTCTTCCAGAGGGTTACTTAGAGAATCGTGATGATATGACATTGCCTGATGATGCACACGAGACTGCCCTCAGTGGTGGCTGAACAACACAATCTTCATGTGGTGCTGGCATCACGCTCACCGCGTCGCATTGAACTCATCACTCAGCTGGGAATCACAGCCGATGTTGTTCCTGCTGACATTGACGAAACACCACTCGTGGGGGAAGATCCCGCGCAGTATGTGAAGCGCCTTGCTTCGTCGAAAGCACGAGCAGTGCAAGAGCGATTATCAACTGATGCACTTGTGCTGGGCGCAGACACCACGGTGGATCTCGACGGCGTCATCTTTGGTCAGCCCGTAGATGAAACTGAAGCGCGTCACATGTTGAAAGCTCTCAGTGCACGTACTCATCGAGTGCACACGGGGGTGGCCGTTATCGGACCCGAAAGGTTCGAGTCCATCGTCGTGACCTCAATGGTCACCTTTGAGCCGGTCACCGACGCCATCCTGGACTGGTACATCGGCACGGGAGAGTGGCAGGGCAAGGCCGGTTCCTACGCCATTCAGGGTCTCGGGGGCACTTTGGTGGCCTCGACGCGGGGGTCGATGAGCAACATCATCGGGCTGCCCTTGCAGGAAACTGCCCGTCTTCTCGGTCTCGGTTGCTAGGCGCCCACCCCGTCCGTATCATTAGCAGTCGCACTCCTCGAGTGCTAACCCCGTACTGGCTCGCCAGTGCGGAGTCCATTTTCGAAATGCCGATTCATCGGAGGAAACCATGAACCTGAAGCCACTCGACGACCGCATTGTCGTTCAGCCCAGCGAAGCCGAGCAGACCACTGCATC
>JBILBZ010000149.1:0-3297 GCA_044353425.1 Ilumatobacteraceae bacterium | reverse complement strand
ATCCTGAAAGCACCGTGAGCCAGTTACGTTTGAACCTTCTTACTGGCCGATGGGTCACAGTTGTGCCCGATCGTGCCAATCGCAGTACCGACTTTGCGCCGCGCGCACCCCAAGTGGAAAGCGGCCCCCAGCACGAGTGCCCCTTCTGCCCTGAATACTCAGAACCTGACCCTGCTCTGATCGAAAACACAGATGCGTCAGGCACATGGCAAAGCCGTGTCGTCGCTAATCGCTTCCCCGCCTTCGTTGGTGACGAATCTCTCGCAGTGCGCAACCTTGGGCCCGTGCACGTGATGGCAGAGGCAAGCGGCACACATGAAGTGTTCGTCTTCTCTCCTGATCACACCAATCGTCTCGACATGTTCTCCGATGAGAAGATTCGCGAATTGATGTTGACTCTTCGCAGCCGTTTCATCGCGCACAAGAACACACCGAATATTCGCTACACACAAGCAATCGTGAATCACGGACGTGAAGCTGGTGCATCGTTGTCGCATCCTCACGGACAACTTCTCGGTCTTCCCTTTGTTCCGGGCGAAATTCTTGAAGAAGAACGTGCCTTCGAGCGCTTCAAGGGTGGCTGCATTGTGTGCACCACTGTTGAAGCAGAATCTCATAGTGAGCGGTTCGTTCTCGACAATGAACATGCGGTTGTTGTGTGCCCGTTCTGGAGCTCTAGCCCCTATGAGTTGCTGATCATGCCAAAGGATCACCATCGTCATCTTCCTGATTCAACAGAGGACGAACTCACATCGGTTGGTATCGCGAT
Organism: Ilumatobacteraceae bacterium; assembly: GCA_044353425.1. GTDB lineage: Bacteria > Actinomycetota > Acidimicrobiia > Acidimicrobiales > Ilumatobacteraceae > UBA2093. The sequence continues at coordinate 2,528 of JBILBZ010000149.1, read as the reverse complement.
TCGTGACGCACTTGCTCATCTCGTTTCACGCCTTGGCGACATTGCGTTCAACCTGGTCTTCCACACAGCCCCATCGCACCACGAGGGCATGTACCACTGGCACGTGCACCTCTGGCCCAAACTCACCACTGCTGCAGGCTTCGAGCGCGGCACCGGCGTGATGATCAACATCATGCCTCCCGAGACTGCTGCGGCAGAACTGCGCAACGTCGCAGTACAGGCATAACGCAGTGAGCATTCGCGTTTCCATTGACATTGCAGCACCCGTGCAAAAGGTGTGGGATGTTGTCGAACCCATTGAGCGCCACATCGACTGGATGGCCGATGCTGTCGCGATTCGTTTTCAAACGGAACAGACACGCGGAACCGGAACAAAGTTCTTCTGTGACACCAAAGTGGGCCCCATCAAACTTGTCGATGTAATGACAATCACAGCGTGGGAACCAGGCAAGGTCATGGGCGTGACTCACACCGGTGTCGTCACAGGTACAGGTGAATTCACCTTGGAAGCCATTGATCCTTCACACACGCGCTTTACGTGGACAGAAAAGCTCACGTTCCCATGGTGGCTTGGTGGCCCTCTCGGTGCACTGGTGGGCGGTCAGATTGTGATGAAAGCAATCTGGCGCCGCAACTTACGCGAGCTGAAAAAGCTCGTCGAAGCTGCCTAGATCTTTTCGTTACCTGAACTCTGAAGAGACAGTTTCTCTTGCAGTACCTCACTGCAATTATTGCCCCGTAAAAGCTGCTTTACCTGGCCCGTTCTCAAGGAAACTCTTCACACCAACCTGGCTGTCTTCCGTACGGAACACTTCCTCAAATGCTGCAAGTTCTCCGGCTAGGCCCGATGCAAGGTCGGTCTCAATACCTTCATTCACAACCCGCTTGATAATGCGTGCTGCAACGGTTGCACCTGATGAGATTGTTCCCGCAAGTTCCAATGCGCGCACCATCAGTTCTTCTGGCTCCACCACTTCATCAGCAAGGCCAATGCGCAATGCTTCTTCCGCTTTCACTTGACGGCCTGTCACCATCAGTTCCTTTGCACGGCTTGCACCTACAACGCGAGGAAGACGCTGCGTTCCACCACCGCCAGGGATGATTCCGAGGAGAATCTCAGGCTGGCCAAACACAGCCTTCGTTGATGCGATGCGATAGTCGCATGCGAGTGCGAGTTCACATCCACCACCCAATGCATAGCCACTCACTGCAGCAATCACCATGGCGGGGATGTCAGCGACAGCATTCAATGCCGCATGAAATGCAGCACCAATGGTGCGGGCATCATCAGCACCGCCGAACTGCGAAATGTCTGCGCCAGCAGCAAACAAACGGTCACCACCAGTAATGACAACAGCTCCAGCAGGAGTTGCTGTGAGCTCTTGCGCCACTTCTAGCAAGCGGCCCAACAACTGCGTTGATAACGCGTTGACCTTCGGCGAGTTCAACGTGACAACAGCGGCGCCATTCTCTAAACGCTCGAGCAGAACTAGATCTTGGTTAGACATCTCTATGCACCCACACCTTTCAACATTTCATCGGCCGCAGACCACGGGTCGATTGAACGATCAAGAACTCCATCTTGCAGGGTCTCCCACTGATCGCCCGTACAGATCTCACGTGCACGAAGTTCCAAACGACGCGCAACAATTTCACGAAGTTCTTCACGCAATCGGAAGTCACGACGCTTCTGCAGCTCTCCGCTCGCTTCAATGATGGAGCGATGTTCGACAATGGCATCCCACAACTGCGTGACACCTTCACCCGTATTGCCAACCGTGGCAATGATCGGCGGTCGCCATGCATCATGTGCAAGGTCGCTGAGTTCCAACATCTGTTCGATGTCGCGGCGTGTTTCTTCAACACCTTTGCGATCTGCTTTGTTGATCACAAAGATGTCAGCAATTTCCATGAGACCGGCTTTGTTTGCCTGCACTGAGTCGCCCCAGCCTGGGTTCAACACAACAACAGTGGTGTCGGCCTTGCCGGCGATTTCCACTTCCACCTGTCCGACACCAACGGTCTCAACAAGAATCCACTGACGACCCACAGCATCAAGCATGCGAATCGCTTCTGGCGTGGACAATGAAAGACCGCCCAAATGACCGCGAGTTGCCATTGAACGAATAAAGACGCCAGGGTCTGTTGCGTGGTCCTGCATGCGCACACGGTCACCCAAAATGGCGCCTCCAGTAAATGGAGATGATGGGTCAATCGCAAGTACCGCAATTTCCAACTGCATCGAACGTAAGTGTTTGATGACGGCACTTGTCAGTGTGCTTTTTCCTGCACCAGGTGCGCCAGTGATGCCCACGGTGTATCCGTTGCCTCCACGCTTATAGGCCATGCGGCCAACTTCACGAGCAACGACATCGCCGCGCTCAAGAAGAGACAACACGCGCGCTAACGCAGCACGGTCCCCTGCGCATGCAGCGTCAAAGAGTTCAGTAGGGCTGAGATTGCGGCGGCTCATTTAGGCGACCTGAATAACCTCGGTCACGCCATCGATGCGATCTCTCATGATTCGC
>JBILBZ010000044.1:0-11086 GCA_044353425.1 Ilumatobacteraceae bacterium | reverse complement strand
TTTTCACCTTCGGAGCAATCATCAACGTCCCGTGGTTGGCCTTGGGAACCATCTTCCTCTTGGCTGGCCCAAAGGCAGGTCGAGTCGCGACTCGTGTTCTTCTCGTATTCAGCGGGTTCGCTGCCGGCGTTGTCTTCACCACCCCCATCCGCGGCGTCATAGAACCCAAGACAATGCCTATGGGCAAAGAACACTTTGAGGCTTTGCCGAGAATTCTCGCGGCAGTGGGTTCTTCCATTCCTGCTCTCATCATTTTTGTTGGTGCAGCGTGGTCGGCGTGGCGAGTGCTTCGTGGCGCCAACCCAGCCCTCACATCTGCAGCAACACGTCAAGTACGTTCTGCTCGTTTGCTCGCTTTGGGCAACATATTGATTGCTGCAGGCGCTGCCATCTTGTCGGCAAGCGGAACTTTCTCGGGTCGTTTGGGTGCTGATCGTGCTTTTGCAGTCACGCTGCTTGTTGGCATCGCAGTGTTGTTTGCAGGTTTCCTTGTGGCGAGTAACGCCACCCACGGTTCTAGCGCAATGCGAAGCGCTGAACCTTCCCGCTGATATTGCGCGGGAGCGTGTCAACAAAAATCACTTTTGATGGGCACTTATAGCGCGCCAATTTCGTACGGCAGTAATCAATAATCGCATCTTCATCAAGATGTACGCCATTGCGTGACACCACATAAGCACGAACCGCTTCACCGGTGTGCGGATGATCTGTTCCGACAACTGCAACTTCCGCGATGTCGGGGTGCGCAGACAACACGCCTTCGACTTCTGCAGGGAAAACATTGAATCCAGAAACGATGATGAGATCTTTCGCACGATCCACCATGTAGAGATGGCCGCGATCATCGACGACTGCAATGTCACCTGTGCGCAACCAACCATCACGTGTCAACACACGCGCTGTTGCTTCTTCGTCATCGAGATATCCAGCGAAGATGTTTTCACCGCGAATCCAAATCTCTCCGCTGTCCCCCATCAAGACATCGTCGCCATTTTCATCAACGATCCGTAACTCAATGCCAGGCACTGGGCGACCAATGGAACCTGGAATCCATTCAAGACCAATCGCAGTTGTCACCACCGGTGCAGCTTCCGTGAGGCCATAGCCCTCAAAGACTTGTAATCCGAAACGAGCACTCAGCGAATGGGCAATCTGCTCGGGCAGTTTCGCTGCGCCCGACAATGCAATGCGCACCGACGAAAAGCCATCAGGCGTTGGGTGATCGAGCTGCGCTAATGCCATCCACATGCTTGGAGCACCAGGCACAATCGTGACCCCGCGCTCAGCAATTGTTTCCATGGTGGACACTGGATCGAATCGTTGAATGAGAACAACACATCCGCCTCCAGCAAACGTTGTTCCCAGCACAACATTGAGGCCAAAGATATGGAACAACGGCAACAAGCCCAGGGTGACATCATCGGGGCCAATGTGTTCAGCAATGTTTGCTTGACGAATGTTGACTAGCAAATTGTTGTGCGTGAGAATCGCGGCTTTTGGCGAACCTGCTGTTCCACTGGTGAACATGTACACCGCTGGATGTGATGGTTCAACATCAACAATGGGTGCTGGCTCTCCGCTGAGGAACTCATCAATCGTATGAGCACCTTCGATGGAATGGCCCTCTGTCGAAATAACAATTCGTACGGCCGATGTTGTGATGGATGGTATCTGCAACCACGCCGGCGCAGCTGATGGTTCAATGACAACAGCAGTGGGCTTCACCGCAATCAGCTCATTTTCGATTTCAGGTGCAGGGCTAGTTGGATTCAACGGCGAGACGATTGCGCCAATTCCGACTGCAGCCAAGTACGAAACAACAAAGTAACGACTGTTGCCGCACAAGAGAGCAACGACATCACCTTTACTGACTCCTAATCGAGTGAGTTCACCACGCATCGATGCGACTTGCGCACGCAGTGTTGCATACGTGGTTTCGCGACCGCGACTAATCAGTGCGACAGAGTCGTCAGCATGACCCTCGATGATGTGCGAAAGGTTCATGAGCATGGCGATGGTTACTTCAGCATCAAGAGGTTGACAATGCCTGCAGCAAAGATGGTGGCGATCAGTAACGCAATAGTGAGGGTGGTAGCGGGGCGCACGAGACGAACCTTACTTCCCTAAACGAAGGGTCACGGCAGAGGTTGTTGTTCCCCCATCGCCTGCAAAGACAAGAACCGCATCCCCAGATTCAATCCGCAGGGTTTCGGCCGCAGAACCACGATCCACGCTCAATGCCACCATGCCGTATGAGTCAATAACCGCACCGATTGCGCCTCCATCAATGTCGGCATAGTGCGTCACCACGCGCGCGCTACGGACATCCTCGCCAATAACCAATTTCAGAACAGGCCCATACGGTGCAACATCATCAGGTCCCACGTTCAGTTGACAATTCCCGAATGCATCAACCCATGTGACTTCACAGCGCATTCCGCTTCCGTGTGCTGGGTGGGTCTCATCGCTTGGCACCGGAACAAGGCCTGGCATCACGCTCCCCGTATCAATCTCTTGGCCGACTTCTTCAAGCGCTCCACCGTTAGCGAGGAACGCTGCCACAGGAGCAAAGATGTCGCGTCCTGCAAACGTTGTTCCTGGTGCTTCCAAGTGAAGATCAGTATTCGAGAGTTCGAATGCACGATCAGCCCCGCCAGCCATCGCAACACCCGAACCCAACAGCCCATTGTCGGGGCCCAAGAAAATTCCACGGCCGCCAGCAACTTCAACAGCAATTGCACGACGTGATGACCCGACACCGGGATCGACAACAGCAATCACAATGCCAGGCGGAACGTATTGCACTGCGCGTGCGAGAGCGAGTGAACCTGCACGCACATCAAAAGCTGGAACACCGTGTGTGAGATCTGTGATTCGAACATGTGGTGCCATGTCGATAAGAACACTTTTCATGACGCCGACGAACTCATCATTCAATCCGTAATCAGTGAGGAGCGACACGTGGTTGTGCATTGCGTCAGAGTAAACGAAAAGGGCTGGTGCCAACCCCCCGACGGCACCAGCCCTTTCGGCGCTGCCCTTGTGGGGCGCGACTCCCAGTTTTGGTTTCCCAATACTGGTGACCTGTGTCACAGACGCTACACCTTTGATTTAGGGAAATGGAATTTCCTCACAAGATTTTTTTATTTGCTTGCAGAACCCATTTCGGCACTGCGAGCTGCGGCCGCACGGACCACTTTGTTCACAGTTTCACGAAGTCCCGCTGCCTCAAATTGGGCAAGTCCGGCAGCCGTTGTTCCATTCGGAGAAGTCACTCGTTCACGCAGAGTTGCAGGGCTTTCTACCGACTCTGCGAGCAGGACTCCAGCGCCTCGAAACAGCTGTCGCACTAGGACATTTGCAACATCGCTAGGCAAACCTTCGGCACGTGCTGCATCGAGCATTGCCTCTGCCATCAGGAAGATATAGCCAGGGCCAGAGCCAGCAACCGCCGTCACAGCATCCATTTGAGACTCGGGCACGCGGACAACAACACCGACGGCAGACAGCACGGATTCTGCCCACACGTAGTCATCTTCTGAACAGTTATTGCTTCCGCAAATAGCAGTGACGCCTTCTCGAACTAAGGCTGGCGTATTCGGCATTGCTCGCACCACAGCCACAGATGACCCTGCTGCCGATTGCAGAGTCGCCAGAGAGATTCCGGCGGCGATTGACAGCACACGAGAGATGCCCATTGAAGCAACCTCGCTGCACACGCTCGCAACATCGCCAGGCTTCACAGCAATGAGGGCTCCAACCGCGGACATGATTACGTCACTTGTACGCACACCGAATTGTGATTCCAGTGCTGAACGCTTTGCAGCATCCACTTCGACTACAGCAATAGATGTTGCATCCCAGCCGCTTGCGACAAGGCCACCCACCAAGGCTGTACCCATGTTTCCGCCGCCAATGATGACGAGTCGCGCTATTTCTGAAGACATGTACTGAGACTAATGGTGCGCCACCACCGCACAAGCGTGTGTTTTGCCAAAGGTGCGGGTTGCCGGGGCGGAGGTGGCTTCCCCGACCATCTCAACCCCAGCGCATGCATGTGCACGGCGAAGTGCGAGATTGGGAAGATCTACTCAGCGAAACGAGAAGCGAAACCAATGCGAATAATCACGGGGAAAACTCGCTCGACAGTGGCGTACAGCGTGCCGATGACTCGGTCCAGCTCTTCTTCATCCACCATTCGCAAGGGCATTTCACCGCGCAAGAACATTGCATCTTCGATACCAATAGAGAAATGTGCGCCGACAAGGGATTCATTACGGCGAAGGAGATGTTCATACAACTGCTCGGCATTCTCCTCCGGAGCAGGCATCACATACGTTTCGTACTTTAAGGTTCGTTGGCCCAACGTGATCCACACCGTTGTGAACTCTTTTTCTTCGCCACGCATGCGGACGTACCAACGACGCTCACCAATTTCACCGCGATCAACAGCAGCAATCGTTTCATTGCGTGCTTTCATGTCAAGCAACCAGCCGGTGATCTGACCCTCAAGAGAATCAAGGTCGTGGATGCCAAAAAGTTCGCTCATAGTTACTTGCACTCCACACGGTCACGAGAGGTGAGGTCTGCATAGGCGCGACGCAAACGTGCTGCAGCAAAACTCCATGTGTACCCACGCGCACGCTCTGCAGCAGCTTTCGACATGCGAGCAGCCAGCGCAGGGTCATCAAGAATTTGTGCAATGTGTCGTGCAAATACATCTGGTTGACGATCTGCAACCAAGAACCCTGTGCGACCGTGTTCAACAATGGTGAGAAGTCCACCCACTGCGTTTGCAACAACAGGTGTTCCGCACGCTGCTGCTTCTAGTGCAACAAGTCCAAAGCTTTCGCTGCGACTAGGGACCAATACAACATCAGCGGCACGGTAATACGTAGAGAGAATGTGGTGTTGTTGTGGTTCAACAAATCGCACTTGCGTTTCTAGCCCGTTCTCCTGAATCAGTGCATGAACCTTCGCCAATTCGGCATCACCTTCAGCGCCGCTTGCGCCACCCACGATGAGTAATTTCGCATCAGGTCGATTCAAAGCGGCCAATGACTTCACTGCAACATCGGCGCCTTTCAGCGGCTGAATACGCCCGACGAACAACAACACTGGTCCGTCACCAAGCTCTAAAGCTTTTCGTGCGCCACGTTGATCACCCGGTGCAAAGAACGCATGCTCAACACCCGGCGCAACAATCTCAATTGTCCCCGGTGGGTTGCCATACAAGTCAATGAACTGACGTTCTTCTTCCGTGCAACTCACGCAGATCGCATCAGAGCAAGCAATTACTTCTGCCTCTGATTTCTCACGCAATTCAGATTCAGGGTCGCCGCCTAATGCCTTCACTCGTGCAAACGTATGGAAGGTACTCACGAGTGGCACGTTCAACTCATGCTTTAGTGCATGTCCGCTAAGACCACTGAGCCAGTAGTTCGCGTGAATGACATCTGTGCCGCCATTTTCTTTGATGTGTTGCAAAACGCCAACAGTGAACTCGGGGACAATGTCGAACATGTTGTCTTTCGGCATATCAACTGCACCGGCAGTGATGTGCACAACCTTGTGATTCGGCTCAACAACAATCTCGCGCGGTGCATCCGCACTCTGGGCCCGGGTGTAGGTGGTGCAATCAATACCCGCATGCGCCAATGCGGAAACAAGTTCACGCACATACACATTCATTCCGCCACCGTCGCCAACACCTGGCTGAGCCAGCGGCGAGGTGTGAAGCGAGAGAATGGCAACACGGAGCATGCTCAATGCTACCTATCTAGGGGCTTCTGGATTCCCCTCGTTGGGGGTTTCACTGTGACCCATCGAAGTGGAGTCTTGGCTGCCGACAAATGACCGATAGACAGAGAGAAGACTGAGTTTCTGTTCTGGCGTCAATTTGCCATCGGCATTGATGGCTTCAGCAACAGAACTGATCTCTGGAACCGTGCCATCGAGAATGCCAGCGCGCACATACAGAGTCTCTGATGAGATCTCAAGGGCTCGCGCAATCTGCTGCAATATCTCTGCCGATGGACGACGGATGCCACGTTCGATCTGCGACAAGTACGGATTCGATACACCGGCTGAACGTGCAAGATCTCGAATGCTTTTTTGGGCACTCTCTCGTTGCAATCGAATGAACTCGCCAACATCATGCAAGGCATCGCTTGGCTTCATTGCCACTGGTCAACTTTCTTTCACGATGGAGCCTGCTCCACCCTCGCGCACCCGACGAACAAGTTCAGCCGTCAGCGCATCAATCTTCTCAAACAAATCATGTCGCTGACCAGAGCAAGACTTTTCAAACATGCCGAGTGCCCCGGCAAGTTCATCGAGTGACTTGTCATCGATGTTTTCCATGGACTCAAACTGATAGTGCTCACACAACTGATCAAGCTCAAGAACCAACGGATGATCAGCCGGCACATTTGTTTCACGCGGTGGACGCGCACTGCCGCCACCATGCTGTTGACCAAAAACATCTGCAAGACGATCAGTTAAGGAACCAGCTGGCTGTTGCGAACCACTCGCGCGACGACGCTGTTCGTCTTGCACCAAATCAAGGCGACCCTGAGCGAGACGACGGACGAACGAGATTGCGTCTTCTTCTCCTTGCAAAGCATTTCGCTGCGCACGAATATCAGCGAGAGTGAGTTGTTCGTCTGCCATCACATGCCTCCAGAGACCGGCGGAAGTACCGCTACCTCATCTTTATCGGTGACCGCATGCGAGTGTGGCACCTCTTCGCCATTCACCCATACTTTGCTCATCTTGACGACTGCAGCAAAAGTGTCGCCGTATTCAGCAATTGCAGCGCCAATCACTTCATCAACGGACGAACCCTCAAAAGATGCTGATCCCGTGCCTGCTGCCTCACGAGCTTGAGCAAAGAGACGAAGAATGGCCACGCGGTGATGGTATCGGCATCCGACTGTGCGACATCAGTAGCCACAAGGTCCGCATCACTGCAAAGAAATGCCGGGCCCGCCTGATTCAACTACTCCGATGTCGGTCCACAGACCAGAATCAACCAATTCAGTCGCAATCGTCTCGCTCACCGCAGCAAGGAGTCCCCCTGATGTTTGAGGGTCCATACATAAAGCCACATGCGCTTCTGACGCCGAACTCGTGAGATGCTCGCCGACATACGACCGATTGCGTGGATCGCCACCGGTGCGATGCCCAGATAGTGCGACGTCGAGTGCGCCTGGATACAACGGCAACGATTCGGTTGTGATGCGCAATGTCACCCCTGAACGTTCAGCAATCTCCCAGCCGTGACCTGCAAGTCCATACCCCGTTACATCTGTGACGGCATGGATGAATTGATGATGTGCCTGCAGGGACTCGGCTGCCGCTCTGTTCAGAGTGCGCATTCCTGCAATCGCAGCCTTCTTGTCGGCATCTGAACCCGCAGCAGTCACAAGACCAGTGCCCAAAGGTTTTGACAGCACAACAACATCACCAGGTTGAGCGCCACCCTTTCGGAAAATACGAGATGGGTCGACAACTCCTTGCACCGCTAAACCAAAAATTGGTTCCGGATTGCGGATGGTGTGACCACCCGCAATGGTTCCACCTGCAGCTGCAACTGTTTCTGATGCAGCAGCAAAAATTGCTGCAATCACTTCTGGTGGAAGTTCTTCTGGGAATGCTGCGATGTTGACGGCCAACACCACTCGCCCACCCATTGCAAAAACATCACTGCATGCATTGGCAGCAGCAACGGCACCGAAGTCCGAAGGATCATCAACCAGAGGTGGAAAGAAGTCTGTGGTGCTCACCAACGCAAGATCTGGGGTTAGTTGATACACCGCAGCATCGTCGAATGGGGCAAGTCCGACCAATAAAGAGGTGTCAAAACCCATTGGCATGTCTTTGACCATGCCCGCCAGCAAAGATGCTCCCCACTTCGCAGCGCAACCACCGCACGATGTCCACTCGGTCAGTTTGATGGATGCGTTGTTCGGCATGGTTCGCAAACTACTAGGTTGACCACGTGACGACTCCAGCGACACATCCACCATCTGTTGACTCACTTGCTCGTCACTTGTCGCACACGAGTTCTCTTCCACACTCTCTCTTGGTGGACTGTGCACGTCGCGCTGTTGCACACTCACCTGCACAGGCGATGAAAACTGCAGAGCAATTCGCTCACGAACTCTCCACAGCTCTCTTGACAGATGTTGTCAATGCAACAGGCGTCTTGTTGCACACAAACCTGGGGCGAGCACCGCTCGCCCACACCGCTGCAAATCGCCCAAGCAACATTGAATTCAATCTCGCCACGGGCGAACGTGGCTCGCGACAAACCGCAGTGTCAACCCTCGTGTCCTCACTCATCGGCGCAGAGGCGGCCATTGTGGTGAACAACAATGCTGCAGCCGTCATGTTGGTTCTTGCATCTCTCGCACAAGGCCGTGATGTTGCGGTGTCACGAGGCGAAAGTGTTGAGATCGGCGGCGGGTTCCGCATCCCCGATGTGATGGAGCAATCAGGTGCACGACTTGTTGATGTGGGCACCACAAATCGAACGCGTCTGCGCGACTATGCCAAAGCCATTGACAGTAAGCGCAATGACATTGCACTTGTCATGAAGATTCATCCATCGAACTTCTCCATCGAAGGCTTTACCGAAGACACTTCGGTACAAGAACTCGCAACACTGTCCGTTCCAGTCGTTGCAGATATCGGTTCAGGACTTCTTGATAACACCGCACCATGGCTGCAAGGACACACTCCAACAGTCCCGTCGTGGTTAGTGAATGAACCAGCAGCAAAACAAGCTCTTGCAGATGGTGCATCACTTGTCACGTTTAGCGGCGACAAACTTTTGGGTGGACCACAATGCGGCATCATCGCAGGGCGCGCAGATCTCGTTGCTCAATGTGCAACACACCCTCTCATGCGTGCACTTCGCCCCGGCAGCCACACGATGATTTTGTTGCAACAAGTGCTGTTGTCCTATGCCTCGCGCACTGTGTGCGCTGATGTTCCTTTCTGGCGCATGGTTGCAACACCACTACCTGAATTGCGCACACGTGCCGAAAGCATCGTGGCTTCTACAGGCATTGGTTTAGTTGTTGACGTTGATTCACTCGTGGGTGCAGGGTCAGCACCTGGCAGCACGATTGCATCAATCGGTATTGCTCTGACTGGCGATCAACGGGCAGCATTGCGAGCTCATACAACACCCGTAATTGCACGCACTGTCGGCAACACCACGTATCTCGACATGCGCAGCATTGCTACCGCCGACGACCATGTGGTGGTTGAGGCGATGTCTCGTCTGCATTAACCATGATTGTCATTGCCACAGCTGGCCATGTTGATCACGGGAAGTCTTCTCTAGTTCTGGCTCTCACGGGCACTGACCCAGACCGTCTCGCAGAAGAAAAACGTCGCGGCATGACAATTGACCTCGGCTTTGCTCACACCGATTCTCTGAGTTTTATTGATGTCCCGGGCCACATTGACTTTCTCAACACCATGGTGGCCGGTGTGCACGGCGTAGACATTGCACTTCTTGTTATCGACATAGGAGAAGGCTGGAAACCACAGACAGTGGAACACCTCGACATTCTCATGTTGATGCAGGTGCGACACATTGTGGTGGCTCTCACGAAAGCGGATGCAAGCACACACGATGCAATGACGGCACTTGTCGCTCGCACCGAATCAGAGTTTGCATCTCGTGGGCTGACGCCCAGCAACATCATCATTACTTCCGCACACACTGGCTTAGGGCTTGAAGAACTACGTGATGCACTCACTGCGCTCACCCAGGTTGTATCGGCTGCATCCACATCATCACCCGCACGATTGTTTGTTGATCGTGTCTTCACCATCGCTGGTTCAGGAACAGTTGTCACTGGAACACTTAGTGGGGCTGCACTTCATGAAGGTGATGAACTCATCGTTGCGCGCACACAGCAATCCACCAAAATTCGCAGTGTCCAACAACACGGTGCCGTCAGCAGCAGTGCACTTCCACGCACTCGCTGTGCACTTAATCTCACACATCTCAGTACTGATGACATTCATCGTGGTGATGTCCTCCTCTTTAATGACTCCTGCTACTCCACTGAAGTTTTTGATGGGTCAGTTGAGTTGGCCTTCGGCACGCGCGCACTAGGAACGGCGGTCTCGCCAGTTCGCAATGGTGGTGGTTACACACTGCATATTGGTACCGCACGTCGAGCAGCAACACTTCGTTTTCTTGGCACAGATCACAGCAATATGCGCATTCGGTTTACTGGCGCTTTGCCTCTCATCCCCGGCGACAGATTTCTTTTGCGCCGCACCGGCGATGACATCACCGTTGCAGGCGGATCAATTCTTGACGTCAAACCAATTGCGCGCACATCACGGGCAACACCAACAGGCACGATGTCTTCCATCCTTGAACATCATGGATGGGTGACTGTTGCCGAAGCAACACAACTCATGGGAGAACCTGTTGCTCCGGTTGTTGATGATTGGGTAGCGACGCCAGACACTGTTCGCATCACAACCGATGCTCTGGTTGATCTCCTCGCACATACTGGCGAGGTTGACACCACACAGTTGCAACCATGGGAACGTGCACTCATCGCCACTCTTCCCAACGTGACCATCACACAAGGCATAGCAACCGTCGGAGTAAGTAATCCATTGCTCTCGCACCCGTACGTTGAGCTGTTTCTGTCATCTGGCGTTACAACTCCCGACACCAAAACACTCGACCGAGATGTAATTCGCCGACTCATTCATGCTGGTGTTCTCTTTGAACATGACAACATCGCGTTTCATGCCGATGCGTTACAGAGTCTCCGACCCACATTGCAGAATCTGTGGCGTCAACGCCCCGATGGCTTCTCCGTCAGTCACTTGCGCGAAGAACTCGGCATCACCCGCAAACACGCAGTACCGCTGGCAACCTGTCTCGACAAAGTTGCACTCACAAAACGAGTCGGTGATTCCCGACTGCCCGGATCTTCCTGGTGATGGCGGAGGCGGACGGGAATCGAACCCGCCAGACGGGGATCGCCCGTCTCGTCTGTGTTGAAGACAGCGAAGCCCACCAGGTACTTATACGCCTCCG
>JBILBZ010000181.1:0-3316 GCA_044353425.1 Ilumatobacteraceae bacterium | reverse complement strand
AGTCGTAGAAGACACCGCTGAATTGCGCTTCAACAACTCTCATGTTGTGCGTTTGCAAACACGGCCAGCCAACTCAGAGAATCTTGGCGAGTTGACGATGCAGCAACTAGTGCGTACCTCTCTGCGATTACGTCCCGACAGATTGATTGTCGGAGAAGTGCGCGGCGCAGAGGCAATCGACATGTTGATGGCATTAACAACTGGACATCGAGGAAGTTGGGCAACGGTGCATGCAACTTCGGCTCGCGACACCCTCTCGCGATTAGCAGCAATGATCACCCGTGATTCTCCACAGTGGTCACACCAACAAGCCCTTGAACTTGCATGCACGGCTCTTGACGCAGTTGTGTACATCGAGCGATTACCGACTGGGCGTCGACACATTGTTGAAATTCTTCGCGTGACGAACGATTCCACTCAACTTTTATACGAGGCGACTTGATGTTCCTAGTTTTTCATTTCATGGCATTCGGCATCATGACGTGGTTTCTCTGTCCACGGCTTTTTCTCCACATGGACCGGCGAGTTGCAAGCCGTCATGCATCTCAACTTGTCTCTCACTTGCAGCCAGAGTCTTCATCCCAAAACGGCATAGCACCTCGAGTTTTAAAGAAAACGAGGACTCGCAGACCACATGCTTCACCTCACGTTCTCCCTGAATACGCACGGTGCCTTCACTCTCTTGCCAGGGCTACACGCTCTCATCAACCCGCTCGCGATGCATTGACGGCAGCACTCTCGCTTCTCCCTCCAACTGCTGCCCTCACGAAGGCCATCGACGATCTCCACTCTGGTCAAGAGATTGAGGTCTCACTTTCACCGCTCACAACTGATCTGCACGAACAACAACTCTTTGAGTTTCTTCGCATTTCACTTGTTCAACATGTCTTCATTCCACGGGCTCTTGAACAAGCAGCGGACATTATCCGTGAAGAGTTCCGACAGCACCAGGACATCACAACCGCAATGGCGCAAGCACGGTCTTCCGCATCTCTCCTCACTCTTGTGCCATTTGCAGCACTCACACTGCTTCTTTTCTCTTCCTCAACGGCCCGTCAAGGTTCACTCACTACACCGTTTGTTCTCACCGTTGGGATTGGCATCGCAGTGAATCGGCTCGGATGGTGGTGGATACAGCACCTTGTCCACAGCTCGACCACGAACACAACAGATCCCTCCTCATCGCTGGCACAACGATTATGCGTCTCACTTCGTGCTGGGGTGTCATTACATTCGGCACTTGAAGATTGGGCAGCGGAGAATGACCCGCGTTTGTACCAAGCGTTGCTTGAGGGCGATCCTCTCTCAACCTCACTCCAGGATTTTGTTGAACGAACTTCAGGTGTATCTCATCATCTGGTGCAAGTACTTCTTGAAGCTGATCGCGATGGTCTTCCTGTTATCCACACAATCAGCCGTCTCTTATCTGAGATGCGCACTCATCGAAGACATCAAGCAGATGTCAAGACTCGTCAACTACCTACAAAGTTGACTCTTCCAGTTGTGCTGTGCGTTCTACCGTCTTTCATTTTCCTCACTGTGATTCCGATCATCCTCGCCAACCTCAGCCAATTCACCTTCTCCCCTCCTCCGACACCACCAATCTCATAAGGACCTCATGCATCCGACACCATCTCTACGACAGCGCTCTCGCGGACAAGCAACCACTGAATATGCACTGGTTTTACTCGCCGCAGCCATCATCGCCACCTTGGTCATCGCGTGGGCAACAGCCGGTGGTGGTGCAGGCCGAATCGGTTCTCTGTTCGACAATATTTTCGACGGAATTCTTCAACGTGCGAATCCTCCAGCACAAGGATGACTCCGGTCAGGCAACAGTCGAGTTCGCTCTTTTGCTGCCGTTGTTCGTGGCATGCATTGGTGTTTTGGTCGCAACGACCGCACTGGCCTTGTCATCGCTACGGCTTGCCGACACTGCACGGACGGCCGCTCGAGTTGCCAGTACTTCGAATGATCCACAAGATGCTGTGAGAACGTTCATAACTGAAACTGGCGTTGATTCTCGAGTAACCCTCGATCATCAACGCCAATTTCTAAATGTACATCTGGCTCAACAGATTCGTCTTCCCTTCATCGGGCTTCCACTTCCGCTCGTCAGATTGACAGCACAGAGCACCGTTCTCTATGAAGGCATTCCTTCGCTTCTTGAGTGACCACCACGTCCAGGTCCACGACCTTCAGGACCATGACCGCCCCGACCACCGGAAGGGCGAACACCGTTCACCATGTCATCAAGACGTGTTGTGAACTGTGCAAGCTTGGCATCAGCTTCAGCCTGTGTGTGCTCTCCGGAAGCAACCTCTTCATCAAGGTGCGCCTTGAAATCTGCAGTGAGTGTTGCTTTCACAACTGCAATGTCGACGCTCTGAGCCTCGGCAATCTGCTTGATGGTCTTTCCTGACCTCAGTTGTGTCTGCAGTTCTGCCTCGGTCAAGTTCAATGTCGTTGCCAACTGAGCAGTAACGAACTTCCGCGGTCCGTGTCCACCTCGGCCCTGAGGACCATGGCCGCCATTACCGCCGTGCTTTGGCAAACCAGCGGTGTTCACCATGGTCGTGATACGTGTTGTGAACTGTGCAAGCTTGGCATCAGCTTCAGCCTGTGTGTGCTCTCCGGAAGCAACCTCTTCATCAAGGTGCGCCTTGAAAGTTGCGGTCAGTGCAGCAATGACTTCATTGAGATCAATGTTTTTTTCTCTCGCGACATCCGCGATGGACTTGTCAGCCAGCAGCTCTGTCCGTAATTCTGCTTCTGTCATTCCCAGAGCATTCGCGGCTCCTGCGATTGGCGAAGGACGACGCGTTTCTGTGCTTGGATTCGTTGATTGAGCATTCACATCAGCATCTGAAGGTGAAGCGGATCCTGAAGCTTCAAGCGTGCCCCTACTATCAGCAGTTGTAGTGGCGTCACGTGAGACAACAACCGCCGGGTTATCTGCCATTTGAGCGCTAGCGAAACCTGTGAGCCCAAGGACTCCGGCACCTGTGGCGACGACGAGACCTGTGGCCACTGCGACTTTTGTAAAACGGGAGTTGATTCTCATTGTTCTGTATTCCTTTGATGATTGTGTCCACCAGGTCTTCCTGGCTTGGCACCACTTTTGCGCTCGTAGGTAAGGAGTCTCTATGAGAATGGTAAGAGGTTCTCAAGAATCAAGCAAAGGAACGGAAAAGCCTTGCTGTTCATGGCTACGGTGAAGTCATGGACAGCCGAAAAGTACTGATTGCAGAGGATGACCCCTCCGTGCGCAAGGCAGTACAACGAGTTCTTGCACTTGAAAAGTATGACGTCACCG
>JBILBZ010000043.1:0-11182 GCA_044353425.1 Ilumatobacteraceae bacterium | reverse complement strand
TTTTTCGCCCTTCTTGGTAGAAGCAACTACTAAGTCAAAGAAAGCTGTGAGAGTGCGCTCGGCGTCTGCCTTCGTGCACTCAGCTTGCTTTGCAATCTCTTCAATGAGTTCTGCTTTGGTCATTTTGTTTCCTCCTCGGAATCGGAGTGGTAGTTACAATCTGAGTAGCAAATTTCATCAATTGCAAGCATTCGATTACTTGCAAATGCAACTATCTCATTTTTTGAAGAAATCTCAACACGTGATTGTCCATCGATCACACACATGTACCACTGCGAAAATTTTCTGATCACTGTTCATCAACACAAAGACGTTTCGTTCCATCTCTCTTCACTCGGTTCAATAATTTTTCTAACCAGAATGTTATGAAACCCAATAATTGCAAGGGTTTCCCAAGGTCCAGTTATCAAAACCCCTTGTGGATAAAGGGTTTTTGACATTCCGCCCATGATCGAATCTCCGCAACCCCAAGCGCCGTAAGGACTTTGCAGATTTCACTCTTCGACAGCTTTTTCGGAGCGTGATGGGTGTCACTTTTGGGTCTGAAAAAAATTTAAAAAAAATTCTGAAATTTCCCCCAAAAACGTCTCACAGAACTTTTTCGAAACAAAAAGTTCACCTTGATATCCACCACTTCACTTCTCCCACGGTGAATGATGAACACATCGATCATGTTGCGGAGCAGATCGGTGCGGACGTTTGGTCACCACGTGAGACATCGTCGAGCACCTCGATTTCTGAGTCTGTTGTGCGCACTCGCATCGTGATTGACACATCAGTTTTGATTGCTGATCCCGGTTGTCTTCATTCATTCCCTGGGTGCGACATTGTCATTCCGCTCACTGTCATCGAAGAACTCGATGGTTTAAAGAGCCGCCCGGATGATGTTGGTCGTTCTGCTCGTACTGCACTGCGCACAATTGAAGATCTTCGAAAAGGTGCCGGTGGATCAATTCATGAGCCAATTCCATTGAACTCAGAGCCTGGTGGCGCGACGATCCACATTGAAGTCAATGGCATCCAGCGCGACAGACTCATTGAAAACGGCCTGAATCCAGAGATTCCAGACAACCGCATTATCGGTGCCGCCCTCGGTCAATCACGATTCGCACCCACACAAGTCATTTCTAATGACGCGGGGCTACGCATCAAAGCAGCCCACCTCGGTCTTGTTGCTGCCGAGCATCAGCCAGTTGGTCGCGCAGCAAATACTCGCCCCATGGGCTGGTTCACTCTTGATGTCTCCAGCGAGATTGTTAATTCGCTGTACAACAACGGCGAAGTTCCTACTGACTCTTTTGGTGCAGAGGCTGATCTCGTCGTCAATGAATTCGCGGTGGTGCGTTCTGGTTCCCAGTCTGCTCTTGTGCGTTGCAACGGCGAGATGACTGAGCTTCTCTCGGCGGCATCACCTGAAGCATGGGGCCTGCGAGCACGTTCCAAAGAACAACGCTTCGCATTGGAACTCCTTATGGATCCCGATGTCAGCGTGATCGCCCTTGATGGCCGTGCAGGCACTGGCAAAACTGTGATGGCAATTGCCGCTGGCCTCGAACAAGTCGTCGAGAATCGCACGTACGAAAAACTCGCTGTGTACCGGCCATTGGTCCCCGTTGGTCGTGCCGATGTCGGATTCCTCCCTGGTGGGCTTGATGAAAAGCTTGATCCGTGGATGTCGGCAATTCATGACGCCATCGTCGCTCTCACTGATCAGCGCAGCAGCCATGACGCTCGCCGCTTAATTGAGGATTTCACTGCTCGCGGGCAGCTCTCCCTTGAGTCAGTCACGTTCTTACGTGGGCGCTCGCTCCACCGCCAATTTGTTGTGGTGGACGAAGCACAGAACCTTGAGCCCACGACACTGAAGACAATCCTCACTCGCATCGGTGAAGGAACAAAAGTGATCTTCACCGGCGACACCAGCCAGATTGATGCTCCCTACATGGGCGAGTCAAACAACGCGTTGGCTGTCTTAATTCATGCCTTCGCTAATCAAAGCTGTTTCGGGCATGTGACGCTTGCTTCTTGCGAACGCAGCGAAGTGGCAAGTCTCGCCGCCGAACTTTTGTAGCACCTGTGGCACAATTTGTGCATGGCCTCTACACCTGAAGAACTTGTCAATGAATTCATTGCTGCGCTTGTCGCACGAGACCTCGAACGCGCAGCCGCAATGGTCACCGATGACTTTGAATACGACAATGTCCCGATGGGTAAAGCATTTGGTCCTCAAGCCCTCACCGACACCTTGAGCGGCTTCTTCGGAATGTGCACAGGGATTGACTGGAAAATCTTGCGTCAAACTTCTTCGGGCGACTTAACCAAGGGCACTGTTCTCAACGAACGAGATGATCGTGTTGAGATTCATGGCAAATGGGGCACGCTTCCCGTTGCAGGGGTATTCGAAATTGAGAACGGCAAGTTCACTCTGTGGCGCGATTACTTTGATCGACAAGCAATTGTTGATCTCATGACTCCACCGACGGCATAACACCACGCAGTTTTCCTACGTTGCATCACCCTGCGCTTACAGTTTCACTTATGACAAACAACAACGAACAAAAAACATCATCAATGCGTGATGTGTCATTCGCAGTTGTCGATTTTGAAACCACAGGAATTAACCCCGAAACAGACAGAGTCATTCAAGTCGCAGCCATTGTCATTAATGGCGAGGGAGAAATAGTCGAATCATTCGACACTGTTGTTCGCCCAGAGAATCCCGCTCAGTACACACACGGCGCAGAGCACGTACACGGCATATCAGTCGAGCAAGTTGCCCAGGGCATGCCGCTTCGCGAAGCTCTTGAAAGGCTTTGGACCATCAGCGAAGGCAACGTGTTCACTGCGCATAACGCCAAGTTCGACATCAACTTCTTACATGCTGAATCAGAAAGAGTTGGATTAGAGAACAAGGTCGAAACATATGTCGACACATTGGCTCTGGCCCGAAGAACCGACCAAGAGCGAACGCGGAAACATTCTCTTCAAGCACTATGCGAGCACTACGGCATCAATCACGAAAATGCCCACGAGGCGAAATCTGACGCAACTGCAACTGCGGAACTTTTAATCCATCTCATGCGCGAGATGGACGTCCAGAAACCAGATCAGCTACCTGACCTGTACTCGTAACCTCTATTTGGTGTAGTTCGTCAGTACTTGAGCAGCAACTATCTGTTGCATGTCCGCAAGATTGCTTGGTGCAACAACCGTCACCAGCCCACCGCCGCGCAGCAACAAACGGCCTAACCAATGCTCGCTGTTTACGACCATCTCAACGGTGAACGATCCGTCGACATTTTCTGTCAATGAGCGGCATGGATAGCTCTCCACCACCCAGCTGGCCTCAGCGGCAACATGAAGTGTCACAACTAATTTGTCTGCCGCCTCTGCAAACCACGCTGGTACTTGCACTGGTTCTGCCGCGACTGGAACAAAGATGCCAGTTGCATCAACCTTGCGAATGCGGTCGACACGGAAATGACGGCGATCTCCTGACGCGTCATCATCGGCAGCGATGTACCAATGACCACGATCGGTAAAGACCGAGCGCACGGTGACAAGACGTTCCGATTCTTCATTGCGCGCCGGAGTCCAATACGTCAGACGAAGCCGCTCCCCTGATTGTGATGCTTCTGTCACTTCATTCAAAAACTGAGGAGACTCAACGTCAACATCAATGATGCCTTCGCCCAAAATCTTGCGCAGTTTCTTCAGTGCGCTCTTCAGTTCTTTGCCGCGAGTGAACCCAGGCATTTCCTCAGCAGCTGCGGCAAGAAGGCTGAGTCCAAATGCCTCAGACGATGTGAGTTCGAGGCGCCGTTCAAAGTATTTGTTCGGCCCAACAAAAATGAAGTCCTCGTCGATGTATACCTCGGTGAGTTCATATGGCGAGTACGGAGGCAAACCGCACATCGAAGCCAATTCAATGTCTTCAATGAGATCAGACTCACTGATATTGAACTGCTTTGCCATATCAGCAATCGCAACACGCTTGCGCTGCATCAACCACGGCAACATCACCAAGAGTCCGCGCACACGGTCTTCTGCACTACGGGGTCCACGCTTACCGCTCATTGTGCAACTCCTACCATGCGCTGAAGATCAGTAATGATTTCTTGACGCATTGATTCTGGAGAAATCACTTCTGCGCGGTCAACCATCGCGAACAACCATGACTTGAACGCTGGACGATTACCGCTCGCCACCTCAACATCGACGGAACCATCCGTACGGCGCGAGACAACTGCGTCTTCACCCAATTCGCGGATGACCGCAGGAGCAACGCGATGATCAAGACGCACAATTGCCACCTCTGAACCGGCACCCGCAAAATCTTTTGGATCACGCTTGTATGCAGTCGCAAGGTCAAAACCTTCGGGACGCTCAAAAGATTTCGCAGCACCAACAGTGATGTCATCCTCAATGCGATCGACACGATAAGTCACTTGCATCGCGCGCTGTGTATCAAAGGCGACGAGATACCAAAATCCGTTACGAGCAATGAGTCCATACGGATGCACTTCGCGTTGGCGCCCGTGGTAAGAGAACTGCACAGTCGTGAATGACGAAATAGCCGACCACAATGCGGGCAATACATGCGACTGGGCATCTACCTTGACTGCTGCTGACAGTTCAGTGTCAACAATTTCCCCACCCAACCATTGCACCGCCTGCTTTCCCCATGTGGTGCCGATCTGAACAATCGCAGCAGCTTGCTGGAGTGCTGAGAGCTCTTCCGAAGTCAGGGAAAAATCAATCAAGGCGTATCCGGCACGATCGATGGAATATGCCGTCTTTCCAGCATCGCTTCCGGCCAAAGTTTGCGTCGTAATGGGAATTCCTAGTTTGCGCAAAGACTTCTTGTCACGTTCAAATGCGGTACGACGCGCCTCATCCTTTTCTGGATACTGGCCACGCATGCTGTTCGAGATTGCCTCGAGAGTGAGGGGAAGCGTTGACTCGCTCAGCAACGCAACGAGATTCAGCATTCGTTCCGTGGAATTCACCGTTGTCTTATTGCCCGCCATTCAGGGCAGGATAGGGCGCAGTAGCCCTGTTCACATGTTCTGACTACGACTTGTTTTGTCGCTGGCTTAAATACCATTCCATCAATGGGTGCGTCAGAGATTGCGTCGAATCTGCCGTGCCCTTTTCAATCGCAACTGCGGCGACTTTGGCCATTGATTTGCCTAATTCGACACCAAATTGGTCAAAACTATTCACGCCCATCAGCCACCCCTGCACAACCGTGGAATGTTCATACATAGAAATCAACGCGCCAAGAGAATGCGGATCAAGACGATCCAGCAACATCGCCGTGTTCGGTCGATCTCCCATGAACCGACGTTGGGGGTCATTCGATGCACTACCCGCAGCAAATGCTTCTGCTTGCGCCACCATGTTTGCAATTAAAACGTCATGAGCAACAGCATCACTACCTAATGGCTCGACAGTACTGATGAACTCAACAGGCACAATCTGTGTTCCTTGATGCAACATCTGAAAGAACGCGTGCTGACCATTCGTGCCGGGTTCACCCCAGACCACTGGCGATGTACCCATGATGAGCTCTTGCCCGTCACCCGCAACACCCTTGCCATTGCTTTCCATCACTAACTGCTGAAGAAAAGCAGGCAGTCGGCCTAGGTCGTGGCTATACGGGATGACAGCAACAGTAGGAAACTGCAGTAGGACCGCGTTAACAAACCACGTGAGTGCGTGGGTGATGGGCAAGTTCTCTGCAATGGCAGCGCTGCCCATGTGGAGATCCATGTCATGCATACCCTGCAACATGTCATTGAATGAATCTGGTCCGATTGCACACATCAGGGGTAATCCAATGACCGAGGACAAAGAGAAGCGTCCGCCCACCCAATCAAAAAATTCAAAGATCCGCTCTGGCGCGATTCCCCATGCGAGTGCTTCAGACGGATCTGCAGTAGCTGCAGCAAAACGAGTACGCCAATCAACTCCAGAGGCACTAACCCATGCGCGTGCTCGCTCTGCGTTGTGCATTGTTTCAATGGTCGTGAAAGTTTTTGAAGAAACGATGACAAGTGTTCGTGAGGCATCCATCCCACTAATCGCATCATCAAAATCTGCTGCATCGATATTTGAGACAAATCGGACAACAGGGCCGCTTTGAAACCGACGCAGTGCTCGTGTTGCCATTGCCGGACCCAGATCGCTTCCACCAATACCGATATTGATCACTGCATCGATGTGCGCGTCTCCACGAACCTCGTCAGCAAATGCGGCAGCACGTGTTCGCTGCTCTGAGGCCATTTGGGCCCACTGGCTCTTCTCAAAATTGTCTCGTAGGGCTGTATGCAGGACACGTCTATTTTCGGTGGCATTCATCACTGCGCCACTAGCCATCTCTGCAAAAAGATCTGGGATTCCCTCTGTCTCAACCAATGACCGAAGCGCGGCAAGAAGATGTGAGGAGATCAACTGTCGGGAAAAGTCAGCATGGATTCCACACGCGTCGATGGTGAACTCTTCTGCTCTACCGGGCTCCATTGCGAAGAGTTCACGAATCGAATGCACAGACTTCGCCTGTGTCCGCAATGCCTCTAGTTCTTTGGAGTTCACGATGAACAAACTACTTGTGCGCTGCAGCCCTAATGAGCCGCAGATACATTTCCCCTGCAGCCGCACGGCGAGCATGCTCGCCACGTGCACTCATACGGCCGAAACCTGCCAAGGCCGCCACAGTCAGGTCTGCGAAACTGCTCTCTGAACCACCAGCAAGAATCTCACTCTTCTCGGTTGATGTTTCAACAAGTTCAAGCATCATGTGGCGAAAATTTGTGTTGAACGTATTGACACCCTCAGCAACTTCAGGATGTTTTTTCAACACTCGTGAGATCCCAGTTGCGAAGCCAACAATGAATGGTTCTTCATCGCCGATCTTTGCGTTCTCCGCAAGCAGCACAATCATCCGCCGTTCTAGACGCGGATCAAATTCAGATGCCCTTTTAAATACACCCTCAAACACTCTCGTGATGTACCCACAGACCGCGACATACATTTCGGCCTTCGAAGGGAAATAGTGATACAACGCAGCACTTGAAACACCAGCGAGCGATGCAATGTCCTTGTTCGTCGTACCGTCGAATCCTTCGCCGGCAAACTTCTCACATGCGCACAGAATGATTCTGTCGCGGGTGTCAATGGAGTCCGTATCCGCAGGTCGACCCAGTTTTCGCGCCGAAGGCGTTTCGCTGGCGTCTACCGGGGAATCCATGTGACCAATTAGCGAGGCTTTGCGCGATATGAGGCCCAGCCAATAGGAGCGATAGCTGCTGCCAGAGCAATCTTCACAACATCACCGACAAGGAACGGGGTGACTCCGTAATCAAGAGCGCTTCCACCCTTATCGGAATACAGAGGAATGTTCAATGAGTGAGAGAGCCACAATGCTCCGAATGCGTAGATGATTCCCGAAGCCATGAACATTGCCGAGAGTGACGAGATGTAATTGCGATCTTCACGACGGTCAGCAAACCAACCCACAACTCCAGCTGCAAGGACAAATCCGATGAAGTACCCGAACGTTGAACCAGTTGCCAACGTCCATCCGCCACGAGCACCTGTAGTTGGATTGACGGCATAGAACGGAAGTCCTACGGCACCGAGTGCCCAGTACAGAGCCTGACTTGCCATTGCACGACGGGTGCCCAAGATGCCGCCAACACTAAGAACAGCAAATGTTTGTCCCGTTAAAGGCACTGGAGTAAAACCAAGGGAAATTGTCACCTGAGCACAGAGTGCAGTGAACAAGGCAGCGGAAAGAACAAGGACCGCATCGCGGACCCGTGCACGGTTCAGAGCGCGGGGAAGGACAATAAGGTCTGACAGGACAATGGGGGCTGCATGTGACATGGCAGACAGGCTACTACCGTGGTCGAAGTGAACACAGAGACGGACCACGAACTAGAACTTCTCCCCTGGTGGAAGAACCCTCTCAACATCATTTTGATGGGAATTGTTGCCATGTTGGCCGCTGGGTCGGTGGGATTTTCGATAGGTCGCTCAGATTCTGTTGCTGCCCACAACAATGTCGACACGGGCTTTTTGCAGGACATGAGGATTCACCATGAGCAAGCAGTCACTATGTCAGTTGTGTACCTCGGAGCGTCCCCGAAGGGCAATCTTCTTCTCAACATGATTGCTAAAGAAATCATGTTCGCTCAGTCCGCCGAAGGTGGACGCATGGTGCAGATGTTGCGCATGTTTGGCGAGGCCGAGACAAACGAATCTGACATCGCCATGTCATGGATGGGAATGCCCACACCACTCGACGAAATGATGGGTATGGCCTCGTCAGGCGAAATGGACACCCTCTACAAATCCCGCGGAGAAGAGGCTGACAAGATTTTTGCCACTCTCATGATTGCTCACCATAAGGGCGGGCTACATATGGCGGAATATGCAAAGTCGAATGCAAAGAACAAAGAAGTCATTGCATTTGCTGATTCCATTATTCAGTCTCAGGAATCAGAAATCTACGAGTTAGAGAAAGCGCTTTCTCAACTCACGTAGGCACATTGCTACGGCGTAGTTGGCCCGGGCACCATTGGTGCTGCTGAAGTCGTTGTGGTCTTCGGAACAGTTGTCCTGGGCACCGTCGTTCTCGGAACTGTTGTTGACGTCGTGCTCGATGTCGTGGTGGTGTAGTTCGGATCCCTCTTATCTGAAGGAGGAATCTGTGATCCATATTCTTCAGGTTCTTTGACGCCATCAAACACGTAAACACGATCGTTGTATTCGACCAACGTGTGGAAGTACTCGGAGATAAAGATTGGAATTCGAATGCAGCCGTGTGACGCAGGTTCCTTGGGGACCGTCATTGCACCATGCACAGCGATACCGAAGTTGAAGTACACCGGATTCCACATTGTTCCCAGTTTGCTTTGACGCAATCCAATCTTGCGGTTGTAAAAGCGATAGATACCACCTGGTGTCACGGCGTCGCCACACCAGCCTTCTTTAATGACATCTGTGCCCGCGTTACCTTCTTCGCCTGGGTCAATGATCACTTCTTCGCACCATTTTTCACCGGTGCCACTGGAGATATGACTGACGAGATTCACCTCAGTGCCAGTAAATACGACAATGACTTGCTCCGGTAGATAGACCTCGACGTGATGTGGAGTGCCTGGCTGGCGACGTGGGGCGATGACGACATCACCGCGCATTGCATCCCACAGCACTGGCGTGACGAAGTCGACGAGAGCATTGCGTGGAATCTTCAACACCAGGGCTTGAAATGCCCATACTGCCATCATGGTGTCGCCGCCATAGATGCCATCAACAGCACCTGGATCAAATTTCAGATCTTTCAGACGCTGCTGAACACGGCGAACGTCATTGCCTTTCATACCATCACGAATCACGCGATTTTGCCCAAAACAGGTAATCGGGGCACCGACGGCACATTGACCAGAAGTAGGGGAAGATGTGGTCGTGGATGCAGGCACTGCAGTGCTTGATCGAGAGATCACGATTCCACCTACCACTGTTGCGAAGACAGCTGCAGCGACCATCGCAGGTCGCCAATGAATCCACCATGGAACATGGGGGGCGACGTATTCGGCGGGATACTCCCCCGCGACATCGTCGGAGAAATACGGCTCGCTCATCTCGGGGTCAAAAGGCTCGCTCACGCAACCTGAACGCTACCAACGCACCCGCCACGAGTGGCTTCGGGGCTAGACGACGGGGGTAATTCCCCGAATTTCGCGGCGAAGAGCACGGGCCTCGCGAAGAATCTTGAAGATGACGCTTGGAGAACTGAGAGTCGAAACTCCACGAGTACGAGGGAAATAGTCAACACCGAACTGAATCACCGAGTATCCGTACTTCTGTGCTTTGACCGCCAGCTCTGCGTCAATGAACGACCCTTCGCTTTTCAACTCAACATGATCAAAAATGCGAGTGCGACACAGTTTGAACGCGAAGTTGATGTCTCGCATCCGGACACCGAAAAGAATCCGGACCATGAGGTTGTAGAAGAATGAATACACCGTTCGTACATATCCCTCGCCTGTTCGGTCGAAGCGATACGCGCTGACAACATCAGCGTTGTAGTAGCGCAATAAACGAATCGCTTTGTGAACATCGTGCATGTCAAACGGCAAGTCTGCGTCGGTGTACAACACCAAATCGCCCGTTGCTGCGGCGTATCCAGATTTCATTGATCCGCCAAGTTTGCGATTCTCAGGATGACGCACAACCTTGATACGTGGGTCTCCGGCCGCCAATCGAGCAGCAATCTCAGGCGTTGCATCCGTAGAAGCATCATCCACCACAATGAGTTCATAGTCGCCGATGTCATTTGTTGACATCAAGTCTTCACACTCTTCTCGAGCCGCATCGATGGCGCGCTCGATGTAATCCTGCTCATTCCACATCGGGAAAAACACAGAAAGTTTTGAAAAGGTCGACTGTTGCATCAAAGGACAGGCTAATGGCGACGCTGGAAGCTCCCCCGTGCCACCAAGGCCGATAACGATGGATGTACCGTGGCCTTGATGAATTCCAGTTCTCCACCATCTCCACAGGGTCAACCCAGTGACGGGTGGCGCATGGTTTCATTCCTCACCTGGATTGGGGTGCTCGGTTCGGTTCTTGCGGTAGCTATCTCAAGTCGCACCATTGGTCGCCCCATCTGGTGGCTCGGACCGAGCAGCGACCCTGCACCGGTCTTCTATCTCCTGATTCCCATTCTCGTCATCGGCACTCCTCTTTTTGTCACTCTCACGCGCCCCCAGCGCATGGTGCGTGTCGGGCTCGTCGGGTCCCTCGCGCTTCTTGTTTCCGCTCTCCCTGATGTGGCCTCAAATTCAGCGATTGCCCTTGCCGTTCTCGTGATCGGAATCGCAGCTCTTGCGTCATCTATTGCCCTTCTGATGGTCCTGCGCAAGTACCGTTAGAGGAATGTCCAAGGTCCTTACCAATCTCCCTGTCGGCGAACGCGTCGGAATTGCATTTTCCGGAGGGCTCGACACGTCTGCTGCAGTCGCCTGGATGCGAGAGAAAGGTGCCATTCCTTGCGCCTATACCGCAGACCTCGGCCAGCCCGATGAAACTGACCTCTCAGGTATTCCTGGCAAAGCGAAAGAATACGGCGCAGAGATTGCACGTCTCATCGATTGTCGTGAAGAACTTGTCC
>JBILBZ010000148.1:0-3367 GCA_044353425.1 Ilumatobacteraceae bacterium | reverse complement strand
TGCGAGGAACGCAAGTGTGAGACCATCATCGCCGGAGTACAACTCGAAGTCCCTCGGCACCATTGCCATGAGGTTTGCTGCTTCTGCTGGATTACCCGCAGCATCTTTCAACGCCTTCACGTTCTTCACGTTGTTTGCCAAATACGCAAGTGACTCTGTTGAAATCTTGCGCCCCGTACGCACTGGAATGTCGTACACAACGACCGGCAACGTTGTTGCGTTCGCCATCGCTTCAATGTGGCCGATAAGACCCGACTGCGGTGGGCGGTTGTAATACGGACCAACGGCGAGAATGCCGGCCGCGCCCATCTTTGTGACTTCTTTGGTGAGATGCACAGAGTGAGCGGTGTCATTCGAGCCACTGCCCGCAATCACCGGGATCGTGACCGCGCCGATGATGGCTTCCCACAATTCCAACTTTTCAGGGTCGGTCAATGTGGAGGACTCTCCGGTGGTACCAGAGATAACAAGGCCATCATTGCCATTGTCTTGTAGCCATTTGGCGAGACGAACGGCCTCAGCAATGTTGAGTGCGCCATTGGAATCGAATGGCGTGATCATTGCCGTGAGAACTTGTCCGAAAAGGGCCATGCCCCATTATGACTGACAAGGCGCACCTGCACCGCCCCCGATTCGACTCCCAGACTCAGTTCGTTGACGGAAATACCGAAACGGAGGGAGCTATCGGTCCTCCAGGAATCAAACTGTCGGCAATTGGTACGTCTCGAACTGCTCGCGCAGGGTCTTCTTGGAGAACTTGCCCACTGATGTCTTTGGCACTTCAGGGATGAAGACAACATCATCAGGCATCTGCCACTTGGCAAGGCTTGGTGCAATGAACTCCAGAACTTCTTCCTTCGTCAACGTTTCACCAGGCTTCACCACAACACATGCAAGCGGGCGCTCGCTCCACTTCGGATGCGGAACACCAATAACTGCTGCTTCTGCAATCTTCGGGTGAGCCATCAATTCGTTTTCAACATCAACTGATGAGATCCATTCGCCACCGGACTTGATGAGGTCCTTAGTGCGGTCGACCAAACGAATGCGACCCTTTTCATCAACGACAGCAACGTCACCTGTACGCAACCAGCCATCTTCGGTGAAGCTTTCTCCCGATCGCGGATCGTTGTAATAGTTCGACGCAATCCACGGACCGGCACACTGCAACTCACCGCTTGTTTCGCCATCCCACGGTTGTGGTGTTGTGGTGCCAGGCTCAACAACGCGCATCTCTACACCGAATGCAATAAGACCGACTGTCGTACGAAGTTCTGCTTGCTCTTCTTGCGACAACAAAAGGTCGGCCTTTGACATTGTGCACACTGCAGCAATCGGGCTTGTCTCTGTCATGCCCCATGCTTGCAAGATGGGCAAGCCGGTCTGCTCGCGATATGCCTCGCTGAGCGCCTTTGGTACTGCAGAACCACCACAGGGAATGCTGCGCAACGACGACGTGTCGCGACCCTTGAGCTCCGGCAACACGGCCATCCAGATTGTTGGCACACCAGCAGCAACAGTGACCTTTTCTTCAACGATGAGATTCGCAACTGCTGGACCTGACAAGTCGGGTCCGGGCATGACGAGATCTGCGCCAGATGCAACACCTGCATGAGCAAGGCCCCATGAGTTGGCATGGAACATTGGAACGACGGGAAGAATCACATCTGATTCACGTGCACCCAACGAATCAACTGTCATTGCACCCATTGTGTGTAGGTAGGTGCTGCGGTGGCTGTAGACCACGCCCTTCGGATTGCCAGTGGTACCACTGGTGTAACACATGCTGGCAGCTTGATTTTCATCAATATTGTTTGGCCACACTGCAGGCTTCGCAGCAGCGAGCAGTGCTTCATATTCATGCACTTGGAAACCAGGAACAGATGCAGGCACTTCACCTTTGCCGTCATACATGAAAACAAGGTGCTTCACAGTCGTGAATGTTGACAGCAATGGCTGAATCAATGGGTAGATCGATGTGTCGATGAAGATCACTTCATCTTCTGCATGGTTCACGATGTAGGTGAGCTGCTCGGGGAACAAACGAATGTTGAGTGTGTGCAGAACACGGCCGCTGCATGGCGCTGCGAAATACAACTCAAGGTGCCGCTGGGTATTCCACGCAAATGTTGCGACGCGACCAAGGTTTGAGATACCGAGAGTGTCGAGAACAGAAGCAAGACGACGTGTGCGCTCAGCCCACTCCCCATACGTAACGCGCTCACGACCTGTTGCAGTGGCTGTCACGATGGTCTTGTGGTGGTGGTACTTCTCTGCTCGATCAAACAGATAATTGATCGTCAACTGAGTTGGCTGCATCAAACCCTTCATGGTGTCCCCCTGCGCTTAAGTGGCCCGACGCCACGACTCCGAAAACCGTAGCAAGGAAGCGACGCCACTCAAGAGCCTGTGGGCACTACGGTTCTCCGAATGCGTCGCCTCCTCGTGGTCATCACTTCACTCCTCTTTGCCGCAGGAACAATCGGTAGCAATATCGGTCCCGCACTCGTCGACAACCACCCCATCCTCGTTCTCCTCCTCAGCGCCCGAAACCGAAACCTCTTCGGTTCTGTGCCGTTTATCGACCCCTTCCCTTTCTTTGGCATCGGCTTCTTCCGAATTTTGGCTGCGAGTTCGGCTCTGTATTTCACGGGCCGAATCTTTGGGGAACGGGCCCTTCGATGGACCGAATCCCAAGTGGGCGAAATGCCTCGCATCTACCAGTGGACAGAACGCGCCACCATGCGTGCCGGCTGGCTTGCTGTGCTCTTAATGCCAAGCTCCAACATCGTCTGCCTTCTTGTGGGGCACTTAAAGATGGCTCCGAAGAAGTTCTTCGCCCTTCTCATCCCCGGCATTGTGATTCGTCTGACAGCCATCTGGTTTGGCGGCAAGGCCCTCGAAGACCAGATTCGTTCTCTCCTTAACTGGATCGACCAGTACCAGTGGTGGGTTGTCGGAATTCT
Source organism: Ilumatobacteraceae bacterium (assembly GCA_044353425.1). Classification (GTDB taxonomy): domain Bacteria; phylum Actinomycetota; class Acidimicrobiia; order Acidimicrobiales; family Ilumatobacteraceae; genus UBA2093. The sequence continues at coordinate 401 of JBILBZ010000148.1, read as the reverse complement.
CTTCGGCATCTCCTTCTTCCAAGCCTCGCGCAGAAGGTCCCCCGGCGCCCCCCAAGTGTGAGCCCCGTTCTAGCCGTAGGCTCACCACTTATGGCTCAGACATCATTCGGCGGCACACCCGTCAACACAGTGGGCGATCTTCCAACACCAGGACAGACGCTTCCTTCATTCACACTCACTGGTGGCAACTTGCAGGACTTCAGCAACGCTGATGTTGCAGGCAAGCGCGTCATCTTCAACATCTTCCCTAGCGTCGACACACCAACATGTGCTCAGAGCGTTCGCCAGTTCAACGAGCTTGCATCATCGCTTGACAACACAGTTGTCTACTGCGTCTCTGCAGACCTTCCATTCGCACAGGGCCGCTTCTGCGGTTCCGAAGGCCTGACCAACGTGCAGAA
>JBILBZ010000042.1:0-11278 GCA_044353425.1 Ilumatobacteraceae bacterium | reverse complement strand
TGACAGATGGTCCACAAGGTCGCGCCGAACAAGAGCAGACATTGGCCACGTTGCTCGATGCACTTGATGTTGATCTCGTTGTGTTGGCGCGTTACATGTTGGTCTTGCCGCCGGCATTGGTGCAGCCATGGAAGGGCCGGATGATCAACATCCACCATTCCTTCTTGCCTGCTTTCATTGGCGCGAATCCGTATCGCCAGGCACATGACCGTGGCGTCAAGGTGATTGGTGCAACAGCCCACTACGTCAGCGATGTGCTGGACGAGGGACCAATTATCGCCCAAGACGTTTCAGCGGTTTCTCACCGCGACAATGTGGTCGACCTCACTCGCAAGGGTCGAGATCTCGAGACAGTTGTGCTTGCTCGCGCCGTGCGTGCCCATGTGGAACATCGCGTTCTCACCTTCGGCAATCGCACCGTTGTCTTTGGCTAACGACTGAACTATTTAACAGTCAGACGTTTTGTCGTCGAGACTGTTTTTGAACCTTTTCTCGACGCCGTGATGGTGACGTTGTAGGTTCCCTTTTTCAGACCTGCGATAGTGCAGGAAGTGGAACGAGTGGAACATGTCTTGCCACTCGGAGATAATTTCACAATAAATTTTGTTGCTCTTGCGCCAAGTGGGACTGTTTGCCACGAAACCTTTGTTCCTGAACGAATGCGTTTTATTGCTGGAGTGCGCGGTGCGCAGAGAGTCGTTGATTTTGGACTAGGAACATTCACGACGACATTTAACGAACGAGTTAAGCCATATTGATCCGTGAGGCCTATCGGAATTGTGAATGACTGTCGCATTGGGTCCAGCGTGGATTTCGCAGAAAACAAGAGAAACTTTTCAGAGACCGACGGTGTCACTGAGAAATGTTTTACGTCGCTTGCAGCGGAATCCACATTGATTCTGAATTCATCGTTCTCCCTATCCGCAAATTGTGCAAAGAAGTAGAGTGCCGAACCAGAACAGCGATGACCAACGACGTTGACGCTTGCAAGATCTGGCGCAGAGTTAACCGGTATCAGAGTCGTTGAGTAAGTCACTGTCGATGAAGAGGCGCCAGTAATTCCTGAGATGACGACGGTGTACGTCTTATCGGCTACACGACTCGGGATGATGTTAGGTGTGAAGACAATTCCCGGGCCCATGAAATCTGAGCGGTTTTGAATAGAGGTGGAGACTGGTCCATCTGGTCCGGTCACGACCACTTGAGCATTCGTGAAGTTCGCACCTAATAAAACGTACGACCATCTGGCGTACACGCTGGGAGCAGGCACATATCCAGGTGGCGGCCATGCAACCCCTCCATCCCGCGCACTCACAGGACTTTGCGTGTCAAAGACATAGAGAGCGTTGCTGGCATTATATGTTTTGCCGGGGGTAGAAATTTGAGGGGTATCACCTGTTGCAACGTTGCGTAATTCTCTTGAGAGGATCCAACGGCGATGACCAACAAATGTGTTGTTATCCCCCTGGTCGTCGATGTATGCATCAATTGCTTTTATGCCCGTGATACCCAGTGCCAAGTTGGAACTGCTCGTGCCTGTGTATCCAAGAGAGGTGTAGCAACGAGCATTTGCAGCTGGCGTATGTGTCAAGGCTCCTTCGGCAGCCGAAATCAGAGTTCCCGCTTGGGCCGCTGCATGATGTGACGAGTTGTATCCGACACTCGGCAGGCCAGCCATCATTCGGTACCAGTTGACTCGTTGTAACACGCTGAGTTGAAATGCAGAAGAAGTGGTGCCTGGAGTGCAGGTTGCGATGTTTCCCGTAAAGCCCATCTCGGGCTCAACACGGCCAAATTCAAGCGCATAGGAATCAAGAACTGCCTGACGATTTCCGATATCTATGGTTTGCACGCCTGTCGCATAAACCGTGGGTGCGGGACTTGATGTCAAGCAAACGGCAATCAGGAATGACAGAGCCATGAGAATGTGGCTACGTTTCATAAACGTCATGGTGACACCCAAGTTCTAACCGGTTGTCCACAACCTAGACCCAATTCCTCGATGGTCGGAACAGGGCAAAACACGATGAACGAGGTTTTGCGATGCGAACGTTGTGCTCGCCCCGAGTGGGCAATAATGTACGCACAACGGTTTAATGTCCGACTGGCGGACATTTGACCATTTTCCAAGAGGAGAAATCACATGAGCAGCGCTCCCACCCGCCTTCATCACACCGCCTACTTGTCAAAAGACCTCGAGGCGACTCGCGCCTTTTACGAAGACCTTGTTGGTTTGCCGTTGGTGGCCACATGGTCAGAGACCGATGAACTCTTCGGCGCAGAGCGCGTGTACTGCCACTGCTTCTTCGGAATGCCAGACGGAAGCGCACTTGCGTTCTTCCAGTTCGCCAACAAGTCCGACCAGGACGAGTTCGATCCACCACTTCCTCCATCACCTTTCCGTCACATCGCATTGAATGTGGCGCCTGATGACCAGGACAAGATCTTCGCTCGCCTGCAGGCAGCTGGTTGGAAGCCAGAAGGAACATATGTTCTTGAACATGGTTACTGCCGTTCGCTCTACACCGAAGATCCAAACGGAATGCTTCTTGAGTTCACGGCTGATGCTCCGGGTGCAGCAAAGATCAATGCTGATCGCAAGAACGACGCTCATGAAACATTGAAGCGTTGGCTTGCCGGTGATCACACCAGCAACAACAACTACCGCTAGTCACTCGATCTTTTCATGAATGACTCGAGCGTCTTATTCGTTCACGGGTCGTTTCTTCCCAGCCTGACGTGGATACCTGTTATCGAACGTCTTGCACAGCACGGCCAAGATGCACACACGATTGATTTACCATTCACGTCGTTAGCCGACGATGTTGCAGCACTGCAGAAGAAAATCGCAGAGCTGCAAACAACGCATGGTGCAGTGACCGTGGTGGGACATAGCTACACCGGCATCACCGTGGCGGCAGCAGCTCATGAGGCACAGCATCTTGTGTTTGTCGCAGCACGTATGCCAGCGGTGGGTGAATCACAAGCGGCCATCTCTCCACAGTGGGGTAACCCAGAGTTTCGTTCGTGTTTGAACATCTCAATCGATGGCGAATTGTCTCTCACAGAAGACGCTTCGCGTTTCCTGTTTCACCGTAGTCCAGCATCATTGGCGCGTCTTGCAATGCAGTATCGCCGCACAATGCGTAGTGAAATACCCGTGGAACCATTGGAAAATCCTGCATGGTTAACTGTGCCTAGTAGTTACATCGTGTGTACAGATGACCAAGCAGTGCAGCTAGATCAGCAACGCATGCGCGCCGCCTGGGCCAAGCACTCAATCGAAATTGATACAGATCATTCACCGTTCTTCTCGGCACCGCAAGCCACCGCAGATTTCATTCTTGAAACACATCGTGCAGAAACGAAATAGGTGATGAAGAACTATTTCGGCAGCGGATCAGTGGTGGGCAAGATTGACATGCGCGAGAAGTCTTCAGAAATTGCTTTGGCTGTATCAAGCAACAGCGGCAAGTGTGATTTCTTCAGTTCTGCAATTGATGTTTCAGCGGCATTCGTCGTGACATTGACTGCAGCAATCACAGAACCACTGCCATCAGTGACAGGTGCAGCAATTGAACGAATGCCAAATGACAATCGTTCATCCGATAATGCCCACCCGCGCGTGCGCACTTCAGTCAATGCTGCATCTATCTCTTTGCGCGAAGGGCGCACTCGAGGCACGACGAGTGATTGTGAAGGAATCTTTAGCACTGCATCAAGTTCCTTTGTTGACAGAGACGCCAGGAGCACGTGCCCCATTGATGTTGCAATGGCGGGGAAGCGTGTTCCGATCTGTACTGACAAGCCGATGATCTTTGGCACAGGTACGCGCGCGGTGTACACAATGTCGCTGCCATCAAGTTGCGACATCGAGCTTGATTCGTGTGTTTGCGACACCAACGACACCAAGTGCGGACGAGCAATGTCCCACATGCCTTGCGCATTGATGTACGACATGCCCAACTCCAACACCTTTGGAGTCAGCATGAACAAGCCGTCGTTCGAGCGCACGTATCCGAGCTGTTCGAGCGTGAGAAGCAACCGTCGAGCAGTGGGACGCGCTAAGTCGGTGGCAGTAGCAACTTCGCTCACCGTCATCGCCAGATGCGACAACGAGAACGCACGCATCACATTGAGCCCGCGAGCAAGCGCTTCAACAAAATCGGGCTCATCTCGCTTTGTTGCCATTGTGTGCGCCTCCCAGCATGTATCCATATCCCCAACCCGAAAGCACTGAGAAAATGAACTCTCCACAGAATACGGCTAAGCCGCTAGACGGACTAATAGTTGCGGACCTTTCTCGAGTGTTGGCCGGGCCGTACTGCTCAATGTTGCTGGCCGATATGGGTGCAACAGTGGTGAAAGTTGAAAGTGCTGCTGGTGACGACACTCGCACGTGGGTTCCACCCACCAAAGACGGTGTCGCTACCTATTACATGTCGATTAACCGCAACAAGAAGTCCATCGTGCTGGATTATGGGAATCCTGATGACTTGGAAATCGTGAAGAAGCTGGTCCGTAATGCCGACATTTGCTTGGAGAACTTCAAGGTCGGTGGCTTGAAGAAATTTGGTCTTGATTACGAATCAGTCAAAGCAGATAATCCCGGTTTGATCTATCTCTCGATCAGTGGCTTTGGTACTGCTGAAGGTGCATGGTTGCCGGGGTATGACCTCATCGTGCAAGCGGTGTCGGGATTAATGAGCCTCACTGGAGAGCCCGATGGTTCGCCCTATCGCGCAGGTATTTCGGTGTTCGACGTGATGGCCGGTCTGCACGGCACCATTGGTGTTCTTGCTGCACTCAACCATCGCAATGCAACCGGCGAAGGCCAACACATTGAAGTGAATCTTCTTTCGTCTGCAATGTCGGGCCTTGTAAACCAAACTGCGGCATACACCGCAGCAGGCGTCGTGCCATTCCGCATGGGTAATGCACACCCCAGCTTGTTCCCGTACGAAGCTTTGCCCACAAAAGATCGCGACCTCATCATTGCTGCAGGCAATGACAAGCAGTTCCGTTCACTGTGTGCAGTGTTGGGAATCGAGCACGTTGCAGATGATCCACGCTTCAAAGTCAATGCCGACCGCACCAAGAATCGTGAAGAATTACGCCCGTTTTTATTGGAGAAATTGGCTGAGTGGATGTCGGATGATCTCTTCATTGAGCTCAACAAAGTTGGTGTGCCGTGCGGCCCCATTAACTCCATCGGTGATGGCGTGGAACTTGCAGAGAAGTTGGGCTTGCGCCCTCGCGTCACTGTTGGTGAAGGCGATCGCGAAGTCACGTTGGTGCGCAACCCCATTACGTTCAGCGATGGCGATCTTGAATATCGCTTGCCGCCACCAACGCTGGGCGAACACTCCGATGAAATTCGTGACTGGTTGAAAGGACTGGATTAATCATGGCTACAGAACAACCCACATATCGCACAGGACTCGGCACTTCCGATGCCGACAGCATCACGTTGTTAGGTCATGACCTTGCATCAGAATTGCTTGGCAAAATTTCCTTTGGCGAACTTGCGTATTACTTGATTGCCAAGCAGCGCCCATCAAAGGGTCAACTCGTGATGTTCGAAGCAGTGCTTGCTGCGCTCGCAGATCACGGGTTTACTCCCACCGCTATTGCTGCACGCTTGACATACGCAAGCGCACCCGACTCATTGCAAGGTGCACTTGCTGCCGGACTTCTTGGTGGGGGGTCTCGCTTCCTTGGAGTCACGGAAGATTGCGCGTTGTTCCTCAATGCACAGTTGCAACAGGTGGGCACCGAAACACGCAGTGACGCTGAGTGGGATGAAGTCGCGCGCACTGTTGTGCGGTCTCAAAAAGAAATCGGGAAGTTTGTCCCTGGTCTCGGACACCCTGTTCATAAGCAGGGCGACCCTCGCACCCCGGTGCTTATGGCGCTTGCTCGTGAGAACGGAACCTTCGGTCCTCACTTGGCATTGTTCGAAGCCATTGGCCGCTCACACTCCGATGTGCTGGGTAAGCATTTGCCGCTCAATGGCGCCGGTGTGTGTGGCGCCGTGTTGGCAGACCTCGGTTTGCCGCTGGGCGTGATGCGCGGTGTGGCCCTGTTGGCTCGCTGTGCTGGCCTTCTTGGTCACATCGTGGAAGAGCAGACCCACCCGGTCGGTATTGACATCTACATGAACGTGGATCGCAATATTGACTACCAGCCCCCGAAATAGGGGAAATCGCCAAATCCAAGCCCCACAAGGGTTTCGTAGAGCAACTGGGACATTTGTGTCGCTGGGCACATGAAATCCACCCTCTGATGTCCGCCCATTGGTAATTTGTCCGCTAGTCGGGCAAATAGCCCACACTTCACCTCCTGGGGGAAAACACAATGGCAAATTCACTTGCACCCAGCGCAACACAGCGCTGGCACAAATGGGTTGAAGAGCATCCAGTGGGCGGCCTCGCCCTCATTGGTGTTATCGCGACCCAACTCGGCACATACTTCGGCTACTGCTTCCAAGCAATTGGCCTTCCACAACTTCCGTGGCCTGCATTTAACGGTCAGCTGATTGCTGGTGCTGCTGGACGCGAAGCCGGTCTTGCTTCTTGGGGCAACCCGATTACCCAGTACTTCACTGGTCAGTCCATGCACTTTGTCAACGGCATCGTGTTCTGCATCTTGTTCGGCGTTATCGCTCACAAGGCGATTCCTGTAGCAAACCATGTTGTCAAGGGCCTTATCTATGGCGTCATCATGACGATCATCAGCATTGGCTTTCTTGTGCCATACGCATACGCACCGAAGATGGGTTACGGCCTCTTCTCGTTTGATACGCCAGACGGTTGGAAGCTTCCAGCAGGCGTTCTTCTCTGGCACCTCATTTACGGTGCAATTATTGGTCTTCTGTACCAGCCGAAGAACAACGACTAGTCACTTCGCACTAGCGAAAAGAAGTTAACAAAGAGCCCGGTCCGAAAGGACCGGGCTCTTTGCTGTACTGAACTGCTGTTGTGTTTATGCGAACAAACGCTTCGATGCAATCTCGCAACCTTGCGACAACGCAGCAAGTTTTGCAAACACAACATCAGGGTCAATCGTGGTGGTTCCCACGTGCACAGAGAATCCGCAGTCAACGCCAGCAAGCAAACGATCAGGTGAGACAACCTCTGCCCACTGACCCAATCGCTGTGCAACCAGTTCTGGGTGCTCGATGTAGTTCGACTGTGGCTCAATCACGCCTGGGCAAATGAACTTGTCGGCAGGCACCCCGAGTTCCTTCAACACGCTCCACTCATGTGAGTGACGTGGGTTTGCACCTTCAAACAACACTGTTTGCGGCTTTGCAGTCCACACAATGTCGATGATGTCTTGAATAGGAACGTCGTGATGGTGCGGGCCCGGGTAGTTGCCCCAGCACAAGTGCATACGTAACTGCTCTGCAGGAATATTGCGCACTGCATGATTCAACGCCTCGATATTGGTGCGAATCGTGCTGCGAAAATCTTCCAACGACAACTGCGCATATGCAGAGTGACGACCCATTGCAAGGTCGGGACAATCCACCTGCACTACTGCACCTGCTGCAGCAATCGCTTCGTATTCAAAACGCATTGCCTCGGCAATTGCGAAGACATATTCCTCGCGTGTCTTGTAGAACTCGTTGCCGAAAAACAACGAAACAACACCAGGGGATGCAGCACTAGTGAAAATGCTGTCGTGACCGAAGCTTTTTGCAGCGGCAGACAATTCGGTCATGTCCTTTACAGCGGCGTCACGGTCAATCACTTCAATTGCGCTGGTACATGCAGGCGCGGAACGCTTGCGGCGACCAGGGTTACCAGCGACTGCTTCGGCACTGCGAGGAAAGTCGACGAGGTCGTCGAAGAAATAGTTCTGTACTGATTCACCAGCGAAACCGGAGAGACGGTCCTTTACGTAGGTGGCATATGAGGGCTTTGACATCTCGCCGTCATTGATGATGGTGACGCCGGCCTTGACCTGCTTCTCCACAATTTCAACGATGGCCTTCGAGATGCGATCGTCGAGTGCGTTCTTATCGACAGGAATGCCATCTCCCATTGCCCACATCAATTGAATGAGGTCATCAGGGCGGGGAAGACTGCCCGTGTGTGTGCTGGGGATGAGATGTGACGGAGATGCCATGGGGTTCCTAACCGTGGAGAATGCTGAAATCTTAGGTGCGGACAGATGTCCACACTGCGGTCACATGAGTATTTCAGGACACACAGAAAAGCGCAGAAACTCATCAGCAGACCTAATCTGTCTGCGTGCAAAACATTGTGATAGTCGGAGCCTCTTTGGCTGGTACCCGTGCTGCAGAAACACTGCGCTCTAGTGGCTTCTCCGGCACCATCACCATGGTGGGCGCCGAAGCTCACATGCCGTATGACCGTCCACCGTTGTCGAAGAACTATCTCGCCGGTGACTGGGACGAAGAGCGCGTTGCCCTTCGCAAGCCTGAGGCCCTGGAAGAACTGAATCTCACGTGGAAACTGGGAGTTGCGGCATCAGGCCTCGACACCGCAGCCAAGACCCTCACGTTGGCTAACGGCGAGACCATCACATATGACGGCCTCATCATCGCAACGGGCGGAGATGTGCGCCGGTTGCCGCATCAGCCCAACATCGCTGGTATTCACACACTGCGCACATTGGACGATGCGACGGCTTTGCGAGATGAGATCACCGAAGGCACCCGTGTTGTGGTGATCGGTGCCGGATTCATTGGTTTAGAAGCTGCAGCAACTGCAACGAAGCGCGGTGCCAGCGTGACCGTGTTGGAAGGTCTTGCAGCGCCTCTCATTCGTGCGATGGGTGCAGAGACAGGTGCGGCGATTGGTGCTGTGCACGAACGTAATGGCGTTGTAGTGCGATGCGATGTGCAAGTGGCGAGTATTGATGGCGACTCTCGCGTGAAGAGCGTGACACTGAGTAACGGCGAAGTCATTCCTGCCGATGTCGTGATTGTGGGCATTGGTGTTTCACCGGCAACAACATGGTTGGAAAACTCTGGGCTCACACTTCGTGATGGTGTGGTGTGTAATGCGAACTTGTGCGCAGGGCCTGAAACAGTTTTTGTTGCGGGCGATGTGTTGCGTTGGCCCAATGCACTGTTTGCAGATGTGGAAGCAGACATGCGCGTCGAGCACTGGACAAACGCAGCAGAGCAAGGTGCTCACGCAGCAACGAATCTGTTGGCCGCGATGAATGCGCAACCACAAACGCCGTATGAAGCAGTGCCATTCTTTTGGAGTGATCAATTCGATGCGCGCATTCAGTGCTTGGGTCGTCCAAGCGCAAACGCAGTTGTTGATGTTGTTGCAGGTAATCCGGCCGATGGCAAATGGTGCGCGATGTACAGCGTGAACAATCGCTTGACTGCAGTTCTTGGTGTGTCGCAGCCAAAGTTAGTAATGCCTAGTCGCGCATTGCTTTCTTCGCACACCTCGCGAGAAGATGCTCTCGCACACTTCGCGCGTGTCACTGCGCCGCCACCGCCTGCACCACCCACACCGGCGGCATAACAAACCATGACTCTTCCAGACCCTGATCGTTTAGGCGTATGGCGTGCATTTCTCACGGCACATGCGGCTCTCGACAAAATGTTGTCGCATGCACTGGAAGAGGAGAATGATTTGCAGCGTCCATGGTTTGAGATTCTCGATGCGTTGGCGTTAACCGAGGACACGTCGATGAGGTTTAACGATCTTGCAGAACGTGTGATGGCGAATCCGTCGAGCCTCTCGCGACAACTCGATAAATTGGAAGACAAGAAGCTCATTGTCCGCGAAAAGTCAATCCTCGACGATGGGCGCGCCATCTTGATTGTGCTGACACCTATGGGACATGACTCGTGGAAGGAAGCGAGCCAGACCTACTACCGCATTGTTCGCCGAGCCTTCAGCAACACCTTGACTGACACAGATGTCGTGGCTTTGAACCGTGTTTTCTCCAAGGTTCTAGAAGCCGACTAGCGCAATTTTCCCCGACTTTGGCTGGGGCGACCAAACAAGGCAGACTTTGTGCCACCAACGGAACCAAAGGGGCCCACATGCAAAACGCAGTCATCGTCGACGCACTTCGCACACCACTCGGAAAGCGCAATGGTCGCTTGAAGGATTGGCACCCCGTTGATCTTGCTGGATACACATTGAAGGCTCTTGTCGAGCGCAATGGCATCGACCCCACACTCATTGAAGACGTCATCATGGGTTGCGTGATGCAGGTGGGCGAACAAAGCCTCAACGTCGGTCGTAACGCAGTTCTTGCTGCAGGTCTTCCCGACACGATTCCTGGCACCACCATTGATCGTCAGTGTGGTTCTAGTCAGCAGGCAGCGCACTTCGCAGCGCAAGGCGTGATGGCCGGTGCATACGACGTGGTGATTGCAGCAGGTGTTGAAGTCATGACACGTGTACCAATGGGTTCTGCGATTGCCGACGGCAAGTATGGCTTCCCGTTTGGTCCTGAAGTGTCAGCTCGCTACGCGCCAGAAGGTGGACTCGTTCCTCAGGGCGTGAGTGCAGAAATGATTGCTGACAAGTGGGGCATCACCCGCGAAGACATGGACCGTTTTGGTGCACGGTCTCAGGCTCTTGCTGCACAGGCAACAGCAGAAGGCCGCTTCGAGCGCGAGATTCTTCCTGTCAATGACGCTGAAGGAAAGCTCATGACAACAGACGAAGGAATTCGTGAGTCTCCGTTTGAGAAGTTGCAACAGCTCAAGCCAGCATTCCGCAGCGAAGAAGACGGCGGTCGTGTGACTGCGGGTAACTCCAGCCAAATCACCGATGGTGCATCAGCGATGCTCATCATGAGTGAAGAGAAGTGCCGCGCACTTGGTCTCACACCACGCGCACGTTTCGTGAACTTTGGTCTTGCTGGTGACAACCCACAACTCATGCTCACTGCACCAATTCCTGCAACACAAAAGGCATTGGCAAAAGCTGGTCTCACAATGGGCGACATGGACATCACGGAGATCAACGAAGCATTCGCATCGGTTGTTCTTGCGTGGGAGAAGGAATTGCACCCTGACATGTCGAAGGTGAACCCGAACGGTGGCGCCATTGCATTGGGTCACCCATTGGGCGCATCAGGCACACGCCTCATGACCACGTTGCTGCACGAGCTTGAGCGCACCGGTGGTCGCTACGGCTTGCAGACAATGTGCGAAGGCGGCGGCATGGCCAACGCCACCATCATCGAACGCCTCGGCTAATTCGTAGGTCTTGATGTTGCTCAGCATCTCCATGCCGGAGTGGGGAACCATTGTCTGGTTCGTCGG
>JBILBZ010000046.1:0-10956 GCA_044353425.1 Ilumatobacteraceae bacterium | reverse complement strand
AAGTTGCATTAGTGATGCGTCTCATCCGTGGTCAGTCATTGCGTGAACTTCTTGATGATGCTGGTGACCACAAAGGTCCCGGACAAATCAGTGCGTACCTCACCGTGCACATTGGAAAGTCAATTGCCGCTGCTCTTGCAAAAGCGCACAACGAAAACATTCTTCATCGCGACATTAAGCCCGGCAACATTCTCGTGATGAAGAATGGTGAAGTTCTTCTTACCGACTTTGGAATTGCCAAGCCATTAAAAGCATCCGATGATGACGGCACCGACCTGACTCGTGTTGACATCATGATGGGGACAGCAAAGTATCTGTCGCCTGAACAGGTACAGGGGCGTTCTCTCGATGCCCGTGCTGACATCTATTCACTCGGACTAGTTCTCTACGAATGTTTAGCTGGCAATGTTCCCTTTAAAGGCGAGAACGATCAAGCAACTGCTGTTGCACGACTTGAACGGGATCCAACGCCATTGGGTGGATTACGAACAGATGTCCCAAGCACTGTCATCAGTGTGATTCATAAGATGTTGCGTCGTCGCCCTGAACACCGATACGACAATTGCAACGAAGTCGTTCATGCGCTTGACGATGCAATGCGCAATCTGCATGACGCAATGACACCTGTTGAGGGATTGTCTCCGTCTCTTGCTTCACCTTCACCACGCACTCGGCCCGCTCCGCTTGACCCGTTGATGACGCCGAAGCCAATGAGAGATTTCAGCGTTGTGGCCAACGACAACACGCCGCAACGTGCACCTATGCCTCCACGCGACCAAACTCCTCGTGGTGAACCACGCACTCGTCAAGCCTTACCCGAACATCGCCGAACCAATACAAAGCGAAATTATGTACCAATTGCGCTTCTATTGACCGCTGCTGCCGTGATGTCGTTCATGCTGTGGAAGGGCCTTCAAGACACGAAATCATCCACTGCCCCTTCAGTTATCGACAATGTTGAGATTGTTCACGTTGATGTGGCTGGAGTTAAAAGTTATGACCCCGGCGGTGAAGACAAAGTTGAAAATGAAAACTTGTTGGCCAAGTTATTGGATAACAATCCATCGACACAATGGACCACCGTCTGTTACCAGAACCAATACTTTGGCTCTAAAGCAGGTGTCGGAGTCGTTGTGCAGTTGACCGGCATTGGTATTGGACAACTAAAAGCAAACTTTGCGAACGGCCCATATAGCGCCGATGTCTTTGTCAGTACCGCAGATCAAATTCCTGCATCGCTTGAAGACTGGGGCTTGCGCATTGCTAACTCCTATAGCTCTAAACCAGGTGTCGCCACTTTTGATGTCAAGACGCCCGCTCGTCATGTGTTGTTGTACCTCCGTGAGGCTGGCACCAGTGCTGCCTGCACCGCCAACAATCCATATCAGTCTCAGATCAGCAACCTGTCCTTCGCTTCAACGAAGTGACCACTGATGCGCTCCTCGTAAAACGGGCGCAACGTGGAGATCGTAACGCTGTTGACGAATTGTTGCGTGAGAACTACGACATTGTTCGAGCAGTGTGTCATCGCATCGTCATCAATTCATCAGATGCGGAAGATGCAACACAAATTGCCTTGATGGCAATTGTTCGTGCGCTTCCTTCCTTTGATGGACGATCAAAATTTTCAACGTGGGTGTACCGCATCGCAACTAATGCAGCACTTGACGAATTGCGTCGCATTCGTCGACGCGATATTCCGAACGACGATGCAAAATTTGAGAACATTTCTGTTGGTGATGCAACTAATGCAATTGATGCACAAATGGATATCTCTGCGGCGCTTGCGCAAGTGCCTGAGGAATTTCGCATCGCCCTTGTATTGCGACACATTGCAGATCTTGAGTATGAAGAGATTGCTGCCATCCTCGATGTTCCCGTTGGCACCGTGCGGTCACGGTTGTCACGTGGTCGCGCGCAATTAACTGCCCTTCTCGGGAACCGAAGTGTCTCAACTCAACGTCAGAACAACGACACCGGAGGTCAGTAATGAGTGAAGACAGCGAACTCAGTTCTGAAATCAAAGCAGCCTTGAGGGATGTATCTGCCGTTAACCCCGCCTTGCGTGACCAACACATTGCGGCCGCCTTGGGTGAAATATCACCCTCTGCGTCCACGAAGCGACGGACATTCCTGGCCGCTGCTGCTGCAGTATTGGTCCTTGCCGGTGCTGGCGTCGGCCTTTCTCAGAAATCTGACGGCAACTCTCCCGCTGCAGTCGTGCCCGACACCACGGTCACTTCAGTTCCAAAGGCCTCAAGTAATCCCTCATGTACTGAGGAATTTTCAAAGCTTTGGGAAGATTCGGGGAGCCTGGGTTCATTCACATATTCGGGCGTGTCATACGAAATGATTCAACGCAAAGGCGTCCTCAGCATCTATCTCGCAAAGGTACCCTGCACGAAACTTGGTGAAATTCAGTACGGAGAAGCGATGGACGAGCGGGGCCAAGCTGAGGATTCGCCCCAGGTAGGGGCTGAGTGCGACTGGTCAAAAGCCCCTCTTGCTCGCTTTTCCGATCGCGCTAACGGAGACTCATATCCATTGGTTCTTGCAGAAACTGACTCAGGCGTCTCTTTGTTTTTTGCGAATAGATGTACCGAGCCGATTGGGTCCATCGCTCTGCCCACCTCGGGCGACTAACACTCACTCGGTCACCTGCGGTCACGCCGTTAGGCTGAACCTATGGTGTCTAACCCACTCACCGATCCCGAATGGGCGGACCGTTCCGTCGCTTTCGTCGACCGCGTGGTGGCCACTGTCCGCAAATACACCACCCAACCCCTCGTCACCACTGCTCGTGGCATTGTTTTCGGGCTCCTCGCCTCATTCGGTGTTGTCACCGGCTTGGTGTTGTTGGTGGTGGGTCTTGTTCGCGGTCTACAGGCTGCGCTTGACGCTGTGGTGAATCACCAAGCATCCGTATGGATTTCCTATTTCATCCTTTCCGCGCTGTTTCTCGTCATTGGCATCGTGCTGATGCGTAAGCGCTATACCCCCGAAGAAGAGAAGTAATGAGTAACGCTCGCAAAGTCATCATCATTGGTTCCGGACCTGCTGGTCTCACCGCTGCTATCTACACCGCCCGCGCGGCGTTATCACCTCTTGTTATTGAGGGCGAGCCCAGTAGCACCACCGATCAGCCCGGTGGCCAGCTGATGCTCACGACAGAAGTGGAGAACTTCCCTGGATTTCCTGAAGGAATCATGGGGCCCGAGCTCATGAGCAATTTCCGTGCGCAGGCAGAACGTTTTGGCGCAGAAATGATCACCGAGAAGGTCACCAAGGTCGACTTCAACAGCAAGCCGTTCAAGGTGTCCGTGGGTGCCACCGAATACACCGCCGAGTCAGTCATTGTTGCCACAGGCGCTCAGTCATTGATGTTGGATCTTCCACGTGAAGGCGAACTCATTGGACATGGTGTTTCCACATGCGCCACATGCGATGGTTTCTTCTTCCGCGGTCAAGAAATTGCTGTAGTTGGTGGTGGCGATAGCGCCATCGAAGAAGCCGGTTTCCTTACCAAGTTCGCATCAAAGGTGTACCTCGTTGTACGCCGCGATTCTTTGCGCGCATCGCGCATTATGCAGCAACGCGCCATTGATAATCCAAAGATCGAAATCTTGTGGAACTCACGCGTGAGTGAATTGCACGGCGACAAATCGCTTTCCGGTGTCACCATCACCGACACCGTGACAAACGAAACTCGCCCACTCAATGTCACTGGCTTGTTTATTGCCATTGGCCACAAGCCCAACACCGGCTTGTTTACGAACATCCTTGATATGGAAGATTCGGGCTACTTGCTCACCCGCGAAGGCTCCACATACACCAATATTCCTGGCGTTTTTGCTGCTGGTGACGTTCAAGATCATGTCTATCGTCAAGCAATCACCGCCGCTGGTTCTGGTTGCATGGCTGCTCTCGACGCCGAGCGTTGGTTGGAACACGGTCAGTAAATTTTCATGACTGTTCGGTGTGGCCTGATTGCGGTTTCCGACCGAGCAACTGCTGGTGTGTACGAAGACCGTGGCACTCCTGCAATGCGTGACTATCTCACCCGTGTCATCACCACGCCTACTGAGTTCGTCGAACGCCTCATCCCCGACGAAGCCGATGCAATCTCGGCTGCGATTATCGAATTGGCTGATGTTGAAGGATGTTGTCTCATCCTCACAACTGGCGGCACAGGACCTGCACCTCGCGATGTCACCCCCGAAGCCACCGAAGCAGTGCTCGACAGGGTGATTCCTGGTTTTGGCGAGCTGATGCGGCGCATTTCCCACGCCATCATCCCCACTGCCATCCTCAGTCGGCAATTGGCAGGAACTCGTGGTTCGTCGCTCATCATCAATCTGCCCGGCAACCCGAAAGCAATTGCTGAATGTCTCGACGCAGTGATGCCCGCTGTTCCTGATTGCATCGATCTCATCAATGGACCCCGTATAGACCTCCTTGATTCAGTCGGTGCCTGGCGACCTCCCCAATCCTGACCTGTGCGGCAGTAAAGTGTCCTTCGACGAAAGGACACCACAATGGCTGCCGGAATCATCACACTCACGAGTTCAACATTTGACGAAACCGTCAATAGTTCTTCTACTCCCATCCTTGTCGACTTCTGGGCCGAGTGGTGTGGGCCATGCAAGCAGATTGCACCCATCCTCGAACAGATCGCAACAGAGAAGACTGGCTCGATCGCAATCGCCAAGATCAACATCGATGAGTACCCAGACATCGCGAGCAAGTTCAACGTCATGAGTATTCCTACTCTGCTGTTGTTTGATAAGGGCGAGCTGAAGCACACCATGGTTGGCGCAAAGCCAAAGGGTCGCATGCTCGAGGAGCTCACACCATTTCTTCCGATTTCTTAATCGGTCCTGGTCACCGCGGTCCCGCGGTGCACGAACTGCAGAGAAAACTTTCTGCAGCCGGATTCCTTGCACCTGGTTCTGCTGAAGATGGCAATTTTTGTGCGCGTACTCACGCTGCACTTTTGGCGTTCCAAGATTCATACGGTCTGCAAGTCACAGGTGAATGCGATGACCAGTGTTGGTCAGCGCTCATTGAAGCCTCGTGGTTTTTAGGTGAGCGTTTACTGTTTCTTCGCTCGCCGAATCTTCGTGGCGATGACGTTGCAGAGTTGCAATCCAGCCTGAATCGATTGGGTTTTGACTGTGGTCGAGTCGATGGAATCTTTGGACCCAAGGTGGTCAATGCCATCACAGATTTTCAATTGAACATTGGTGCAGAGGGCAACGGAATTTGCACACCTGAACTTGTTGATGCATTGCGTCGCATGGGATTGCAATCAGGCACAGGTCCTGGTGTTGCTGTTGTGCGTGAAGCTGCGGAACTCACTGATGCAATGACACGAGATGATGCGCGAGTTGTTGTTGGTCACTTTGCAGGCACGGCTCCTCTTGCTGTTGCACTCACGCGTCGCGCTCGTGAAGCACACCCCTTGACAACAACTGTTGATGGCGATGCTTTGTCACAAGCACAAGCTGCGAATCGTTTTCAGGCAGATGTGTATGTCGGTTTTGAAATTGCCACTGATGCAGGGTGCACGATTTTTTTCTATGAAGTGCCCACCTTCTTCAGTGCAGGCGGTCGCAATCTTGCACTACGCATTGCAGGTGCGATGCAAGATCGTTCACCAGAGCTGTCGGTGCGTGTTCAGGGGTTGCGTCATCCTGTCTTGCGTGAGACACGTATGCCCGCGGTTTTGTGCTCACTAGCCCCAGTCGAGCTGGTTGCGCTCAAGACAAGTGCTATTTCTGCTGCAGTGAACGATGCGCTTGACGCATGGCGCGAGAATCCCGGTATCGAGATCTAGTTATCCACAGGTAATCCCCAGCTGGGGGTAAACCTTCACTTTGAACCCCCAGTAGAGGATGAGGGTTGTGGAGAAAGTTACGCCGTTGAAATTTGAGCCATGATTGGCCGAAAAATCACTGCTGCTCGGTCATGCGGCGATAGATGCGCTCAAGATCAATGAGGTCTGCGAACTCAATCGATACCTTGCCGCGCTTCCCTGCCATTGAGACACCCACTTTGGTATCGAGAAACTCCGCAAGAAGATTCTCAAGTTCCAACAATCCAGCTGGCTTCAATGCCGGTGGTTGAGTAGCGCCACCGGACTTACCGGATGGCTTTTCGTCGCCCTTGGACGGCATTCCGTCACGCACAGCATCTTCGGTGGCACGAACTGACCAACCATCGCGGACTGCAGCCGAAGCCAACATCTCCATTTCGCCCGGCGACTTCGCCCCGAGGAGCGCGCGGGCATGGCTGCCACTGAGACGTCCATCAGCCAAATAACCCTGAATTGGGGCCGGCAATGTGAGAAGGCGCAGTGCATTGGTGACTGCAGCACGGCTCTTTCCGACACGTTTTGCCACCTGCTCATGTGTGAGAGAGAAGTCATCAGCCAGCTGTTGGTAGGCCGACGCCTCTTCAAGAGCGGTCAGATCTTGGCGGTGAAGATTTTCCACCAATGCTTGCTCAACTGATTCGAGTTGGTTGATCTCGCGAACAACAACAGGAACTTCAGCCAGCTTGGCTCGTTGTGCTGCGCGCCAACGGCGCTCTCCCGCAATCAGTTGATAATTACCCGGTGAGAGTTCGCGAACAAGAAGCGGCTGCAAAATGCCAATTTCCTTGATCGACTTGGCAAGATCAGACAATGACTCTTCGTCAAAATGAACACGGGGCTGATTCGGATTTGGCTCAATTGACCCTGTTGGAACATCGCGTAGTGCTGATGCGGGCAACTCTTGAGAGGGTGCCGCTGCTCCCCCGGTCTTCTTGGTCGATTCGGTCGCCGGTGTTTCTGCGCGTTCCGTCGGAATAAGGGTAGAAAGCCCCTTACCTAGCTTTCGGCGTTCTGCCATTGCTCAACTCCTTTGCTACTGCCCGATATGCCTTGGCGCCCTTAGAGGTTGATGCGTGCTTCAGCACTGACATCTCCATCGATGGTGCTTCTGCCAACTTCACGTTGTACGGAATGACGTTCTTAAAGACCTTGCTGCCGAATGCTCCGCGCAATTCAGCTTCAACTTCTTGCGACAACTTCTTCGAGGACTCTGACATCGTCAATAGATAATGGGCAATTTCAAGATCTGGGTTCAACGCTTGGCGGACTTGCTTCACGACTTCACTGAGATCACGAAGGCCTTCCAGAGCGAAGTACTGGCACTGAACAGGAGCAAGAATCGCATCAGCTGCCATAAAAGCGTTCACCGTGAGACGGCCAAGTGTTGGCGGGCAATCCATCAAGATGTAGTCCCAATCGTCTCGACAGGCATCAATCGCATCCTTCAGGCGGGGTTGAGGGAACATCTCCGCCACCAACTGTGCTTCCACTTCGGCCAATTGCTGCCCTTTCGGGGCGGGCGCAACGAACAGATTCTTCTCAGCAGTTGGCTCCACGATGGAATCCAAGGTTTCTTCCCGGCGCAGGACCTCTGCAATGGTGCCCGCATCTTCAGGAATGGTGACGCCCAAACCAGAGGAGGCATTGCCCTGCGGATCCAGGTCAATAATCAATGTTCGAAATCCCAATTCAGCCAAGGCGGCGCCCAGGTTGATTGCTGTGGTTGTCTTACCTACGCCACCCTTTTGCAAGGAAATGGCAAGGACGGTGGTGTCTGAACCGCTCATAAAGTACTCGCTCCTGCTGATTCGCGTAGTGGGTGGACAACGGTCAGTGTAGGGCGAGCCTGTGGAAAACTGGTGGATGAGGGGAGTGTTTCACGTGAAACAATCCGTCCTTCCTGGGCCGGCCCTCAGACCGCCACCAATGTTTCACGTGAAACATCTGGAACTTCTGGAAACCTCAATTGTTTCACGTGAAACATCGAGAGGCCTTGGAAATCAAGGCTTTGCGGTCAGCTTCACCACGCCGGGCAGGTATTCAGGGGGGCCAAACCCGGTCTTCTCCAACAGTTCAGATGTCCATCTCGAGGGCTTAGGGGAGGGGGGTTCGGAGACAATTAATGTCCCTCCGTTTTTTAGGAGGGGTCTCGCGAGGGGTGCTGTGACCTCGGGGCTTCCGAAGCCTCGGCACACGACAGCGTCGTACTGACCCGCGTGTTCTGGTCGCTTGCCCAGCTCGGCGATGTCGCAGGTGAGAACTGAGATGCGGTCAGACCAACCCAGACCTGAGACTCCCATTTGCAGGGCATCCATTCGAGTCGCTCGGCGATCAGCGAGAACAAGAGTGAGGTCTGGTCGTTCTTGTGCAATCACTAAGCCTGGCACACCAGCCCCGGTGCCGATATCAATCACGGTTCCCGTCACATCAACGAGAGCAGCCACAAATGCTCGCGCGTGTTCCATCACCTCTGGGATTGGTCGATCACCCAAGGTGCCGACTCTCTGCGCAGTGGCAAGAACCTCTTCAACAGTGCGGCGATTAGTCACCTCTCGAATGTACTGGTCGCCCTTCTGCTTTGAGGGGACATAGCAAAGGACCCACCTTGCGGCGGGCCCTTTGTATATAAATGCAGTTTGCTGATTATTTATGCAGGTTCAACAACAACACGGCGGCGAGGGTCTTCGCCTTCCGAGCGTGTGGACACGCCTTCGAATTCAACAAGGGTGTCATGCACGATCTTGCGGTCAGCAGAAGACATGGGCTCGAGCATGCGAGCTGATCCTGTTTCCTTCACTTCTTCAGCGACCTTGGTTGCAAAGCGGCTGAGTGCTTCGCGGCGGCGCTCGCGGTAGCCCGCAATGTCAATGCGCAAACGGGAATCCTGGTCACCGAGGCGGCGCTGGCTGGCAACGCGGGTGAGGTCTTGGATTGCCAGAAGGGTTGCTCCGCCAGGTCCAACCATGAGGCCAAGCTCGGTGCCTTCCACGCGTACTTCGATCTCGCCCTCTTCGCGATGGACCTTGACGTCTCCGGTTGTGCCGAATGCTGACACCAAGCCGACCAAGAAATCGGTTGCTGCCTGGCCCACCACTGCGGGGTCAACTTCCACCTTTTCGCGTGGCTCGCGTGGTTCACGAGGCTCGCGAGCAGGGCGATCGCTATTGCGGTTGTTGGTGCGTGGACGCTGTTCGCGACGCTCGCCGGTCTTCTCTGCGCCCTTTTCACGACGGGGGCGACGCTCGGTCTTCCCGCGTGGGGTGCTTGGCTTGATACGTGCGCGAACACGTGCCTCGCCACGAGTACGGCCGAAGAGACCCGCCTTGGGCTCTTCCACTACATCGAACTCGGCATCGTCTTCGGCGACGCCCAACTGATCAAGTGCTGCTTCTTTCGCTTCTTCGAGCGTGGTACCTGTTGTCTCTACCCATTCCATGGGATCCTCTTTTCGGGTGTGCTTTTCGGGCTATGACGCGGTGGAGCCGCGACTACTTGTTTCGCTTGCTGGGGGGGACGGGACGTGCTGGTCGGCCACTTGGTGCCGGGCGGTTTTTCCCTGGTGTCACCCTCTTGCTCTGAATAGGAGCGGGTGCTTGCGACTGTTGATTCTTTTGCTTGCTGGGCTTAGCGGAATCGTCCTTGCCCAGTTCGCGAGCTTTGGCGCTGGCTTCTTGAGCCTGCTTGCCAAGACCATCTTCGCCGTAGAAACGGCGGGTGATGTAGCCCTGTTGAAGAATGCGGAAGATTGCCTGCACCATGTAATACACAACAAGTGCGGTGGGCAACCAGAACTGAAAAGCGGCGAAGGCCACAGGTAGGTACTGCATGATCTTTGCCTGTGTTGGCGACATTGTGGGGCTAGAGGTACGGCTAGCAACCATGCGTTGCTGAATAAAGAACAGACCACCCAACGCAATAATCAACAGTGCGTAGGGGAGGCCTTTGACCAAGCCGTCCTGCATGGCTTCGAGAGGACTGAGGTGCAAGTCAAGACCGAAGGACAGCATCTCCTTTGACTTGTCGAGCACTTTGTACAACTCGGTTGACTTTGAGATGTAGTCAGGGTCGAACGTGCCGTCAGACCCCATACGGGTCAAGCGGTCCAACACACGGAACATGATGATGAACACTGGCATCTGCGCCAACAGCGGCAAGCACGATGCAAGCGGATTGACCTTGTGATCCGAATACAGCTTCATCATTTCCTGATTCAGCATCTGGCGATCGCCCTTGTACTGCTGCTGCAGCTTCTTCATTTCAGGCTGTAAGCGCTGCATTTCCAACATGCCCTTGGTGCTCTTCATCGTGAGCGGGGCAATGATGATCATGATCGCCAATGCCACCAAGGCAATGGCGATGGCGTAGTTGTGTGTCCACCCGTAGAAGGTGGAAATCAGCCAGGCAAATGGTGTGAACATGTTGGGCCTTTCTTAGGCACGCCTTTTGGGCGTTGGTACTAGATCGACTCCGGAGGGGCCAAAAGGTCGGCACCGAAGAAGTCGGCGGATGGTGAGCCATAGTCCACGGCCGGAGCCGTGAGTTTCGATGGCTTCCACCGCATAGTGGGAACAGGATGGATAAAAACGACAGGGGGAGGGGTAACCCTCTCGCGCCACTTGATACAAGCGAACGGCGCGCAGCATGACTGATTGTGCTTTTGTGATGGATTCAGGTGAGGAATGAACTGCGGTCATTGTCCTGCCCTTTCTGCACACTTGGTCAACAAACGGTCGAGCTGGTTTCCCAGATCAGCAAAATCGGCACCATGTGCTCGAGGTGATGCCCCAAAGACATACACCCCCGGCTGCATCATCGACTCCCGAACTTTCACAAGTTCACGAAGTTGACGCCTGACTCGGTTGCGTCGAACGGCTGAGCCGAACGAGCGACCTAAGACGTACCCCACTTTTGGGTGGGTCAGCGCCGGGTCGATCAGCAAGGTGCACGACAACAGCCCAGAGCGGACATGGACCCCGTCCTGGCGAACCCGGACGAAATCAGACCTGCTCTGGATGCGGCCGATCAATGGCTGAGGCGGTAACGGCCCTTGGCCCGACGCGACTTGAGAACCGCACGTCCAG
>JBILBZ010000147.1:0-3380 GCA_044353425.1 Ilumatobacteraceae bacterium | reverse complement strand
GACATCATCAACCATGTCCGCTGTTCGCGAGTCATCAATCAATGTTCCAGGAATAACACGAACCACAAGTCGACCCGACTCAGCTGGTTGCGTGACAATTCCGGCGTTCACGACATTGTCAATCTTTGATACGACATCGACAACGGTTTGAGCGTCTTTTGCATCAACAGTGATGAATGCAGGACCAGCAGCACCAGGACCAAATGATGCGACGAGGGTTTCAAAGCCGTCTCGGCTTGTCTTGCCTTCTTCCACAACTCGTGCACCAGGCATTCCTAACTTCATTCCGAATGCAGGAACCACCAATGCCCCAAGCAATACAAGTCCAACAGTCAACGTGCGACCAGGTCGACGCAATGCAATACCTGTCCAGCGAGCCCAACGGCCCTCAGATCCCATGTCGTCATACTTCTTCCCACGCGACACAAGGACTTTGTCGCCCATTGCAACAAGCACAGCGGGCAACAGAGTCAAAGCTGACAGCGCAACTGCGACGACCGAGAGAATCATGCCAAGAGCCATTGTTTGGAACACCATCACTGGCACAAGGAATACCGCAGACAATGAAAGGACCACTGTCAGTGCAGAGAGGAACACTGCCTTACCTGAAGTAGCCATTGTGTTCTCAATTGCCGAGATGGGATCTTTTCCTTCGGCTCGCTCTTCGCGGTAACGACTGACAATAAACAAGCTGTAGTCAATACCGACAGCAAGACCAAGCATCATTGAGAAGTTCATTGACCACACCGATACTGGAGTGATCCATGAAAGCATATGAAGACTTGCGAATCCGGCTGCGATACCAGCGATGGCTAGAAGCAAAGGAATGCCAGCAGCAATCATCGCGCCAAAAGCAATGAACAACATCACCAACGTTGGAAGAGCACTCACAAGTTCTGCCTTGTGCAGCGCTTCTTCATTCATCTTGTTGAAATCAGCCCACACGGGCCATTCGCCAGTGACGTCGGCAGTGACACCATCAGCTAGCGCGACCTTCCCAACGTACTTTCCAAGTTCACCAGCAAATTCCGGGCGCTCAGCCTCTTCTTCGATCTTCTGTTCAACAGGGATCAATGCGGTGAGACCATCACGTGAAACCATGCCTGCTTCGGCGGGCATCTTCAGTGGATCAACAACCGACACCACGTGCGGTCCGTCAGACAGTTGCATCAACAGTGCCTGCAACGCAGATGGATCATCAGCAATCGGGATCTTCTGTTGAAACACGACAACTGGGTTCTCAGAGCCAAGAGCTGGGAAGTCTGCACGAAGTTCCTTGCGAACTGCTTCAGCAGTCGAACCTTTTGCATCCCAACCTGCGCCCGAAAGGGCACTTGTCAATGAAATAGCCAAGGGAGCTGACGCAATCGTGATGGCAAGCCATACAACGATGACTACTTTTCGGTGACGCGCCATGGCAGCAGCAAGTCGAGAGAACAAAGCCTTTTTGTTCGGCGCGGGGGAAGGGGTATGGCCGGGATATTCCTCAGCCACAGTCGTGTTATCCATCAGAAAACTCCATTGTCGTTAGGTGAACGACAGATACCATACCCCCTAGGGTATCTGAATGCAACTACAGCGGTATCCCCGATTCCCAGTCACCTGGGTTTTAGGACTTGCGGATGACGCCGTCTTTGACGGCAGCAGCAGCAACTGCAGGAGCAACGCGCTCGACGATGGTCTTATCGAACACCGATGGAACTACGAACTCTGGAGAAAGATCTGCATCGCTCACTGATTCAGCAATTGCGATTGCTGCGGCAAGCTTCATTCCCTCAGTGATGTCGTATGCGTTTGCATCGAGTGCACCACGGAAGATGCCGGGGAATGCAAGAACGTTGTTGATTTGGTTTGGATAGTCGCTACGGCCAGTGGCCATAACAGCAGCCAAACCATCAACCTGCTCTGGGCGAATTTCTGGGTTCGGGTTTGCCATCGCGAAGACCAACGGGTTCTTCGCCATCGAACGAACATCAGCAGCAGTAATGAGGTCAGGACCGCTCACGCCAATGAATACGTCAGAGCCCTTCATTACGTCAGAGATGGTGCCCATCTTGCGACTCTGGTTGGTGTGCTGAGCGAACCACTCTTTTGCAGAGTTGAGTTCGCCACGACCGGTGTAGATCGCGCCTGCACGGTCACAACCAACTACTTCGCCAACGCCTGCATTGAGGAGAATCTTGCCGATGGCAACACCTGCTGCACCGACACCTGCAATAACAACGGAAAGATCTTCCATCTTCTTGCCGGTGATCTTGAGTGAATTCCAAAGAGCAGCAAGAGTCACTACTGCGGTGCCGTGCTGGTCGTCATGGAAGACCGGAATATCGAGGCTTGCACGGAGGCGCTCTTCGATTTCGAAGCACTCCGGAGCAGCGATGTCTTCAAGATTGATGCCACCGAATGTTGGAGCGATGCGTTGGACGAAGTCCACGACTTCATCCACTGTGCGTGCATTGATACAGATGGGGAAACCGTCAACGCCACCGAACTCTTTAAAGAGGAGAGCTTTCCCCTCCATCACGGGCATGGCGCCTTCGGGACCAATGTCGCCGAGACCAAGTACCGCTGTGCCGTTGCTGACAATCGCCACCGTGTTTTTACGGATGGTGTACTTGTGAGACAAGGAAGGGTCTTCCTGAATGGCGGTGCACACGCGGGCCACGCCAGGCGTATAGGCCATCGAGAGGTCGTCTTTGTCGCGCACCGGCGCGGTGGAGAACATCTGGATCTTGCCGTTCTCATGCATACGGAAGGTGCGATCCCACCAGTCGACGAGCCTGATGTTCGGAGTATTTTTGACCGCCTCAACCACTACAAGCTGGTGAGCCTCGTCACGGCAATGGACGACCACAGTGCGGCGCAAGACGGGGCCCCGGATATCAAACCCATCAAGGGCGCCAATATTGCCTCCAGCGTCACCAATTGCAGTGCACAAATGTCCGAGAGCGCCCGGGACATTGTCCAGTTCACAGTCGAGGCCGATGGAGAAGGCTGCAGCGGGAAGAGTTGCCATAAGGCACTAAGGCTACGCAACCAAATGAGGCAAAACATGACCATTTATGAAATAGCCTGCTCCTATCGAGAATCAATCTGCTCCCCTCATCAAAGAACGCACTCATTCGCTGAATACTGTCCGCGAATCGATTCCAGCTGTCTGTTACGAACGCCCCACAGGTCGCGCCGTCCGCGCCCTGATCAAGGCAACGATTGTCTATGGCATTACCCTCGCGGCACTGGCCATGGCCACCTCATGGTGGGCAATCATTCCTCTCTGGGTCGCAGGCGGTCTTGCTGTCTCTGGCCTCTTCGTTTTGGGACACGACGCATCACACGGTGCACTCCTGTCTTCACAGAAGATCAATCGCATCGTGGCGCAG
>JBILBZ010000041.1:0-11296 GCA_044353425.1 Ilumatobacteraceae bacterium | reverse complement strand
GGTCATGGCCATCGAGACCAGGCTTGGCGACAACAACTCGGTAGGGGCGCTTCACAGAAAGGAAACCCTACGCTGAATAGGCGTTCCCGTACCAACCCGCCACAATGGGGGGTATGCGAAAGCCCCGCCTCCGAACTCCCCTAGCCCGAGCCCTCGTGCCCGTCCTGGCCGGAATTGCCTTTTTTTGTGTGTTTTTTGCAGGTCTCTGGGTCGTTGCCTCGGTGATCAATAGCCGTGCCACACCCAGTTCCTCAGTGGCCAACAAGGTCTTCGAAGTGGGCAAAGTGGAATCCATGGCTAAGGCCGTCGCAGAAGATGGCCCCCTCCTGTTCCCCGACCTCAAGAGTCCCGACGGGATTCGCTCCATCGTTTTGGACCACACAGGACCCGACCCAGCAAAAGGGTGGCGTGTGTATTACGGCTACCCAGCAGACCTCGGCCCAACGTGTCTCGTCACCCACACAAAGGGTGCACGCACATTCACTGACTGCAATCAACGCACTGTGACCGTCGATCAATTGGAGAAACCAGCCAATGTTCGACCCATTGTTGAGAACAAGAAAACTTTGTACATCGACTTACGGGACGCCAGCGCGACCGCAACAACACTTGCTCCCTGAAAACAGAGACGTCGTTAGCTGGCTGTTGTGTCGGTGAGGCGAATCGCAAACTCTTCAGCGTGAGCGGCGAGTTTGCTTCGATGCAATGCAAGACCGCCGACAACTTCTGCACCGCGAGAATCCAATGCGCGAGTCATGACATCTAGCGAACCACCAGGGTTCAGAGCGAAGGTGCAAAACGCTGCAGCCTTCTTCCCTGCCATTGCTGGCAGCGCACGAAGACGATCGACAGCCCATGGTGCTTGTCCCACCACGAATAGTCCGTGCACCCAAGTTCCTACGATGACCATGTCCGCATCTTGAATGGACTTGTGATTTGGATCTCTCACTGGGGAAATGCCCGTGATGGACCAGTTCTCTTGCTGCAGGTTGGCGGCGATTCGCTCGCCGGCTTTCCAGGTATTGCCAGTGAGACTCTCGATAAGGATGGCTGCCTTCATGTCCTTATTTCTACTATCCCATCAGGGCAGAAAGAGATTTCTTAGAGTTTTTTAAGAGGCGCCCACGCCAATGCAAGATGTTTTGTCCCGCGTTCACGGAAACGTACGGCAACTTCTGCCTTGTCGCCCGTGCCCTTAATCTCAACGACAACACCTTCGCCAAAGACTGCGTGTTCAACATCATCGCCAACTTTGAGATCAACAAGGTGATCTGTATTGCGCGGCTCTGACGGAGCACGCACAGCGCGCTCTGCACGCTTCGCTCCGTACGTTCGTCCAGACGGCTCTTCATCACGACGACGATAAGAGGGCAAGTCATCATCCCAACTTGTCGATGACGAACGACCATAAACACGAGAGTGATCTGTCCCCGAGTCGACATTGCCCTGTCGATCAAACAGTTCTTCAGGAATCTCCGAAAGAAAACGTGATGGAGGGTTGTACGACGACTGCCCAAACAACATGCGATGCCATGCGTGCGACACAAACAGCTTCTCTCGTGCCCGCGTGAGACCCACGTACGCAAGACGGCGTTCTTCTTCCAACTCAGTCGGATCATTTAATGCTCGGCTGTGCGGAAAGATTCCTTCCTCGCATCCAACAAGAAAAACAACTGGGTATTCGAGACCTTTTGCCGAGTGCAAGGTCATGAGAACAATGTGATTCTCGTTATCGAGATCATCAGTATCTGCGACTAACGCAACTTGTTCGAGGAACTCTTCTACTTGTGTGTATTCCGCCGCGGAACCAATGAGTTCTTCGATGTTTTCAAGACGACCAGCCGCCTCCACAGAATCTTCATTCTCAAGGTCATTGAGATAGCCACTGTTATTCATCGCTATCTCAATGAGAGCAGCTGGGCCATCAGCCATTGCAACATGCATCATGTCGATGAGCATGACAAAAGAAGTAATGCCTTTGCTCGCTGAACCGCTGACTCCGGCTTCGCTCGCACGACGCATGGCATCTACAAACGAAACACCTTCAGCCGCCGCAAACGCGTCGAGTTTGCCGATACTGGTATCACCAATTCCACGCTTCGGCACATTCAGAATACGCTTGATGCTGATTTCGTCGAGTGGATTAACACCAGCCTTGAGATACGCAATTGCATCTTTCACTTCACGGCGATCGTAAAACTTTGTGCCGCCTACAACCTTGTACGGAATGCTGTAGCGCATGAACGCTTCTTCCATTGCGCGGCTCTGCGCATTGGTGCGATACATAATCGCGATGTCACCCCAAGAGCGGCCATCTTTCTCGTGCGTTTCTTTCGCAGTCTTTGCGACCCATGAAGACTCGTCGTACTCATCTTCGGCAAAGTAGCGGACAATGCGATCGCCCTGCCCCGCGGAGGTCCAGAGATCTTTGGGTCGGCGACCAATGTTTTGTGAGATCACTGCGTTTGCAGCCGAAAGAATCGTTTGTGTGCTGCGATAGTTCTGTGCGAGCACAACGACAGTGGCTTCGCCAAAGGCGCTTTCGAATGCATCGATGTTGCGCAGGTCTGCACCACGGAACTTGTAGATGCTTTGATCACTGTCGCCCACAACACAGACGTTCTTGTGTCGCTCGCCAAGCAACAACACAATGCGGTTCTGTGCTTGATTGGTGTCTTGATATTCGTCAATCAAGATGTGCTTAAAACGATCTTGATACAGGCGCAAAATCTCAGGGTGTTCCTCAAACAACCTCACGACGTTGACTAAGAGATCGTCAAAATCCATTGCACCGGCGCGCTTCAGACGTGCCTGATACTCGGTGTAGATCTCTGCATGACGACGCATGATGATGTGCTCAGCACCATCGTGTGCGCGAGCCGTTGTCACTAATTCGTTCTTCCACAAACTGATGCGAGATTGCGCAGCACCGGCGGGATACTTCTTGACATCAAGCCCCATGTCACGAATGACATAGCCAATGAGGCGCTTGGAATCTTGCGAGTCATAAATCGTGAACTGCTTGGGGTACTCAATGAGTTCTGCATGCTGACGCAGAATGCGTACACACGTTTTGTGAAACGTGGTGACCCACATTGACTTCGCGACGGGACCAACTAGATCTGCAACGCGATGTCGCATTTCTTCGGCAGCCTTATTCGTGAAGGTGATTGCCAAAAGTTCTTGCGGATGAATGCCTTGAGAGATCAGCCATGCGATGCGCTGTGTAAGCACACGTGTTTTTCCTGAACCAGCGCCAGCAACGACCAGCAACGGACCACCGGGGTGGTACACCGCCTCTTCTTGATCGGGGTTGAGCGGGATGCTGACCCCAGATGAGGCGTGTTCAAACTGAGACATGGCTCCGCCAGTGTAGATGCGGGTTGTGTCGTGGGCCGAAGGCCCGATGATTATCCGCGGGCTTTGATTTTGAATGGCAAGTTGCGAGGACCGCGAACCTGGCCAGTGCTCCACGTGACTTGCTCAGTCATGTCCAGCTCAAAGTCGGGGAAGCGCTTGAGGAAGACCTCAATAGCCACATTCATTTCCAAGCGGGCAAGGTTTGATCCGATGCAACGGTGAATACCAAGACCGAAAGCCGCGTGACGGTTTTCTTCGCGCTCGATATCGACAACTGCTGGATTTGCAAACTGATTCTCGTCGCGGTTTGCAGCAGGGAAAGGAAGAAGAACACGGTCTTCTTTCTTCATCTGAACACCATGGAATTCCATGTCGTTGGTCACCATGCGGGCCATCGTGACAGGTGCGTAAGCACGAAGGAACTCTTCAACTGCCATTGGAATCTTGCCGGGGTTCTCGACGAGACGACGACGATCAACAGGGTTCGACGCAAGGTGCCACAACGATGAACCGATACCACTCCACGTGGTGTCGATGCCAGCGATGATGAGCAACAAGATGGTGCCAAATACGTGGCGAGGAGAAAGCTTCTCGCCAAAGATTTCTGCGTCCAGCAAGTAGCTCGTCAAGTCGTCTTGTGGATTCGCGATGTGCTCTTCGATGTGCTTGGTGAGGTACTCATCCATTGCCATGAACTGCGCCAAGCGCTCTTCACTGCGCTCTGCACCGATGCCGCCAAGAACCATGTCGACCCAACCGCGGAAACGATCAGCATCGGACAATGGCAAGCCCACCATTTGTGCAACAACAAGAACTGGAATGTGCTGCGTGTACTGCACAGCTGCGTCGATTGCATCAACATCACCCATGTCATCAATGAGCTTGTTGCAAATCTCTTCGACTTCTTTGCGCAGCGGATCAATCACCTTTGGTGAGAATGCTGGCAACAAAAGACGACGTGCATCTGCGTGGAACGGGGGGTCAGAAGAAATCGGCGGTACTGGTCCGATCGGTGCACCCAAAGCATCCGGATCTTCCAAGAGAGCTTCGCTTGGCTTCAACTGCTGAACAACAGGAGTGAGGCTGGAGAAACGTGTTGGATCGTATGCAATCTCTTTCACAAGATCGTGAGTAAGTGGCAACCACACTCCGCCATAACGCTCTGTGTGCGCAATGGGGCAACCTGCAGCTTTGAGGTCATCCCAAATCTGGTGGATGTTGTTGTTATATGCCGGTGAACCGTGGTCGAAATCTGTCGCCCAATCAGTAACCGGACCGTAAATGGTTTCGCTCATGACTTAATCCTCAATCGTGATTGCAAACTCAGGACAGTTGGCAAGCGCGAGGCGAGCCTTGTCTTCAAGACCAGCTGGCACAATGCCATCGTTCAATTCGAACGCGTTGCCGAGATCGTCAACGTCGAACAATTCTGGGGCCAACGCGTAGCAGCGGTTGTGGCCTTGGCACTTTGATGAATCTACGTGTACTCGCATATGCCTAGCGTAGAAGGCTGGAGAGGAAAATTCACCATGGGAACAAGTTCATTTGTGGTCATGTTGCCGCCCTCCGAAGGCAAAGCGGAAGCCGGCACAGCCAAGACGAAATATGTCAGTGATTCGGGGGCCTTTGGACCCTCCTTAGGCCAGTACCGCACCGACATCGCACGCACCCTCGCAACTCAGTCCGGCGGCGGCGCCAAACTCCTTGGAGTCAAAGGGGATCTTCTCGCTCGGGCCCAACGTGCAAACCGCGCGCTGATCGGCGCCCCCACATTGCCCGCATGGCAGCGCTATACCGGGGTGGTCTGGGACCACCTTGACCTTGCTGGGCTTCCCGCGGCCACTCGCACTGCTACCACCAAACGAATCATTGTTCCCTCGGGCTTTGCCGGACTCGTGCGTGCTGATGACCCACTGCCCGACTACCGCCTCAAGATGGGGGCACGTCTCTCTCCCCTTGGGCTCCTATCGACTTGGTGGCGAGATGACCTCACCGATGCATTACTTGCACACACAAAGAAAGCACCCATTGTCGACCTCCTCCCGCAAGAGCACCGTGCTTCCATCGACTGGTCGCGGGTCAACACTCTGGTGCGAATCGATCTGGTTTCGAAATCGGGCGGCATCGTTGGTGGCCACAATGCGAAGGCAGCCAAGGGGCTCCTCGCACGACACCTTCTCCTGTCCACCGGCACAGATTTTGAGCGTATGGTTTCCACATTCGTCCATCCTGAATACTCAGCAAAGGTCAGTTCATGACAACAACCGATTTGTTCTCTCTCGAAGGACAAACAGCAATCATCACTGGTGGCAGCCGTGGACTCGGCCGAGAAATGGCATTGGCGTTTGCAGACCACGGAGCAAACATCGTTATTGCAAGTCGCAAAGTGGAGAACTGTGAAGTTGTCGCCGACGAAGTACGTGCGCTTGGTCGACGTGCGTTAGCTGTTGGATACCACGCAGCATCGTGGGATGACGCGAGTCGATTAGCGAACGAGGCAATTGCTGAGTTCGGCCGTATCGACATTCTTGTGAACAACGCCGGTATGTCGCCGTTGTATTCATCTCTTGTTGATGTCTCCGAAGATTTGTACGACAAAGTGCTTGGCGTCAATCTCAAAGGTCCATTCCGGTTATCAACTCTTCTTGCCACACACATGACAACTCCTGATCGCGACAATGTGATTCATGGCGGAGCGATCATCAATGTCTCTTCGACGTCAAGCCAGCGTCCATCGCCAAATGAAGTCATCTATGGCGCCGCCAAAGCTGCGATCAATACATTGACCATTGGTCTTGCCCGAACCTATGGGCCACATGTGCGTGTGAACTGCATTGTTCCTGGACCATTCTTGACTGACATTTCAAAGGCATGGGACATGGAACAGTTCAATGCGCGAGCAAAGACTGCATATTCCATGCAAAGAGGTGGCCAGCCGCACGAGATTGTTGGCGCTGCGCTGTACCTTGCCAGCAAGGCCAGTAGCTACACCACAGGAATGTTGCTGAACGTTGATGGTGGCCCGCGCTAAGCGTGGCTACAAAAGTTTTTCAGCGAAGAAGTCCAGCACACGCTGAACACTTGCTTCATCGCGTTGTTCTGTCAACACACTGTGATCCTTCGGTGATTGTGATGGCAACTCGATTGCAACAAACGCATCTCCCAGCAATTCCCGCAATGAATCGAATCGATTGCCGACCAATTTGTCTTGATCAAAACGAAGTCCCAACACCTGACATCCGTTTGCAGCACGTTGCGCAATCACAATCGAATCATCAGGCGACAAGTTCAGATCAGCGCCTCGTGCTTTCCCTACGTTGAAAGGCATCGACGGCTGCGACAAAACAGGTGCGACCATGATGTCGTCCACCATCATGCCCAGTGCGAATCCGCCAGAGAAACACATTCCCACTGCACCTACGCCTTTGCCGCCCACTTCTGCATGCAACGAACGTGCCAACGCACGAAGCCACGAGATGATGGGCGAGGTCTTGTTCAATGCCATGTTCGTGAACTCTTTTGAGATGCACACTTTCAACATGGAAGAAGCGATGTACTTGCCTGAAACTTCTTGTCCTGCGGTGCCAACAAGATTCGGCATCACCACAGTGAATCCAGCGTTAACAACGTCGTCTGCAAAACGTTCTACTGCTGGAGTAATACCTGGAATCTCATGCACCACGATGACAACTGGGCCCGACCCTTTTCGATACGTATCACGAGTCAGAGTGGCCGCAGTGAACGAACCTTTTTCCCAACTTTCAAGTGCCATTGTTACGACCCCTTGATCGCTGTGAGTGCAGACTCAGCGAGTGATTCCACCGTGAGCTTCATTGGTTCAAGATCAATCTGCTGATCCCCCATTGCGCCATGCAAATATCTTGCGTAGACGCCTTCGCAAATCACAGCAAGACGGAAACTTGCAAACGCTTTGTAGTACCCAATGTTTGAACAA
The DNA here is from genome assembly GCA_044353425.1 of Ilumatobacteraceae bacterium. Lineage (GTDB taxonomy): Bacteria > Actinomycetota > Acidimicrobiia > Acidimicrobiales > Ilumatobacteraceae > UBA2093. The sequence continues at coordinate 3,981 of JBILBZ010000041.1, read as the reverse complement.
TCACGACCCGTGCGTTGCGCATAACGCTCAACAAGATGATCAAAAGTCGGAAAGCCTTCTATGCCAGAAGGGTCGGTACCGCGCATGTTTGGCATTCCAGGGTCCGTCCAATAAATGCCCACATATCCAAGGTCCGCAAGGGGATCTCCCAATGTGCACAACTCCCAATCGAGCACCGCAGCAATTCGACCGTTCTCAGTATCAGTGAGGCAATTTCCAAATCGATAGTCGCCATGTGCAATCGAAACACCTTGCTGCAACGGAATGTTGTTTCCAAGACGTGCCGCGACTTCATCAATTGCAGGAAGCTCACGAGTTTTTGAGTTCGCCCACTGCGTTGACCATCTCTTCACTTGGCGTTCGACGTAGCCCTCGCGCTTTGCCAAGTCGCCAAGACCAACTGCATCAACATCAACATCGTGAAGATCGGCCAACACATCAATGAGGTCCTCAGAGGCTGTCAATCGATGTTCAACGGACAAAAGGGTGCCCTTCTCAGGACTGTCGAGTACAACTCCGGGAACATACGCCATCACATAGAACGGAGCACCGTTTACCTCGACATCTGTGCACAGCCCCAGTGTGCGCGGTACGGGAACATTGGATTGACCTACAGAAGAGATCAAACGGTGTTCACGCGCCATGTCATGGGCAGTCGCTAATACATGCCCCATCGGAGGACGACGTAAGACCATTTGCATTCCGTTCGCATCAACGACTCGGAACGTGATGTTGCTACGACCACCAGCGATGAGATGGTACGTGTACGGACCTTGCGCCTCAACAATGTTGGCATTGAGCCATTTCTCTACGCGTTCCTCATCAATGCCTTGCATAGACATTGACCGTAGTAGCAGTTAGCGAGGACGAACGACGCCGACGACTTTCCACCAGCGAATTGGACCGACTTTAACGACATCGCCAGTCTGAGGAGCATGCACCATGGTGCCATTGCCAAGATAGATACCCACATGGTGAATTGGTGAACCAGTGAAAATAAGGTCACCTGCCTGAGCCAATTGCTTAGGAATCTTCGGCAAGGCGTTGTATTGGCGACGTGAATTTCTTGGCAGACCGACGCCTGCTTTACCCCATGCGTATGTGGTGAGTCCTGAGCAGTCAAATGCTCTACCTGGAGAACTTTGGCCGTAGCGATACGGAACACCTAGCTGCGAGAGTGCCGCACGCACAGCCGTTTGTGCACGTGCAGAAACCGACGGAATGTTTCCGTACCGTCTTTGAAGCGAGGAGTATCTACTCCTGAACCCCGCAGCCTCACGTTGGGAATCAGCAAGAGCTTGCGCATCGCGGCGCTGACGTTCCTCTCGCAGTAAATCGGCAAGGTCTCCTTGCACCGACGATTGCAGTTCCAGATAACGGGCAGAAAGGTTTTCAGCGGCACCCTGGCGACTTCTGACGTCCAAGGCGAGCGATTCAGCTTGCTTGCGCTTCTTCTCAAGAACCACTTTCTTCTTGCTCAATTCTGTTGCCGTTGCATCGAGAGAGTCCGTTGTTAACGACCCCTGGTTCATGGCAATTGACGTGAGCTGACTGCGTTGCAGTGCATCTTGCACACCACCCGAGGATGCGAACAGATTGGTCAGAGTGGAGTTACGACCACCGTGCATGAACTGCGTAACTGCGGAGTTGTACAAAGTGCCGCGCATCTCTGCGAGTTGGGCTTCTGCCTCGGCAACATCTGCTTGCGCCTGCTTAATCTCAACCGACAAATCTGCCTGGGTCTGCAGGGCCTCTGCGTAGTCCTCTCCCAGCATGCTCATCTCCTCGGCCAGATTCTCGAGTTGGTCCGCGATGTTCGCTGCCTGGGCGCGCTTCTGATCAATGGTGTCGGCTGATACCTGACCTGGCATCACTGCTGGAACCAACACAAAAGTGGTCAACAGAATGCCAAAGGCTGCAGACCTCAAAGGTCTCCGGGGTCGGCGGGTCGAAAACATGACCCCTTCAGGGTAGTTGCCTCCCCCAAAAACATCGGGTCGTGTCGGCTCAAACCCTTGGTATATAAAGGAAATAACCCATGGTTGGGCTTCGTCCTACTCCCATTCAATGGTGCCAGGTGGCTTGGAAGTCACGTCATACACCACCCGGTTAATGCCCGGAACTTCATTGATAATGCGATTCGACATCTTCTCGAGGAGCTCATATGGCAGACGAGCCCAGTCCGCTGTCATGGCATCGTCGCTGGTTACCGCACGAATGATGATGGGGCGACCATATGTGCGCTCATCCCCCATGACACCCACACTGCGGATATCTGCCAGCACCGCAAATGACTGCCAGATCTCGCGCTCGAGACCGGCGGCCTTTACTTCGTGGCGCACGATCTCATCGGCATGTTGCAAAGTCGCAACCTTGTCGGGCGTGACCTCTCCAATGATTCGTACGCCAAGACCTGGGCCTGGGAACGGCTGGCGCCAGACAATGTCATCGGCAAGTCCAAGTTCGATTCCAACTTTTCGCACTTCGTCTTTAAAGAGGGCGCGCAGCGGTTCACACAACTGCAGTTCCATATCATCGGGCAATCCACCAACATTGTGGTGACTCTTGATGACAGCGGCCGTGCCATCAAGGCCACCACTTTCGACGATGTCTGGGTACAGCGTTCCCTGTACCAGGAACTTCGCATCAGTGATGCCACCCGTGTGCTCTTCAAAAATGCGCACAAATAATTCACCGATTGCCTTGCGCTTTGCTTCGGGTTCAGTGATGCCCTGCAATTTTTCGAAGAAACGTTGACCAGCATCAACATGAATCAGTTCAATGCCCATGCTCTGACGGAATGTTTCAACAACTTGTTCGCTCTCACCACGACGCATCAGACCGGTATCGACATAGACACATGTGAGCTGTGAGCCAATCGCGCGATGCACCAGTGCTGCGGCTACCGAGGAATCCACTCCGCCCGACAACCCACAAATTGCACGCTCGGTTCCTACTTGTTCTCGAATCGCTGCAATTTGATCCTCAACAATGTTGGCCATTGTCCAGTCCTGACGACACCCCGCAACGTCGACAAGGAATCCAACGAGCAATTCCTGGCCATGCGAGGAGTGAATAACTTCCGGGTGATGTTGCACTCCGTAAATTCGGCGTTCATTATTTTCGATAATTGCGTTCGGCGCATCGGGAGTAGCACCAGTAGTAACAAAACCGTGAGGCACTTCGCTGACGAAATCAAAATGACTCATCCACACGTCCAGCGATGCGGGTGCATTCTGCGGCAAAAGCGAAGACTGACCACTTCGCGTCAATGTGGCGCGACCATATTCGCCACGACCGCCACGATCAACAACACCACCTAATTGCTGTGCCACCAATTGGCAGCCGTAACAAATCCCAAGAATAGGAATGCCCATGTCATAAATGGCTGGGTCGAGGATGGGAGCGCCATCCACGTGAACACTTTTCGGACCGCCAGACAAGATGATTGCCTTTGGAGCCTTTGCGCGCACCTCGTCGGCCGTAATGCGATGAGGGACAATTTCGGAATACACCAGGGCCTCTCGCACACGGCGGGCGATGAGTTGGGCATATTGAGCACCAAAATCAACAACGAGGACGACATCGTGCTGACCCAAGGTGTTTTTTGCGCTCATGATTTGTCCCACCCTAGTTGGCGTGTGACGATGTCTCTATGCCCCGTTTAGCTCCCCTCGCCTGTGCCGTTCTTCTGACCGTTGCGCCATTCGGAGCCAACGCTGTTCACGCAGCGGATTCCGTCGATACAACCCTTCCGACATCTCCTGATTCAACCTTCGTGTATGACATCGAAAAGGAACCGTCTGATTGCATTGGGTTTCTTCCAAAACCCGGATGTGGAAAGAAGCCACAACAAGCCGGCGACCGAGGTGGTTCTTTGCAGTACCTCACATTCCTTGTGATGATTGCTGGTGTGAGCATCATCGGAACTGTCTTGATTCGTAATGTGATGAAGCGAGATCGTGCGATCGCTGCAAAAAT
>JBILBZ010000040.1:0-11340 GCA_044353425.1 Ilumatobacteraceae bacterium | reverse complement strand
TATTGGTGGGAAGAACTTACGAAATCAATTCCGGGTGTGAGGTATTCGGGATTGAAATTGGGGCCACAATTAGGATTCCCATTGGCGGGCTTCTTTACTGAGTTTTTTGTGTCCAAAGGTGACATTGATTCATTACGCGTAACAATCTTTCAAGAATTGTTAAGCAATGGTCTTGTCAACGTGTCGCCGGAGCATGATGGAGTAGACGATTACGTCTTCTTCGTGCACGAATTTGATTGCAAGATACACGTCGGGGTTCACTTCATTACATTGGCCGATTTGGCTGCTACGGAGTCTGGCGATCCAAATGTACTTTTGCCGGAAGGAAGCAGTATGGCTGTGATCTACACATATGAAGATGGCGCGGAATGTCACTGAGTTAGCGGAGTTGGCTTTCGCTAGCTGGGTATTCATGCAATAGCGGGTACTGTCTTTGGCTGTGCCCGAGCAGATTGCCATCCATGATCTACCCGCATCAACGGCCTGGGTTCTGAAGGAGCTTGGACTTGTCACAGTCGACAACACTGTGAGCCGCGACCATGTGCGCTCGTTGGGTGAGTTTGTCGTGCGTTTCGCTGGAGTTCCTTCTTCTGCAACGGCCGTCTCGTCGCCAGCTGCAGCCCCGTCGCATGCGGGCGAAGCACACGCCACTGCGTCGCCAGTACGCACCCGAACTCGACGTGGCCCCACCAAGGCAGAACGTCGTAGTGAGATGACAATGCAGATCTCGCGCTACTTGCAAGACAAGCCCGGTGTCACGTTGGAAGAAATCGCCAATGCGTTAAACGCGCCACTCACCGATGTGACAGCTGCAGCGCGGCCCGTTGACTGGCTCATCCTTGGTACTGATGAGTTAGTGCAACCAACAGTGCGCATTGAAAGTGAAGCGATTATTGCGTCGCGCGAACGCGCTCGTGCAGCGCTTCTGGCTGCAAGCTTGATGGCCAAACCTCTAAGTCATCAAAGTTACACAGCACTGATTCGCGAGGGCCGCGTAAAAGGGCCGAGTGTTGCTCGCATTGTGCAGTTGTTTGGTTCATGGACATCTGCATGCAATGAAGTAGGTGTGACAAGTGGTGAGCCGTTGCGTTCAAATTATGAACGCACCTGGACCGAGGATGATCTCTTGAATTACGTCGAACGTTTCTTACGTGACACCACATTCCGCGGTGCAAGCCACCAATTTGATCAATGGCGTGCAACGGTGAACCACAGTGAAAAAGTGCCATCTTTAGGGACTGTTCGCAACATTGTGGGTGGCACGTGGAACGACATCCGTACGCAGGCCTTACGCCGCATGCGTGCGAAGTGGGACAACTAATTCGGGACGACTCGAATTTCCATCCAGCGAGTAAATGTCTCGCCGGCCTTCAGAACAAGCGGAGCATCGTTAATGCCGTTGGGCGGACCAGATTGAGGTTCGACGCACACATCACCGGTTGGTGCGTCATATCGAACCCAATACGGACAATCACTTGCAATTTCAAGAGCTGTATTTCCGACATCAATGCGTGGCCATGAGTTGGGCTCAAGAAAACAGTCATCAACATTGAGTGTTGATGGCGCGACTCGTTCAGTTGTTGCTATGCCTTCATCATCACGCTTCAACATTGCATTGAAGTCAGTGTGCGCAGTGCCTTGGTGAAACCATGGATGCCAGCCGATTTGAACCGGCATGTCATCGACTGCGGTGACAGACAACTCGCAGCGAAGTCGATCAGGAAGCAGTGCAATGCGGTGAGTGCATATCCCTTGGAAGGGCCAGTCCTCACCGAGTGATGTCTCAAAGACCGCTGCAGTGTCAGTGACTTCGATACGAGTCCAATTGTGGTGCATCACTGTTCCGTGCAACGCATGACCATTCGTCACGACTGGAAGCTCATACGTCTTACTTTGGAACACAAAGGAGGCACCGCGTACTCGGCCTGCATAGGGAACCATTGGGTAGAGGCCCCAGTTGAAGGTGTTCGGATCGTGTGCGGTCAGAATCTCGGAATCATGAATGGAGAATGAGGTAATTCGAGCACCGTTTTCTGAGTCGATGACAACCGACATGCTGTTCTGCGAGAGGGTCGTAATCGGCACCCGCTTGACGATAGTCAGGACAAGGTGAGTCGGTAGGCAGGAGATTCTGCGATTTTGATGCCAGAAATGGTCGACAATCCTGTTTTTTGGGCCGATTTAGCTAAATGGACCCTCGTACCTTAATACCTAAGTGTCCTAGGCTACGAGGGTGAGATTCTCCATCTTGACCCGCTCCTTCGTCGCTGGTGCACTTGTGCTCTCGGGCTCTGTTGTTCTTCCAAGTACAGCAATGGCCGCCACCGCTGATTACGTCATCGTGAACCGTGACGGCACAGTTGAAGTACAGAATCTCACGGCATCAGAACTCAATGAAGTTGCGTCCGATCCAAACGTTCGCGTTGTCTCGCGTGAGCGAGATATTTCTGTGAGTGATGATTCCGATGCAGTTGTTGCCGGACTCACAGTGCCAAATGGTGCTGCAGCTGGTGATGTGATCCCTGGTCGTTACATCGTTCGTTTCGCATCCGATTCTTCTGTTGGTATCGCCGCTAGCTCACTGAGCGTGGGAGTGCGTGCCGTTTTCACCAGCGCAATCGATGGTTTTGTCGCGGACCTTTCTGAGGATGACCTAGAAAGCCTTCGCGGTAATCCAAATGTGATCGCTATCGAGCCCGACACTGTTGTTGCGGTGAACACGGATGTCGTGTCTCCTCAGCAGAATCCAACATGGGGCCTCGACCGTATCGATCAGCGCGGACTACCTCTGAACGGTGAGTACAACTTCTCTGCAACAGGTAGTGGCGTAACGTCCTACATCGTTGACACTGGCGTGCTTGCTACGCACACCCAGTTCGGCACTCGGGTAACAAATGGCTTTACGTCAATTGTTGATGGCAATGGAACAAAGGACTGCCACGGACACGGAACTCATGTGGCTGGAACAGTGGGTGGTTCTACATATGGCGTGGCCAAGAGTGTGTCTCTTGTTCCTGTTCGAGTTCTTTCATGTTCAGGTAGCGGCTCCACCGCTGGTGTCATCGCAGGTGTCGATTGGATGATTAGCCATCATGCTGCCGGTGTTCCTGCAGTTGCCAACTTGAGTATTGGTGGCGGCTTTAGCTCTTCATTGAACAGCGCCATTGATCGCGCAGTTGCTGATGGCATCTCGATGGTTGTTGCAGCAGGTAACTCAAATGCAAATGCCTGTTCATATTCACCTTCAAGTGCTGCGAGCGCCATCACTGTTGCGGCATCAAATCTGACGGATGCACGTGCATCATTCTCCAACTGGGGAACATGTGTTGACCTGTTTGCCCCTGGTCAGTCAATCACTTCTGCTGGTATCTCTTCGCCCACTGCCATCGCTTCAATGTCAGGTACATCGATGGCAGCGCCCCATGTAGCGGGTGTTGTCGCCTTGTACTTGCAGCAGAATCCAACGTCTTCGCCCGCAACAGTTGCCACTGTGATCAATAACGCTGCAACACGCGGAGTGGTTTCGAATGCTGGGTCGGGCACCCCCAATCGCCTTGCGTATTCGGCCAGTTTCGTGAATGCGCCGAATAGTGCACCCGCGGCTCCAGGATCTCTTTCCGGTGTGGGGTACAACCAGTCAGTTCGCTTGTCTTGGGTGGCGCCTAGTTTTAACGGCGGAGAAGCAATCTCAGACTACGTCGTTGAGTACGCGACAACAGCTGCGGGTAGCAACACGCCAGTCTGGACAACGTTTGCTGATGGAGTATCAGTCTCTACTTCGGCAACAGTCACGGGGCTGACGAACGCAACGCAGTATCAGTTCCGAATCTCTGCTGTGAATAGCGTTGGTCGTGGAGCTGCATCTTCAACGATCACGGTTGCCCCGGTATTGGCCGGTGTGGCAGGTGCGCCTCGCGCTCTCACTGCAGTGGCGGGTCGCTTGAAATTGACGTTGTCATGGCTTGCGCCATTGTCAAACGGCGGTCTCACCATCACTGACTACGCGATTGAAACATCAACAGATTCTGGTTCAACGTGGACACGTTTTGCCGACAATGTCTCGACAGCAACATCTGCCACTCTGACTGTGCCCACGGGCAATGTTGCCTATCAAGTTCGTGTTCGTGCCGTGAACAGCGCAGGGCTTGGTGATGCCAGCAATATTGCCGAGGCAACGCCAACAGCGAATAGCGGCCCGTCTGCTGTTCGCAATGTGGTTGCGACAGCAACTCTTCTTGGTGCAAGCATTTCGTGGACCGTTCCACTTGATAATGGTGGCGGATCAATTACTGAATACGTCGTGGACTACACCACGGATGGCGAAAACTTCACTGGAACGCGTCGTGTGAGCTCGTTTACTCGCAGTGCTGTCTTCTCCGGCCTTGCAGGAGGGGTGCAGCACACATTCCGCGTTCGTGCATTGAATTTATTCGGAACAGGTATTGAGGGCACCGCTGTAGTGACGCCAATTGCGCCAACTGTTCCTTCTGCTCCGCGTTCATTGATAACAACTGTGAACTACAACTCGGCAACGCTGTATTGGTCAACGCCGCTAGCGACGGGTGGCTCAACCATCTTGGGCTATCTCGTGGAGTATTCAGTAGATGGCGGAGAAACGTGGGTGCGTCGTCCACTGCTTTCGACATTTACTCGCAGCACTTCACTCACTGGTCTTACTGGTGGCGTGAGTCATCAGTTCCGTGTATTTGCAGTGAATGCAGTGGGAAACAGCTCTTCGTCCAATGTTGTAACGGCAACACCGTTGGCATTCTCGGCTCCATCGGCGCCGAGATCTCTTACTGGTTTCATCTCGGGAACATCTGCATACGTCTCTTGGGGTTCTCCAGCGGCCACCGGTGGTACGGCGGTCACCTCATATAGCGTCTGGCGTTCCACGGATGCAGGCGTTACATGGGTCGTCGTCTCAACGCGATCAAGCCTGTACCGCTCTGCTCGAATTGATGGTCTTACTCCAGGAGTTGCCAATAGTTTCCGAGTGACTGCGAAGAACGCGGTGGGTGCCAGCGTTCCTTCAAATGAGATCTCGTTGACTGTGGCTGGTGGTGGTGTCCCAACACCACCGTCATCAGTGACTGCTACTGCAAACTTCACGACCATCAACGTTTCTTGGTCGGGCGCACGTTCAACATCCACTGCAATCACCGATTACATCGTTGAGTACAGCGTGAATGGTGGCAGCAGTTGGGTTGTGTTTACAGACGGTGTGTCCACTTCAACAACTGCTTCGTTGCCGAACATGCCAGCGAATGTTGTGGTTTCTGTCCGCGTTCGCTCCGTGAACTCTTTTGGGCAATCAGCCCCATCGGGTTCTGCTACGGCGACACCACGTTCTCGGGCAACATCTCCCGATGCTCCCACCTCTGTTTCGGCGATTGCTGGTGATTCCCGAGCGTCAGTGCGCTGGGTTGCCCCAACAAACAATGGTGGTGCAGTCATCACCTCGTACACGGTGAGATCGAACCCGGCAGGTGGAACTTGTGTCGTGACCGTTGCATCCAACTCATCGTTGTCTTGCGTTGTGTCTTCTCTCTCTAACGGAACGGAATACACCTTCTCTGTCACTGCAACAAACAGTGTTGGTACCAGCGTTTCGTCAAGTGCAAGTAACGCGGTGACGCCAGTTGCCGTCAATGTTCCAGTTGCAGTTGCCCGTTCATGGGGTCTCGACCGAACTGATCAGCGGGCATTGCCTCTCGATGGCCAGATCGCACGTGCCGGCAGTGGTGCGGGCGTCAATGTTTATGTCATTGACACAGGTGTGTACGCATCCAGCACAGAGTTTGCTGGGCGAGTAATCCCTGGCTTTACATCTGTGTCTGATGGTCGCGGCACGTCTGACTGTCATGGTCACGGGTCTCACGTGGCGGGCACTGTTGCAGGAAGCACCTTCGGATTCGCCAACGAGGCCACAATTGTTCCAGTTCGAGTACTCGACTGCTCGGGCGGCGGATCAACGGCCGGTGTGATCAGCGGTATCAACTGGATGATTACACATCACGTTGCTGGTCAACCTGCAGTTGCCAACCTCAGTCTGGGCGGTGTCTATGACTATGCAACAAACGATGCAATTGAACGTGCAGTTGCAGATGGCATCACAGTTGTCGTCGCTGCTGGAAACGAGTCAACCGACTCTTGTACAAAGTCACCTGCGAGTGCGCCTAGTGCAATCACTGTTGGTGCAACTACCTCTAGTGACTCCCGTGCGTACTACTCAAACTTTGGCGCTTGTATTGACATTTTCGCTCCTGGTTCGGCAATCATTTCAGCGGGAATATCCAGCACAACTGCAACTACCCAGATGTCGGGCACTTCAATGGCCTCTCCTCATGTTGCCGGTGTAGCTGCAATCATCCTTGGAAATGCACGAAGCCTTACTCCTGCACAGGTCGACGATCGTCTCACAGCTAGTGCTTCGGTGGGCATTGTGTCTGGATTGACATCAGCAACGACCAATACATTCCTATATCAATCACCGACCTCAAGTACCGGCACAATGAGTTGGGATGATGACGCGAACGATGATGCATCTAATGCCGAAGCGAACGATTCGTCTTCAGCAAACTTTGATTACCTCGATGAGCCATCCTCGCAAGTCAAGCCATTACCTAGCGTCACCGTGACCTCGGTGACAAAAGTGGGCAAGAAGGTACGTGTGGTTGTTACTGCTCCGAATGGTGTGATGGTCAAGATCTTCCGCAACGGCAAGCTTGTAGCAAAGGGTGCAAAGACTAATTTCCTTGTGCCACGTACAACTGCAAAGTCAGTGCGATTCCACGCAGTCGCCAATATTGGCGGCGCACATGTGGTGTCAAATTCGGTTGCATTAGTCACCCGCACGTCAGCACGTCGATAGTTCATGATGTCGCGTCGAGTTCTCACAGCAGTGCTTGTCACTGCTGTGATAGTGCTCGGCGGATGTGCCTCTGCCGCACAACCAGCATCAACCACAGTTACTGAATCAGCATTGCAGTGGCTTCCCTGTGGATCTATTGAATGTGCACAAGTAGAGGTTCCTGTTGATCACGCGGTTCCCGATGGACCAACTGTGTCCTTGGGTGTGTTCCGCCGTGTTGCTGTGGGAGTAGAGAAGCCACAGACCGTTGTCTTGTTGCCTGATCGCAAGTATGGGGATTCGGCACGTTTGATCGTGGAGCGAGCACCACTCACGATGGGTGGAGATGCGCGCAATGTCACTCTGCTGGGCATCGCTCCACGTGGCTCTGCCGATTCACCGATGCCAGCTGGCAGTGAACATATGGTGTCGACTGTGGCAGTCGCCGATGATGTTGATGCGGTACGACGTGCATTGTCCTTGCAGACTATTTCTGTGTTGGCCTGGGGAAGTGGAGCGACATCAGCTGCAGTTCTGAAGATGCTGAACCCCGATGTTGTACAAACGATGGTGTTGGATTCACCTTCTGACCCAGGCGTATCGCAAACACTGTTAGCTGCCAAGCAGATCGAATCTTCGGAAGTTGCAGTCGTGGAAGCGATGAAGTGGTGCGCGTCGCATATCTCGTGTCCGATGAATGCCAATGTGGCAAAAGAGCTCAATAAGTTCAAGACAAATCTGCGAGTGGGTCGTATTGACGGCAACGTTGATTACGGAACGATTGCTCGTGCAGGCACCGCGGCGCTTGCTGCTGGTCGACCACAAGACTTGTTCGTCGCCGTTACTGAGGCGATTGATGGAGATTCTCGGCCGTTGATTGACCTCGCTGGTGTTGCGCCCACTGTCGCATCTGCCTATGCACCGTGCGCCGATGTGAGCAAGAAAGCCGCTAAGCGTATTGCTGAAATGTACACAGCCAATATGAATTCAAGAACTCGTCTGATTCATATTGGTGCAGAAGCATCGGTATATGGATTCTGCAAGGACCTGCCGGAATCATCACTGAGATTGGGCAAGATTGATGCCGATAGCAATGCGTATGAGAGCGATGTGCTGGTGCTGATTGCGCGTGGTGATCAAGTGGTGCCGCCGTATGGGGCCCGCATGATGGCGAAGCGTATGGGCTGGACATACGAGTCTGTCTACGCAAACCGTCATCTAGTGGTGAATATTGATAGCGCCATAACGGCACGTGCACTTCAGTTTTTGATGAAGTCCTGAATCAGCGCAGCAAGTTCTAATGGTGTGTCACCCTGCACACTGTGTCCAGCTTCTTGCACATGCTCCACTCGCACACTTGAGGCACGCTTGCGCAGTTCTGCTTCGTCTTCATCGGTGACAACACTTTGCTTACGCATTCCGCGTACAAACATGAGCGGCTTGCCGTAATGCTGAATCGCATCCCACAGCACTGCAGTTGACGGCTTCTTGTCACCTTCGTCAACAGCAGCTTTCATCTCGGGCAATGGGGGAGCACCCTCGCGACGGTAGCGCCACACCCAAGAACCGTCTTCGACCTGCAATGCGTTGTGCAAGATGCCACGGCGCAAACTTTCGACGGTACGAGTGGGATTGAATTCAATCGTGCGCTTCAGTAAGTCCTCAAACGAGGGGAACGTTGCGGGGCCATTGACGAAATCGGTGATCTGTTTTGTCTTCTCTTGATTCACACCTGGGGTGATATCGACCAACACCATCTTGCGTACAAGCTGCGGGAAATCGCGAGCGAGTGCGATGGTGGTGAGGCCACCAAGCGACATACCGATAACGGCGGTGGCGTTAGGCGCGAGTGCTTGAATCACGCGTGCAACATCGGCGGCGTTTTGTTGCAGTGGTGCTGCTGCAGAGTCGAAAGGTGCGGCGGAATCGGAATGCCCGTGACCAGGAAGATCAATGCACAGCAATGGCATGTTGAGAGCGAGCGCCACGGTGTCCCATGTGTGTGCGTTCTGAGCACCACCATGAATGAACACCAGCTGTGGTTCTGCCGTACCCCATTTGAGGGCTGACATATTGCGGCCATCGCCCATGGGGATTGTCTCGCGGCTGACTGTGGGTGGGCCTGCGTATGCAATGCCATATTCAGCAGCGTTCTCGTGGAACATACTGAATTCGTCGTAGGAAACTCGCTCAACCATGCTTACACCGTAGCCACGGAGCCTGTTTGGCAGATAGACAGAGTGGATGGCACGCGACCACATTTACGTTAACGGCCTCCGGCTTATGGCTTTAGTGGGGGTTCTGCCGCACGAACGCGAGGCACTGCAACCAGTCCAGGTTGATGTGGACCTCGAGGTAGATCTGTCCGAGGCTGGTATTACAGACAATCTTGACGACACCGCAAACTACGGAGCCATTGCACAGGCAATTGCTGATGTGGTGAAGGAGTCTTCGGATGTTCTTCTCGAACGACTCGCAGCGCGTATTGCAGACCGAGTGTTGCATTTTGATCATGTTGAAGTTGCCAACGTCACTCTGACCAAGCTTCGTCCACCGATTCCTGAAGACCTCGTTTCTAGCGCGGTTCGTATTGTCCGTAGCCGCGTTGACTTGAAGATTCCTGCACGACACCGTGCCATTGTCGCTTTGGGATCAAACCTCGGTGATCGTGTGGCGTATCTGCGCTTTGGTCTTGAGAAGTTGTCCAATGTTGTTGCGCAGTCACAAGTGTTTGAAACAGACCCAGTGGGTGGGCCAGACAATCAGGGGCCATACCTCAACATGGTTGCTGTTGTCGACACAGACCTCGACCCCTTTGCACTATTACGCCGTCTCTTGCAGATTGAGGCAGACGCACACCGCATTCGTGTTGAACGATGGGGTCCTCGCACTCTTGATCTCGACCTATTGTTCTATGACGACTACACGATTGAGAGCGAAGAACTGACGGTTCCTCATCCGCGTTTTGCTGAGCGTCGTTTCGTGCTTGAGCCACTTTCCGAAGTTGCTATTGAGCACTGTCCTTCGAACTGGCGAGATCGCTTGCCTCAATACGGGGTGTATCCCCGCGGCCCCCTCGACTCTTTGGTGGCTCACATCAGTCTCTCATGACGCAGATTGCTCTCTTCGTTCCGGCGTTGAATGAAGAAGCAGCGTTGCAGCGCACGTGTGGCGTGATGCGCGCCGCAGTTGATGCTGGAGTTGTCACCAGTGCGTTTGTGTTGGATGGTGGTAGCACTGATGCTTCTGCCGACGTTGCTGCATCGTGCGGTGTTGATGTGTTGCACGTGCCGTCGCTCATGCCGTCTCTGGGGTCGGTGTTAGGCAAGGGCGATTCTCTGTTTCGCGCAGTGCACTCAGTTGATGCCGATTGGTATGTATTTCTGGATGCCGACTTAGGCAATGTTTCTTTGGATCATGTGCGTGCATTGGTGGCGCCGATTGGTACGCCCGGCATTGCGTTTGTAAAGGGTGGATTTGTTCGTGTGGATGAACACGATGTGCCACGTGCAGTGCCCGGTGGGCGAGTGACGGAAGAAGTGGGCAGGCCGCTGTTGGCGCAAGTAGATGCGGCACTGGCTGCGTTGTCGCAACCATTAAGTGGTCAGGTGGCGATTTCTGCGCAGTTGGCACGCAGTCTGCAGTTTGTGACTGGCTACGGCATTGAGATTGCGATGTTGATTGATGTGTATCGCGAGGTCGGCATGGCCGGCATGGTGGAAGCCGACATGGGCTTGGTGAACAACCGATGGAAGCCCGATGGTGATTTGGCGAACGTGATGAATGAAGTGACTGCCGGTGCTGCGATGCGTGGCGTGATGAATGCCTGCGCCGAGCCATTCGGCCTGCCCGTGCTGGTCAACCGCGGCTAGTCAAAGTCGAGGAATGACTGCACCGTCCAGCGGATGCGGTGCCAGCTCTCGGAATCGACGACACCCATGCGATGAAGAAAGGTATTCAAAGGCATCGAGCGAACTAATTCGCATTGTGCCCAACTTGTGATCGTTAAACCAGTATTCAAGTGTGGATCAATTTGAATTTCTGAAAACTTATTTCTGTTCCGTTTCGTGAACGGCACAGTTACGAGATTCTTGTAACTCCATGTTTCAGGTTCAGCGGGAGAAAGAACAAGAGCAGGACGTCGAAGGGCAGGTTGTTGTGGATGTGGTTGTCCATATTCCACCCACCAGATTTCACCAGTTCGAGGGATCATTGTCTTCCTCGTTCCAGTCGTCAGTCAAGACGGTTCCGAGGAGCCATTCACTGTCTTCTTTTGTCTCTCGTTCTTCACGCTCAGGGTCTTTGCGAAGTTCTTCGTAATACCGTGCGAGGTCTTGTCGAAACTTCTTTCGCTCCATGGCGTCGATTGCGCGGCGGACAATGTCCACGATGGATGTATTGAGTTCATCTGCAAGTGTCATCAACCGCTCATGTGTGCCGGAGTCCACGCGAATGGTGGTGCTTTTAGGAGCTGTATTCTTGGCCAT
>JBILBZ010000145.1:0-3404 GCA_044353425.1 Ilumatobacteraceae bacterium | reverse complement strand
AAGCGGCACGAACAGCAAGTGCTGATCGCAGCGACTTTGAGGTTTCCGTGTGGGCACCTTTCAATGCAGAGTTCGCCGACCCTGACCATGAATTGCACAAAGAACTAGCGGGTGAGGGCGTTACTCGACTCATTCTCCTGATGAGCGATGTCGTGAACGTTGATGCGATTACTTCAGTGAAAAAGTATCTGAAGTAATTCAGATCACACAGTTGCTGATTTAGCTGCGCGGAATAGTGGCTCATTGTTGGCAACACGCCATTGCCATGCTTTGGCAAACATGTAGATAAAGGCAGGAACTGTCACAAAGTTCTGAGCACTGATCAATGGGTCACTCACAACAAACCCGTATGCCAACCATGACGAGCAACTGATGATTGTCATGGCATAACTAGCCAGTGAGATGCCGTGAAGATTCTCTGTCTTGATGACATGGATCAACTGAGGAAAGATTGAACTTCCGCTGATAGCGATGGCGATGAAGCCCACGGGTGCAGCCGGAAGCTGCGTAAATGCCAGTGGCACAATGATCATTGCTGCAATCACACGAATCAACACCGTACGGGGAATGTGTCCGTGTCGATACACCACAGAGATGATGATCGACTGCGCAATGATGAACGACGTGTTGGAGAACCAGACGGCAACATCGCTTTGGATCACGCCATAGCTAAACCACAGCGCGGAACCCACGAGGCCGTGCATGAGAGCAAAAGGTGAGATGCCGTGCGAGGTGTCGTGGCGAACTGCGCGCCACACCTGTGGCCAGATGAATGCGAGGCTGAGCGCGACGCACCAGGCGCCAAAGACTTCTTCCATGGTTATCGAATATGTGATGGGACACGACGCACGTAGTCGAGGTCCATGTGCGGTGACGACATAATGAAATCCGCAGAAGCCCGATTGCAGGCAACGGGGATGTTCCAGACAACAGCAATGCGCAGTAATGCCTTGATGTCGGGATCATGGGGCTGTGGCTCCAACGGATCCCAGAAAAACAGAAGGACATCCACTTCGCCTTCAGAGATTCGTGCGCCGATCTGTTGGTCACCGCCGAGTGGTCCACTCCGCAAACGCTCAACAGGCAGGCCGATCTTGTCCTGCACCAAACCACCGGTCGTGCCAGTGCCGATCAGGGTGTGGCGAGATAACTCCTCGCGATGTTTCCCAACCCATTCAAGGAGCTCATCCTTCATGTTGTCGTGCGCCACAAGAGCAATCGTCTTGTGCGGTCCGACGGACATTTCCACTTCGCTCACAGCCATGTCACTTGTCTAGCCGACACAGCTGCCCTGAACGGGGAACGCCACACGAAACGTAGGTGAATTACTTGACGACGATGTTGACAGTGCGCCCAGGGATGACGATTGTCTTTACTGGAGTCTTGCCTTCAAGTGCTGCAATAACGTTTTCTTGAGCCATCGCTAGTGCCAAATGGGTTGCCTCGTCGGCATCAGGTGCAACTCTGATTCGTCCACGAACTTTGCCGTTCACCTGTACTGGGACCTCAATGCTGTCTTCAACAAGCAATGCTGGATCAGCTTTAGGGAAGGGCACGTAGGTCACGGTTTCTGAATGACCCAATTGCGACCACAGCTCTTCGGTGAGATGTGGACATAGCGGCGACAACATTTGTACCAAGGGCTCTGCGACAACGCGTGGTGTTGAGCCGTTTGCAGTCACATGCACGGTGAGTGCATTGTTGAACTCAATCAACTTCGCAATTGCCGTGTTGAAGCGCAAACCATCCATGTCAGATTCAACGCCGACCATCGTGCGATGTAAGTGACGCAACAGCTCTTCTGGTGCTGCCTCTTCATTCACAATGAGTTCGCCAGTGTCCTCGTTGACAACATTGCGCCACAAGCGTTGCAAGAAACGTTGCATGCCGATGACATCGCGTGTGTTCCACGGACGGCTGGCGTCAAGTGGCCCCATTGCCATTTCGTACAAACGGAAAGTGTCGGCTCCAAACTCGTCGTACATCTCGTCAGGTGTCACGATGTTCTTCAGGCTCTTGCCCATCTTGCCGTATTCGCGTGCGACGGTTTCGCCGTTCCATGAATACACGCCATCGTTTTCTTCCACTTCTGCAGCAGGAACAGCTTGACCGCGTGCATCGCGATATGCGTATGCCTGCACATAACCCTGGTTGTACAAACGATGGAATGGCTCTTCGCTGCTGACATGTCCGAGATCAAACAAGACCTTGTGCCAGAAGCGCGCATACAGAAGGTGCAACACAGCATGTTCCACACCACCGACATACAGGTCGACACCGCCGGTGTGTCCTTCGCCTTGTGGTCCCATCCAGTACTTCTCAACTTCGGGGTCAATGAATGCTTCAGTGTTCGTGGGGTCGAGATAACGCATCTCATACCAACAGGAACCGGCCCATTGCGGCATCACGTTGACTTCGCGGCGGTACTCACGTGCACCATCACCGAGATCAAGGGTGACTGTCGTCCATTCCTTCACGCGTGCAAGTGGCGGCACAGGGTCACTCGTTGCGTCGTTCGGGTCCAGTGCAGTGGGCTTGAAGTCGGCAAGTTCCGGAAGCAGCACAGGGAGTGCACTGTCGGGGACTGCGTGAGCATTGCCAAGTTCGTCGTACACGATGGGGAATGGTTCACCCCAGTAGCGCTGACGGGAGAACAGCCAGTCACGTAAGCGATATGTGGTGGTGGGTTCGCCCACGCCATTGGCAGATAGCCATTCGTTCATGCGTGTCTTGGCTTCAGCGATGGAAGTGAGTCCATTCAGGCTGACGGAATCATTTGCAGAGTCGATGTATTCGCCATCGCCAGTGAACGCTTCAGGCCAAGTGCTGCAGTCGCTACTTGGTGCAATGCCGTGATGTTCAAACCATGAAGCGGGCGGCATTGCAGTCGCAGTGATGGGCAAGTTGTACGTACGTGCGAATTCAAAGTCGCGTTGGTCGCCGCTGGGCACAGCCATGATGGCGCCAGTGCCGTAGCCCATGAGCACATAGTCGGCGATGTAGATAGGAACTTCACCACCGCTGACAGGGTTGACTGCCATTGCGCCCGTAAACACGCCTGTCTTTTCTTTCGAATCGTCTTGGCGCTCTTCGTCAGCCTTTGCAGCTGCTGCTGCGCGGTACGCCTCGACTGCTTTCTTTGCATCGGCAGTGGTGACTGCTTCAACTAACGGATGTTCGGGCGAAAGAACAAGGAATGTTGCGCCGAACAGCGTGTCGGGTCGTGTGGTGAAGACTTCAATACCGCCAGCAGGGGAGGCGAATGTGACGCGCGCACCTTCGCTGCGGTTAATCCAGTTGCGCTGCATCATCTTGATGGGCTCTGGCCAATCCAAACGATCAAGATCTTCAATGAGTCGATCTGCATACGACGTGATGCGCATCATCCACTGCTTCATGTTGCG
>JBILBZ010000146.1:0-3404 GCA_044353425.1 Ilumatobacteraceae bacterium | reverse complement strand
TTCAGGCTACTTGCCGCAGATACACCGCACTTGCGACACACCACTCACCTACTGTGAATACATGGAAGAAATGCCACAGAGCGAACGAAATGACACATGGGTCTCCACCATGTCGGGCAATTCCGCCTCTTCTGGCATCACGCTTGCCCATGCCGACTCATGGGCTGGCATCGGTACGACCGAGATCGCTGATCGCCTTGCGCGCGAAGCCACTGAGGACAACACGATGGCACCACTTGCAACTCGTGCGGTTGGCCCAGGCAATCGAGTTCGCCCCGAAGAGGAAGACCCGTATCGCACCTGCTTCGAACGCGACCGAGATCGCATTCTGCATGCATCATCATTTCGTCGTCTTGCTGGCAAAACCCAAGTCTTTGTTTTTCCTGATGATCACCAGCGCACACGTCTGACACATGCACTCGAGGTTGCACAGGTTGCCGTGTCGATTGCTCGCGTTCTCCGACTCAACATTGCACTCACCGAAGCCATTGCGCTCGGACACGACTGTGGTCACGGCCCCGGTGGTCATGCAAGTGAAGATGCATTGTCTCCCTACATTGAAAACGGATACGACCATGCCGTATGGGGTGCCGATGTTGTGTTGCAGCCTTTGAATCTCTGCACTGAAACCATTGATGGCATTCGCAACCACAGTTGGTCACGACCCGCTCCTGCTACTCCCGAAGCAGAGGTAGTCAGCTGGGCAGATCGCATTGCATATGTGTGTCACGACTTTGAAGATGCAGTGAGCGCCGGAGTCGTCACTCATGCCGACCTGCCCGACCTTGTACGCAATCGCTGTGGCGTTACTCGCCGTGAACAACTGAGTGCATTCATTACAGGAATGATTCAAGCCACTGCACACACTGGTCGTATCGGAATGACACCTGATGCAGCTGAAGCATTGGCCCTTTTTCGTCGCTTCAACTACGACGCCATTTATCATCGCGCCGCTTCGCGCGCACAAGCTAAAAGCGTCATCGACATGTTGCGTCCACTGGTGGAGCATTACATCACCCACCCACAGTTGCTCCCATCATTTGAACTCAACCCTTTTGACGCTCACAGCACAACGGCAGCCCACGAAGCAGTCACGTATGTCGGCGGCATGACCGATCGTTTCGCTTGCAAACAAGCCGTACAACTTCTCGACTTTCCCCCACACAAGTTGCCTCAGGGCATCGACACGCTTCTCGCTGCCGAGTAAGAAGCACGACAACACATCGATTCGGTCTATGCAGAAGGCGCACCTTGCGGTGCGCCTTCAAAATAATTATTCAGTTGTTGCGAGAGTTACTCGGCAGGAACAACGTCAACGATCTTGCGACCCTTGCGCTCACCGAACTTCACGCTGCCATCGGTGAGCGCGAACAATGTGTCGTCCTTGCCAATGCCAACATTCTTGCCTGGGTGAGTGCGGGTTCCGCGCTGGCGGATAATGATGGTTCCGGCGCTGATGACAGTTCCGTCGAACACCTTTACGCCAAGGCGCTGTGCATTTGAGTCGCGGCCGTTTCTTGTTGAGCCGCCGCCCTTTGTCTTTGACATATTGGATCAGCCTTTCGCGATTGATGTGATCTCGACGAGCGAGTACTTCTGACGATGTCCAAAGCGACGACGCTGGTTGGTGCGGCGCTTGTAAGTGAAGCCGTCAATCTTGACGCCCTTCTCGGTGCCGAGGACGCGACCCTTGACGGATGCGCCTTTCAACTGGTCTGGTGTGGAGAGGATGGTGGTTCCGTCAACGACAAGGATTGGCGTGAGAGAAACCTCAGCGCCATCTTCGACATGGAGAAGCTCAAGCTGGACCTTCTGGCCCTGCGAAACCTTCTCTTGCTTACCACCTGATGCGATCACTGCGTACATAGCGGGATAACCCTATCTGCGTTTTTCGGGGTCCGACAAAGTTCGGACCGTTTGTTTTCAAGGAATTTCGGCCCCTGAGACCTAGTCGAGGAGGGTGAAGTCCACCTTCATCCCACGCCCAGAGCATTCTGGGCACTCCCCTGCGAATGCCGTAATGAGACCCTCACCAATGCGCTTTCGGGTCATTTCGACGAGGCCAAGCTCTGAAATGTCAAATACCTGGGTACGAGTCTTGTCACGAGACAAAGCCTGACGGAAGGATTCGACGACCTTTTTACGGTTGTCTTTGATCTCCATGTCGATGAAGTCGATGACGATGATGCCACCGATGTCACGCAAACGAAGTTGATGAGCCACCTCAGCTGCCGCTTCAAGATTGTTCTGGAAAACAGTCTGTTCAAGGTTTGACGTACCGACGTTCTTGCCGGTGTTCACGTCAATCACTGTGAGCGCCTCAGTGTGCTCGATAATCAGGGAGCCACCAGATGGCAACCACACCTTGCGATCAAGAGCTTTGTGAAGCTGCTCATGAACATGCTGAGTCTCAAACAAAGACAATGGCTCGGCATCGCGGTCGAAGTACTCCACACGATCTGCCAATTCAGGGTTGAAGGCTTGTACATAACTTTGCACTTCTTCAAACAGTCGACGATCGTCAATCATGACGCCGCGATATTCAGCGTTGAATTCTTCGCGAATGGTGCGCACTGCAAGTTCAGGCTCGCGGTACAACAGCGCGGGGCCTTGCGCATTCTTCGAGGCAGCCTCGATCTGTTCCCACTCTTGCAATAAACGAGTCATGTCGGCCGTGAGCTCATGCTCTGTGGCGTGTTCTGCTGCCGTACGAACGATCACGCCATGGTGAGCAGGCTTTACACGGTCAAGAATTGTGCGAAGACGGCGACGCTCGGAATCATCAAGACGCTTGGAAATGCCGTAGGTCTTCGAGTTAGGAATGAGGACGACAAAACGACCGGGTATCGACACTTCCTGTGTCAGACGAGCACCCTTTGCCCCAATGGGGTTCTTTGTGACTTGGCACAGAATCATCTGACGGGAACGAAGAATCTGCTCAATGCGAGCGTTGTCCTTTGTCTCCACATCGTCGGATTCAAACTCAACGTCACTTCGGTACAGCACTGCGTTCTTTGGTGTTGAGATATCAACGAAGGCTGCTTCCATGCCCGGCAAAACGTTCTGAACACGGCCCAGATAGATATTTCCGTGGATCTGACCGACATCGTCAGCAGGACGGCTGACGTAATGCTCGATCAGGCTGCGGCCTTCCATCACTGCTACCTGGGTAACGCCATCACGGACCTGTACACACATGAGGTATCGGCCGACAGGGCGGCCATTGCGCTCGCGACCCTTGCGGCGCTCGATGATCTCGGCATCAATCTCTGCAGAATCACGAACGGGGCCGTTACCTGATCGCGAGCGACCACGACCGCCACGGCGGCGTTTCTTCTTGTTGCCGTCGCCTTGACTTTGACCTTGACCTTGCTTTTGCTCGCCAGATTTTGCCGAATGAGCCG
>JBILBZ010000039.1:0-11469 GCA_044353425.1 Ilumatobacteraceae bacterium | reverse complement strand
TTCCACCATGGCTAGGCCATCGGCTATCTCCGACAATTCGCCCGTCGTGCGATTGACGGACTCCTCGGCATGGCCTGAGTCGACCACCTTCGTACTTAAAGCAATGAGATCAGCCATACATGCCCCCCTATGGATTCTGTGATGAAGAACTTAGCCCTTAGCGAGGCCGAGGACTCTCTCGCCCAAGATGTTGCGCATCACGTTTGATGTGCCACCCATGATGGTGTAGCCAGGTCCGTAGATGAGACCTTGCACCATGTCGTCAAAGATCATTCCGTCGGCACCCATCATGCGGAAGACAAAACTGTCAACGCGCTGTTGATGTTCGGTGCAGAAACACTTGGTTGCTGCGGAGAAGCCTGCAGGTGCCTGTCGGAGAACTTCACGAATCACCAAGATGCGACCGATGCGGTATCCGATTTCAAGTGCTGCAATTTCCTGGCGCACGAGAGGGTCACTGGTGTCGCACACTGATATTGCATGTTGAAACTGCGCATAGTTCGATACAAGACGGTCGATACCGCCGCGCTCATGTTCAAGCTGACGCATTGTTTGACCAAATGCGCCACCAGGCTGGCCCACAAGGTTGCCCTTTGGCACTCGAGCTTCGGTGAAGAACACTTCACAGAAGTGGCGGTTGGTTGTCATGTCAGTTATGCGACGAATCTCGATGCCGGGGGTATTCATTGGCACGATGATTTCGCTGATACCTGCGTGTGGCGGACCTTCGCTATCTGTGCGGCAAATGAGATAGCAATAGTCAGCATCGGCGCCAAAGCTTGTCCAAATTTTTTGACCGTTGATGATCCACTCGTCACCATCGTCGACTGCTGATGTCTTCAAGGATGCGAGGTCACTGCCGGAGTTCGGCTCACTCATGCCGATGCACCACGTGGTCTCACCAGCGAGAATGCCGGGCAAGAATTGCTCTTGCTGTTCCTTCGTGCCGTACTGAATCAGTGCTGGGCCCATCTGTCGATCGCCAAACCAGCTCGCTGCAATAGGAGCGCCGGCTTTGATCATTTCTTCGCCAACGATGAGACGATCAATCGGTGGACGTCCTCCGCCGCCAAACTCTTTCGGCCAGATCATGCCGAGGTACCCCTTGGCTGCAAGTTCACGAGAAAACTCTTTGGAGTATCCGTTCATCCAGGTGACGTTGTGACGGCCATATTTACGCACACCTTCAGCAGCAAATGCCGCTGCTTCGCGTCGGAGTTCTAGCTGTTCTGGGGTCCATACGAAATCCATATTGATACTGATGGTAGGGGGCAGGGTTGCGGGCTGCGCTATTGTGTACAAGTCAAATACAAGTGACTTTCAGCACCCTTGTTTGGGGCTTGCTGGACAAGTGAAAGGGTGCCCCCATGGCGAAGATCAAGGTTGATAATCCGGTCGTCGAACTCGACGGTGACGAGATGACCCGCATCATCTGGCAGTTCATTAAAGAGCGCCTCATCCTCCCGTACCTCGACATCGAACTTGAGTACTACGACCTCGGCATGGAGAACCGCGACGCGACTGATGACCAAGTCACCATTGATTCCGCACACGCAATCCTCAAGCACGGTGTTGGCGTGAAGTGCGCAACCATTACACCCGATGAAGCCCGCGTTGAAGAATTCGGCTTGAAGAAGATGTGGAAGTCGCCAAACGGCACTATCCGCAACATTCTTGGTGGCGTTGTGTTCCGTGAGCCAATCATTTGCAGCAACATTCCAAAGCTTGTTCCAGGCTGGACTAAGCCAATCGTCATTGGTCGTCACGCACACGGCGATCAGTACAAGGCAACCGACTTCAAGGTTCCAGGCGAAGGCACCGTCACGATGACGTTCCAACCAAAGGACGGCAGTGCGCCAATGGAGTTCACTGTTGCCAACTACGGACCTGACGGTGGCGTCGCAATGGGCATGTACAACTACAACGACAGCATTCGTGACTTCGCACGTGCATCGTTCCGCTACGGCTTGTCTCGCAACTACCCCGTATACATGAGCACGAAGAACACCATCCTCAAGGCCTATGACGGTCAGTTCAAAGACTTGTTTGAGGAAATCTTCGTTGCAGAGTTCAAGGCTGATTTCGACAAGGCCGGTCTCACGTACGAGCACCGCCTTATCGACGACATGGTTGCAAGTGCCATGAAGTGGGAGGGCGGCTACGTCTGGGCATGTAAGAACTACGACGGTGACGTCCAGTCCGACACAGTCGCACAGGGCTTTGGTTCGCTTGGTCTCATGACGTCAGTTCTTATGACGCCAGATGGCAAGACTGTTGAAGCAGAAGCTGCACACGGCACCGTGACACGTCACTATCGCGAGCACCAAAAGGGCAATAAGACATCGACTAACCCCATCGCGTCTGTGTATGCATGGACAGGTGGCCTCAAGCACCGCGGCAAGTTGGATAGCAATGCAGCGCTCATCAAGTTCGCCGAAGATCTCGAAGCTGTATGCGTCGAGAGTGTTGAAGCCGGTGAAATGACGAAGGACTTGGCTCTCCTTGTTTCAAAGGAACAGCCATGGTTGACCACTGAGGATTACCTCGCAGCACTTGACCGTCGTCTTCAAGCAAAGATGGCATAAGCAATGAAGGCCGTCGTTCTTCGAGAGCACGGTGGGCCTGAAGTTCTTCAGATCGAGGATGTCCCTTCGCCGACTTTTGGCGCAGAGGACATCCTCGTTTCAGTTGCAGCAACAGCTCTTAATCGTGCAGACCTCCTACAACGCATGGGTTTCTATCCGAATCCATTTCCCCAGGGTCCAGAAATTCCCGGTCTTGAGTTCGCTGGCACTGTGAAAGCAGTGGGTGAGCGAGTGACCGCTTGGAAAGTGGGAGACAAAGTCATGGGCATCGTGAGCGGTGGTGCCTATGCCGAAGAGTTGGCACTGCATGAACGCCAAGCCATGGCTGTGCCTGCGGGAATGTCGTTGCATGATGCGGCAGCAATTCCCGAAGTGTTCATCACTGCTTGGGATGCACTTGTTGTGCAGGGTGGGTTGACATCTGGCCGGTGGGCGATGGTGCATGCTGGCGCATCAGGTGTTGGTACCGCAGCAATTCAGATCTGTAAAGCAATTGGTGCGCGCATCATCGTGACGTGCTCTTCGGGCAAGGTGCAGTCTTGTAAAGATCTTGGTGCAGACGTTGTGGTCGATTACAGCTCACAGGATTTTGTTGAAGAAGTGCAGAAGGAAACCAACGGTAAAGGTGTTGATGTAGTTCTCGATGTCATTGGCGGTGACTACGTGGAACGCAATATCGCCTCTCTCGCTGTGAAGGGCCACATTATTCAGGTGGGTGTTATGGCCGGTAAGCCAATGCCATTCAATGTGGGGCTACTTCTCGGCAAGCGCGCATCGATTACGGGAACTGTGTTGCGTGCACGTCCACTCGATGAAAAGATCGCCATCACGCAGCGATTTGTTGCCGAGATGCTTCCGTTGTTTGATACTGGTGCATTGAGGCCAGTGATTGATTCGGCGTATTCAATGGCTGATGTTGCGAAGGGTCATGAGTTCATGGCAACAAATGGCAATGTCGGAAAGATTGTCATCGACATCGCATAGAGATGAATTCATGAAAAAAGGCGATGCCATCTGGCATCGCCTTTTTTGTTTCTGCACTTACGCACAGACAGTTATCGCTGTGCGACGTGAACCCGATTATCGCTTTGCGATTGGAACGTAGTTGCGCTCGTCGGCACCGATGTACCACTGACGAGGACGGCTGATCTTTTGTTCCTTGTCGTTCAAAAGCTCCTGCATGTGTGACAACCAGCCAACAGTGCGAGGAATGGCGAAGAGAACAGTGAACATATCGACCGGGAATCCGAGAGCCTGATAAATCAGGCCTGAATAGAAGTCAACGTTCGGGTACAGCTTGCGCTTGATGAAATACTCATCGTTCAGTGCAGCCTTCTCGAGCTCAAGAGCAATATCGAGCAGTGGGTTCATGCCTGTGACAGCGAAGACGTCGTACGCCGTCTTCTTGATGATCGTGGCTCGTGGGTCAAAGTTTTTGTAGACGCGGTGACCGAATCCCATCAGGCGACCTTCGCCAGCTTTTACGCTTTCGATGAACGCAGGAACGTTCTTTACGTCGCCGATTTCGGCAAGCATGCGAACAACTGCCTCGTTAGCACCACCATGTAGTGGTCCGTACAGCGCTGCTGCTGCTGCAGCTGTTGAGGTGTAGGGGTCAGAGTTTGCAGAGCTCACAACTCGCATTGCGGTGGTACCGCAGTTTTGCTCATGATCTGCATGCAAGATGAACAGAATGTCCATTGCGCGAGCCAAGATGGGGTTCACCTTGTAGTCGTCGCCAATCTTGAACATCATGTTCAAGAAGTTCTCGCCATACGACAACGAGTTGTTTGGCGTTACGAATGGCAAACCCTGGCTGAAGCGATAACACATCGCAGCAATGGTGGGCACTTTTGCGACAAGACGAAGTACTTGCTTGTCGAAGATTTCTTTGTCAAAGATTTCCTTTGACTCTTCATAGAAGGTTCCAAGGGCAGCTGTTGCAGAGATGAACATGCCCATGGGGTGTGCGTCGTAATGGAAGCCATCGACGAATCGCTTACGCATGTTCTCGTGAATCATGGTGTGGCGTGTGACGTTGTATTCCCATTGAGCTTTTTCGTCTGCAGTTGGAAGTTCGCCGTTGAGGAGTAGGTACGCCACTTCGAGATAAGAAGAGCTCTCAGCGAGTTGTTCGATGGGGTAGCCGCGGTAACGCAGAATTCCGGCGTCGCCGTCGAGATAAGTAATTGCCGATGCACATGATGCGGTGGACAAGTATGCAGGGTCGTACATGAAAAGGCTGGGGTCAAGATCGCGTAATGCGGCAGATGAGAAGACGCCGCCTTCGATGGGGACGGTTACCGTTTTTCCAGTGCGATCATCGGTAATTGTGATGGTGTCAGCCATGAGGGGTCTCCTTGACTACTGACGGAAATATGTAGAGGGGGCCGTATTTCCCCCGCTGACAGGTTAGACGAACGCCCTCAGGGGTTCCCACTTACCTGGATGTGGCTACTGGCTCAGAGTGGTGTGTTGTCGTGTTTGCGTGAGCCAAGGCGTTCTCGCTTGTCTCGAAGCATGTGAAGAGCTGCACAAATCTCAGTACGGGTGTCAGCAGGGTCAATTACGGCATCGACATAGCCACGTTCCGCTGCGACATATGGATTGAGGAGACGTTCGGTGTAGTCGGCCTCGAACTCGGCTCTCTCTTCCGGTGTTGCCCGGCGTTGCAGAATGGCAGCGGCTTGACCCGCACCCATGACGGCAAGTTCTGCACACGGCCAGGCAAGGCATAAATCATTGCCCATTTTCTTCGAATCCATCACGATGTAGGCGCCACCGTAGGACTTGCGCAGAATCACGCAGATGCGCGGCACCGTGGCTCGCGCGTATGCAAACACCAATTGCGCACCATGGCGAATCATGCCACGCCATTCAAGGTCTTTACCTGGATAAAAGCCTGGTGTGTCGACCAAGGTAATGACGGGAATATTGAAGGCATCACAGAAAGCCACAAAGCGGGCTGCTTTTTGGGAGGCAGGGATATCAAGAGTGCCTGCAAGGTTGATCGGCTGATTCGCCACAATGCCGATGGAGTATCCGGCCATGTGGGCAAAAGCGGTAATGACATTGCCCGCCCATCGCGACTTAAGTTCGAAGTAGTCACCATCATCAGCGATGGACTCAATCACTTTGCGAACGTCATAGCTTCCTGTTGACGTGGAAGGGATGAGGTCTCCTGCTTCAGGTGTCGATCGTTCGTCGGGATCATCTGTTTCAAGTGGTGTTGGCAATTGGTCAACGTTGTTAGGGAGATAGTCGAGAAGTTCCTCGACCCAAGTAATCGCGGCGTCAAGGTTGGCGACAACTGCCGAGGTTGCACCGCTATTGCGCGCATGAGTGTTTGCTCCACCAAGTTCATCGTTGGTCATAGTGATGCCCGTGAACTCGGCGACCATGGTGGGTCCACTCACGAATGCGTAGGAATCTTCGGTCATCACAACAAAGTCGGAAAGTCCGATGAGAAGTGCCGGACCCGACACTGCCGGACCTGTCACGATGCTGATCGTAGGAACGACACCCGAGCATTCGGCGAGAGATTTTGCTGCAGTGCCCCAACCATGAAGTGCAGCTATTCCTTCGAGAATGTCTGCACCAGATGACTCAATCTGCAAGACAAGCGGAAGGCCTTTGGTGCGAGCGGTTGTGGCAGCTGTTGCAATCACATGCGACGCTGCCGCGGAGAGTGCTCCTTTATGGTGGGCGCCATCGACAGTAAGCCACACAACGTGGCGCTCTGTTGAGAGTTGGACAACGGCGGCGGTTGCAGCACCAGGAACACTGTGCTGCAGTTCAAGCACAACTGTGGGTTGTGTTGTACTGGCCTCGCTCACGTCTTCCACAGTACTTGGTGGGCTATGCGCGGGTTCCTTTGGCCTGTTTTACGGTGTTTTCTAGCGAGATACCCGGCTGTCGAGACGCGTGTCGCCCTGTGACTTCGAAGGCAACATCTCGCACCGCCAATGTGGCGCGGTTGGGGCGAGGTCGTTCTCGTTGAACCCAACCCACCACACGACGGGGAAGGTCGGGAACACCAATACGGACAAAGTCTCCCTTGAGCCATCCGGGCACAGCACTGGCAGGAACAATCGCTGCGCCAAACCCTTCAAACACCAAGGATGCCATCAGGCGCATTCCGTCGATCTCGGCCTGTGGATGCAGCGCAACACCTTTGCTTGCAGCAGCGCGATCGATGATGCGGCGTGCAGCAGTACCGCGGGGCGCCAACATGATGGGGTGTTCAGATAATTCTTCAAGTGAGATGGTCTCGTGTGTTGCAAGAACGTGTTTCTTAGGGGCAAGTAGTAGTAGCTCTTCTGCGAACATTTCTTTTGTTTCAACATTTGCTTCAACGATGGGAAAGTGCACAAGTGCTGCATCAATCTCGCCAGTCATGAGACGTAACATCAGTGCGCTGGAAGCACCTTCTACGATTGTGAGCCGCACGCCAGGATGATGGCGGGTGAGTGAATTCAGCAATGGTGGCATCAACCATCGAGCAGTCGTTCCTAATGTCCCGATGCGGCAATCACCGGAAACCGAATCACCGAGAGAGTGAATGTCAGTGTCGATGTCTTCCACTTCATGAAGGATTCGTTTCGCCCGTGCCAGCACCATTTCGCCTTCGTCGGTGAGAGTGCCACTGGCGCGATCGATAAGGGAACTGCCGAGCTCCTTCTCCAGCCTGCTGAGATGGGCCGAGACATTGGACTGCACCGTGTCGAGCGCTTTGGCGGCCGCGGAGAAGGACCCATGTTCTGAAATAGCGACCAGGGCTTGCAGCTGCTTCAATTCCATTTTGCCCCCTGTGACAACTATCTCTAAAAACGATAGCAAGTATCGTGCTGTTCGGCTTGAGTGTTAGGTCCATTGTGGGCAATACTTGGAATCAACAAGTCGTGCCGGCATTGCCCCCAATAGCCGGCCGAAAGAACCCATCAGATGTTCCCCCAACATCGGGTTTCGGTTGAGAGGCCCCGCAGCAATGCGGGGCTTTTCCCATTCTCTGGCCTTGTTCCTGGCCAAGGCGCGCCCCGAAAACTTTTGGTTTCGCTCCTTGCAGAACAGGCGTAATCTTCGCCCGTGTCCCACGCTGCATTTTTTGACCTAGACCGCACCTTGTTGTCGGGGGCATCTGCTCATGTCGTGAGTCGCGTGCTACGCGAAACCGGAGTGGTGAATCGTTCCATTCCTGGTGAGTCATTGTTGTATCAAGTGTTTGAAACATTCGGTGAAAACTTGCCTTCAATGGTGTTGGGCCGACAAGCAGTGCTCGCGATGAAGGGCCATTCACAAGAGGTCGTTCGTGGTGCAGCACACACTGCAGCACCAGATCTTGTTGCGATGTTGCAGCCGTACGCGACCAAAGTGTTTGAAGAACATCGCGCAAATGGTCTGAAAGTTGTTCTCGCAACAACGACTCCGCGGGATCTCATCGAACCGTTTGCACAGCTTCTTGGATTTGATGATGTCATTGCAACGACCTATGCCGTCGACGTTGATGGCAACTACACGGGCGAGTTAGACGGCGTTTACGTGTGGTCGCGTGGAAAGCGCGATGCAGTGAAGGCATGGGCGAGTGCAAACGGAATTGATCTTGCAGGGTCATACGCGTATAGCGACAGTGTGTTTGATGAGCCACTTTTAACGTCGGTGGGTAACCCAGTGTGTGTGAACCCTGACTGGCGTTTGCGGTTAATGGCAGCGGCACGTCGTTGGCCTGTCACGCATTTTGATGTCCCAGCAGGCGTCGCCAAGATTCCTGTTGTTGGTCTGGAAGCGCAGCAAGCATTGATGAAATTTGCGCGACCAGAAGTATTCCCGTACGCACGATTCACGATCACAGGAACCGAGAACATTCCAAAAGATTCCGCCGCAATCATCTGTGGCAATCACCGCAGTTATTTTGATATTGCTGCTATCTCATTGGCTGTTGCGAAGACTGGCCGTGCAGTTCGGTTCCTCGGCAAAAAAGAAGTCTTTGATGCGCCGGTGATTGGACCTCTTGCAACAGCACTTGGCGGTATTCGTGTTGAACGCGGCACCGGAAGTGACGAGCCATTGCAAGCAGCGACAGAGTCGTTAGTCGCAGGCGATCTTGTTGCGATCATGCCGCAGGGGACAATTCCTCGTGGCCCGGCATTCTTTGATCCTGTGCTGAGAGGCAGATGGGGTGCTGCACGTTTGGCAGCAGAAACCAAAGCACCAGTGATTCCGGTGGGTATCTGGGGTACTGAAAAAGTGTGGCCGCGCAATGCGAAGTTGCCAAACATCACGAATCTCACATCACCACCGCAAGTCATCATCACGGTGGGAGCGCCCGTGCATCTGTCATACACAGACCCTGACGCAGATACGCGACTCATCATGGATGCAATTTCTGCATTGCTACCACCAGAAGGTCGCGAATACCGCGAACCAACAGATAATGAACTACGTCGCAGTTATCCATCCAATTACAAAGGAGACCCGGACTCCGAAGAAGATCGGCGCCCGGGTCTCGATTGAGTCTTAAGTCATTGAGCGACTAATCGCTCAAACTAACTACTGTGCGTTCGCGACTTTCTGGCGAACAATGTTCAACGCTGAACCAGCCTTGAACCACTCCACTTGCTCGGGGCTGAATGTGTGCTTTGCTTCGAAGTCGACAGTGGAACCATCAGCCTTGGTGATGCGGCATTGCATTGGCTTGTCGGGCACTGGTGGAAGATTCAAGACGCTGATGCGGTCTGTCTCTTCAATGGCGTCATACGTTGCTGGATCAGAGAAAGTGAGCGGCACGAGACCCTGCTTCTTCAAGTTTGTTTCGTGAATACGGGCAAACGAACGAGCGAAGATGACAACTCCACCGCGGAAGCGAGGCTCCATGGCAGCGTGCTCACGTGATGAACCTTCGCCGTAGTTCTGGTCACCAATTGCACACCACTGCACGCCTGACTCGCCGTAGTGCTTGGCAATGTCTGGGTAGCTACGACGGGAACCATCGAGAGTGTCAAGTCCGATGCCGACTTCGCCACCGAATGCATTGACTGCACCGATGAAGAGGTTGCCCGAGATGTTCTCAAGGTGACCGCGGTAAGTAAGCCACTTACCGGCTGCAGAAATGTGGTCGGTGGTGCACTTGCCCTGAGCCTTCATGAGGATGGGGAGTTCGAGGTAGTCCTTGCCATTCCATGCATTGAACGGCTGCAGCAACTGCAGGCGATCTGATGTGGGGCTGACTTCAACAACGACCTTGCTTCCGTCTGCTGGTGGTGCAGTAAAGGTGTCAACGCCTGGGTCATAACCCTTCGCAGGGAGAATGTCGCCGCGAGGAGCATCAAGTTTCACTTCGGTGCCATCGGGCGCGGTGATCGTGTCAACGTTTGGGTCGAAGTCGAGACGACCGGAGAGCGCAACGGCCATCACGGTGTCAGGACTTGTTACGAACGACAAAGTGTTCGCGGATCCGTCAGCACGCTTCGGGAAGTTACGGTTGAAGGAGTTCACAATGGTGTTGGGCTTCGCAGTTTTATCTGCCGCACGTTCCCATTGACCGATGCAAGGACCACATGCGTTCGCAAGAACGGTTGCGCCGATTGCCTCAAGGTCTGCAAGCAAACCGTCACGTTCGATCGTGGCGCGAATTTGCTCACTTCCTGGCGAGATCAGCAATTCTGTCTTCGCCTTCAAGCCCTTTGCCGCTGCTTGACGAGCAATGGATGCTGCACGTGTGATGTCTTCGTATGAAGAGTTGGTGCAGGAACCAATGAGTGTTGCGGACACTTCGAGTGGCCAATCGTTTTCACGTGCTGCTGCACCAACGCCATTTGCACCGATCTTGTGCGCACGGTCAGGAGAGTGTGGGCCATTGATCAGTGGTGTGAGCTTTGACAAATCAATTTCGATGACTTGGTCGTACTGGGCGCCATCGTCAGGGCGAAGGTCTGCAGCAACTTTGTCGGCTGCTGCAGCAATCGCTTCGCGACCTGTTGCACGCAAGTAGTCGCTCATGTTGCTGTCGTAACCGAATACGGAACATGTCGCACCAATTTCTGCACCCATGTTGCAGATGGTTGCTTTGCCCGTTGCAGAAATGCTGTCGGCGCCTGGTCCAAAGTATTCAGCAATCGCGCCCGTGCCGCCTTCAACGGTGAGCTGACGAGCAACTTCCAAGATGACGTCCTTCGGACTGCTCCAACCAGAAAGAGTTCCGGTGAGCCTGATGCCGATGACTTTTGGCCAACGAACGTTGAAAGGGAAACCTGTCATGACGTCAACCGCGTCTGCGCCACCAACTCCGATGGCAACCATGCCGAGTCCACCTGCGTTAGGCGTGTGGCTGTCGGTACCAATCATCATGCCGCCAGGGAATGCGTAATTCTCAAGAACGACTTGGTGGATGATTCCGCTGCCAGGACCCCAGAAGCCAACACCAAACTTTGCGCTCACACTGCGAAGGAAGTCGTAGACCTCACGGTTGACGTCGTTTGCATCCTTGAGGTCGAGCTTTGCGCCGACCTTGGCCAGGATGAGGTGGTCACAATGCACTGTTGATGGCACTGCGGTGGTGGGAAGGCCTGCGGTCATGAACTGCAACAACGCCATCTGTGCGGTGGCGTCTTGCATGGCGACACGGTCAGGGTTGAAGTCGGCATAGCTACGGCCGCGCTCCATCTCTTGCGTCTTGGGGTCAACAAGGTGGTTGATCAGAATTTTCTCGGCCAAAGACAATGGGCGTCCGAGACGTTCGCGACCGAGCGCGGCATTCGCGGACAGCTTGGAGTAGACGCCTTCAACAAGTTCGATGGGGGTTCCGGCGGAAACAGCCATGGGGGCAACCTTTCGTCGTGCAAGTGAGATGGGGCTTGCTTTTTCTCTCTGTGTATACAACTCTAATACA